>JAOZIF010000098.1 GCA_026014495.1 Candidatus Bathyarchaeum sp.
CCGGGTCTTCGGCTCGAAAGGCCGAAATACTTAACCTGACTATACTATCGGAGCCTAAACCGAAACACCACCACATAAAACATACTTACGTTTTAACTTTTCGACATCAAAACGATATTTTCGCCGAAGAAGGCGTCCCGCCTATAACTTTGCTTGCAGCAACGCTTACTTTGTCAACGTATTTTTCGTCAGTGTAGACTCTAAGAATGTTTATGAATCCCTTAAGAACATCAAAAACCGATGAGATGTCACTTAGTCGTAACGGAATCTTTTCTCCTGCTCGTGTCTTCTGAAAAACAGGAATCTCCATAGGCTCAAGCAAATCAGAATGATGATACGGCACCGAAGGCACTGTCGGGACATCAATCATAATTACTTCAGGTTCAACTCCTGCCTCTTTGGCAATCTTGTTTCTTACTTGCTCTCTAACCTCGTCAACACAGAAGATGCTTGTCACCATTTTCTCTTTCACGTGGAACGTTCTATCATAGGCGCACTTTAGAAGCTTTCTTCGCTCCAAGTCCTTCATGATTCCGCTAGATTTTGGACATTCCCTGAGTTTAGTCCAAACAGTATAATCTGTTAACGCAAGATAGTCTTCAGGAGAGTCAAAGTCAACTAAACCCAACTCGTCCTTTGCCGCTTCCATGGCAGACGCAAGCATTATCTGAGCAGCCCGTCCAACACGATGGAAATAGATGCTCCTAAACGATTCTAACCTAGCTAAAACAAAAGACTCAAGAGCAGACAGCGCTCCAACATCAACTGCAAGATTTTCGCCAAGAACATCTAGCATGTGAATTAACCGAAAAATGTCAACATATCCATATTCTGCGCCCGTGTGATATGTGTCTCTTACCACAAAGTCAAGCTTGTCTATGTCCACGGCGCTTTGGATAATCTGGTCCAAAAATGCTTTTTTTGGTCTACGCAGCTCCCCAACCGCGAGTTTTGCTACATCCTCAGAGCTACATCCGATGTTATTGATAATGTCATGCAGCTCAGATTCTTGGATAAGCCATTTGGTCATGTCTTCATGAGTTTTGTTTAGAAACTTAACAAGAAGATGCTCAAAAATGTGAGAAAATGGACCATGACCTACATCATGAAGAAGAGACGCCATTCTGACAATTTGTATTTCGTCTTCTGAAAGAAGCAAAGAAAGATTCTGGTTTTCGCATAGTTTGCCTGCAAGGTGCATAACCCCGATGCAGTGCTCAAAACGGGTGTGATTGGCTCCTGAATAAACAAACTCTGACCCAGCTAACTGTCTTAGTCGACGAAGCCTCTGAAATGGATACGAATCAATCAGCTGCTTTTCTGCCTCAGTGATGTAAACATACCCGTGAACGGGGTCTTTAATCTCCCCCCAATATCGATGCATAGGGAACAGTTCTCCTTAACTTTGTCAATCATGAGCATCATTATTTAAGGTAATCGTTCATTAAATCAGAGAGGCGAAACCACAAAGTGACAAAGAAAGGACTTTTCATCTGCATCGAAGGTTTGGATGGCAGCGGAAAAACAACTCACGCCCACAAACTTGTGCGAAACCTAAACGAGAAAGGAATCGACGCAATATACACCACTGAACCCAGCAGAGGAGAACTAGGAACATTCATACGAGGAACAATTCTGGAAGGAAAAAAAAGAGTTCCAAGAGTCGTGGAAGCGGTTCTTTTTGCAGCTGACCGAGTAGAGCATCTTGAAAAGGATGTTAAACCAGCCATAGAAGAGGGAAAAGTTGTGGTTTCGGACAGGTGCGTTTATTCATCGCTTGCGTATCAGGGGGCTGCGGGGCTTGACCTAGAATGGATTGAAAAAATAAACAGTTTTGCTCTTCCAGCAGATTACGCAATATACATTGATGTGCCGCCAGAGGTTGTTGTGCAAAGAATAAGGCGCAAAAAGTCAGTAATGGAGAGACTTGAGACTCAACGGGAAGTACAAAAGGTTTACCTGAAATTTGTGAATAACGGGCAGCTCATATCTATTGATGGTGACCGAAAAAAAAGTGAAGTAGAACAGGGCATCTTGAGTATGGTCATGGAGTTTCTGGAAAACCACAGAACATCTTAACAATGGTTGTTAATTGTTTTCGTTTCTTAGACGATGTATGAGTGATTCGGTTTTTCTAAATCTTTGATAAGTTCCATTGCTTGCTTGGGCGCTGTAAACCCCTTTAATGGAACATCTTTGATTAAAACCCATGGAGTCTTTTCAGCTAGCATAGTAACTATGTGGTCACTTCCAAAACATTCTCTAGATACATCGCAGACTAGGGAACGAACCTCAGCCTCTGAGACGTGCCCCAATGCGTGGAGGTACTCATGGGTTAATATGCTGTACACAAACGCGTTGACAAGCTTTTTTGATTTTGTTACCGCCTCAACTATGTTGACTAGACTTCGGTTTAGAACTATGTTGTTTGTGCCTAATTGGTGGTATGCACCCAAATGAAGAGGCAAATCATCCAAGAAAAGAAGCATGCGTAATCTTTGTTTGCCTAAACAATCTTTGACTGTTTGTTTTACTATCTCCCAAACTCCGCTAAAGCCTTCAGCTTCATCAATCATTGAACAATAGCGTTCAACGTTAAGCGACTGCTTTTTTGGCTTGGGCTCTTCGTCTCTTACTAGGCGGTTTGGTTCAAACTCAGAAAACAAACTTATCCCCATCATTATTACCAGTTAGTAACTTCTCGGTATTTATACCTATCAGTTTTAAAACAAACCGCTGAAGACTCGTCACTCTTTTACGCTGATTTTCGCGAAATCTCCAAAAAATAGTGACGCCAGTTGCCTTTGGGACAATTCAAAGTTTATTTGCTTAATCAAAAAACTAGTTAACTCGTCCAATGGAACATGCTGAGTTCCCTTTTCATGGCGAATCCGCAACTCCAAAACGCCTTCTTGAAAGACAAAACGAAGCACGTGATAATCAAACCGCAAGGGAACCCGTTTACCGCCATCCCTGACAATATGATAGCGGACAATAAAGAAAAAATCTAAAGTTTCAAGTTCTGTTTCATTAACGCTTCTTAGCGATTGATCAAGTTCTGTTTGGTCTAAAAAATTGAAATCAAAGCCGTTAGCTACGCCAAACTCGAAGCCAACTTCACAGTTCTGTGTTAAATATGGGGTTACGGCACTCAACTCAAAGACTTTACTGTTTAATCGATGAAATGCATAAAGAATCGCCAGTTGAATGTTCTTTACAGCTGTCTGGTACTGAAAACGAGCTACTCCATGGATGTTCACGGGAAAATTTTCGTAACGCCCAAACAAAACAAACGCCTTTACGGTTCTAAACTACTTTTTCATAGCTCGAATCTTTTCAAGGCTCTCCAGAAGAGTTGACAGAGTTGTTCCGAGCTTCGTGAGTTTTTCCGCATCAGTTTCATCTGCTAACTGTTTTTCGATTTGCTGAATTTTCCCCATAATAGTTGTTTCTAGACTAGAAAAAACTGGGGCATCAGATGCCTTGGGTTCAGGCTCGCCTTCTCTCACGATTATCACGCGCTTTTGGCAACTAGCACACCACAAGTCATTGCTTTTTAGTTTGAATAGCGGCGAAGAACAGGCGGGGCAGGCATGTTCCGTGAGTGTGGCTCCTTGCCTAAGTAAATCCGCCATAACCTTAATGTTTTCTGAATTTTTAGCCATGTCAAATCCTCTTTTGAACAAGCCCTCAGATAGAATATATCTTATAGGTTAATTAACTATCTATATTACCTGTTTCACGCAAAACGTAAAAACACAATGAACACAACATTCACGCTGTCATTGAGCGTAAACACTTTTCAAGCACGATTACAATATGTGCTACAAAAGATCTTCTAGTTAGCATGTCAATCATCACAAAGAAAATGGTTTTGCTGAGGCTCCTGCACGGGTGCATTAAGAGGAGAAAAAATGAAAACGACAAACAGCTACTATCGCTTTAGTTATTTTCATTTTCCGTGCCTGAGCCTTTTCAGCCCCATTTTCTTTTGAATGTAAGTTTTATTCCCAAAAAAAGAAGGGAGGGAAAATTTTTGGGTTATTTCCTCTTTCGTATTACAAAGATACCTACTGCGGCGATTATCGCTGCAATGACAACTGCGGCTATGATTGCAGTTTCTGTTGCGATTGTTGAGGCTTCAGTTACGGGTTCTTCTGTCTCGGTTAGAGGCTCTTCTGTATCAGGGGTCTCAGTGTCTGGGGTTTCAGTGTCAGGCTCTATTGGAGTTGAAGGTGAAGTCGCAGGGTCTACAGTTATGTAAGTTGTCGATGTAGAGCCATAATATGATTCAGATCCTCCAAATGTGGCAATTATCATGTATGTGCCTTCAACTTCAGGCTCAAATGCAAAACCGTAGTTACCATATGAATCGCTTGTAGTCGTGCCGAGATTTTGGTAGTTGTTGTTAGGATCAACAGCTTCTAATGTTACTGTAACGCCTGTTGCACCTGCTGGGCGCTCAGCTTGTTGGTAAACGTACTCCATCCATTCACTCATTACAGCATCAGATACGGCAGGAACTCCATTTGGGAATCTTATTGCAATTGCAGAGTCTTCCGTGCCTGGAGATATATCCATCACAGTGCCTTCTAGTAGTACGCTGCTTCCATGTACTGAAACTTTTGGTGAAGCGGTTAGTGTTATTGAGCTTGCTCCTTTACCTATGGCATATATTTGCTGGTCGTAAGTGTTCAATGCTGCTATTGTGCTATCCCCGATAACTGCAGTTCCGCCCCAGAAAGACCCAGCGAATGTTATGGACCAAACTAAGTCTCCAGTTTCTGCGTCAAGACAAAAGAATGGTGCACCACGTGCGTTAGGATTAATGGGTGAATGTTCCATATAGGACACGTAAACTTTTCCGGCTGTGACAAAGTGGAATCCGATAGGCCAGTTGTTGCCCCACAAGTTTTCCGAGTATTCATCTACAGTGTCGTAACTCCAAAGCAATTTCCCCGTCGTTATGTTGTAACAGTTTACTACTCCACTGTATCTACCGGTATAGAATCTACCATAAGCTATAGCAGGACCATACCATTTGTCATATAACGCCAGTTGTGTCTCGGGTTCAGTTTCCCAAAGCAACTCACCTGTTTCAAGGCTGAAACCATAGTATTTACGGTTCTCTTTTGCAGATAAAATGAAAACACCATCTTCTGCACTCGCATCAGTGTAGCCTAGAGTTAGGTCGCCCGAAGGCACAGTCCAAGTTGTATTATACAGTATTGTCCCTTCTTGCCCGGGCTCCATGCTAATAGCCCAATATGTAACTGTTGCAGCAGTTGTTCCAAACATTCCAGTTGTTGCACCGATTATTTTGTCTTCAAAGAAATATTCACAAACACTACCAGACAATCCTGTTGGTATTGTCTTGTTCCACTCTATTCCAAGTGTAGCATCAAATGTATTTCCCACAGCGCTAGAGCCCCAACTTCCTTCGTCTGAAACAACTCTGCTTGAGTTCCAAAGAGTCACCCATCCATTAACAAGATCTACAGTGTATCTGTAAATTTCGCCCTTTGAACCATACAGATTGGAACCTGAAGGCACATTAGTCATGCTGTATTCCCAACGTCCAGTAAGCGCATCATACGCGTTCCAAGTAGTGCCGCTGGTTGTCCACAAATAGTCAAAAGCACCATGGTAGTTATAGGAGTCCCAATAAAACACTTGACCAAAAGATAGCCGCTCGTTGTCGCCTAATACTTTGCACCATAATTCTTCGCCAGTTTTCAGCTCAACTGCAACAACTTCCTGAACGACATTAGTACCGCCATCAGAATTGTACCGATTGTAGTAAAGTACTCCATTAATAATCACGGTGCCTGAGAAGAACCCTTCATATGCATCTCCTGTTTCATATTGCACATTAGCAAGTTCACCGCCAACAAGCCCTCCTGTCGCCAAAGTCTTTGTCCACAATATGTGAGAAGTTTCAGGCGCATCTTCATTGTATGGAATATATTTTGACACAGGAGGTAAGGTAAAGCCTCCAGCAGCTTCTAGCCAGTTTCCTGCAAGCGCTGACCATTCCCAATATTGAGCATTTATAGGACGCGTCCAGTATTCAGTTGGAAGCGATGTACCTGGATAATATTCTAGTGGGTCCTCTTGTACAATTAGTTCTAGTGTTCCACTGTCGCTGGCTAAATATGTTATACCATTGTATTCCTGTTCAGGGAAGTGTGACTGCACGTAGTATGTTCCAACAATTGTAGGTGTGTATACGTAACCTGTTCCACCTGTCGCATCTGTTGTGATTGGCCCAAGCGTTTCATTTTCCCCGTCAGGTCTTGTGACAGTAATGGACATACCTTCCCATCCATCACCTGCAGTTGAGAGATAGTCTGGAATTCCTACATGAATTAATACTTCTTGGTTAACGCCCACGGGATTAGGCGTAGCACCAATGAAAGCGTATGTCGTCCTAGTTGATGTCTGTGCAGTTGTAGTTGGTAAAGCAACTAACATAGCAGAAACGGTTAACAACGCAATTAAAGTGATAGTAGATGCTTTGAATTTATTTTGTATATTATTCATTTGTTTTTTTCACCTGTTTTTTGTTTTATTTTTTTGAAGAGATTGAATAATCAATGAAAAAATCTATCTCTTCATGAGGACTAAATACGGTACATTAAAATTTAATTCTTTGAACGTCCTGCCATGACGGATAAAATAAACCACAAGTCAAATTAATAGTTTGATTTTAAGAGCAAACATGGAGAAAAATGAGAAAAACAAACACTAATCAAGGCTAACACGCAGACAGAACATTGTTTACCTTTGCACCATTAAATCAATAACATCAACAACAAAAACAATTCAAATCGTGTCAAGATTAAGACGAACAAACATCTACTGCATAATCCCCAACTACACGAAATTGGATTAATTGATAAAAATAAGATGCATCATACAAACGACATAAAGCGTCGTCTATTTTAGGATAAGATTAAATACGCTGCGTTTCGTTTAAGCTGTGGTATAGGAGGCTTCTACATGGTACGCAAAAAGAAATTAGAGGAATACGAGGAAAGAATTAAAGAAGCCATGAATGTTCTGGGTATGGTTTCCGAAGATACTACGACTCCACGTAACATAAGAAGAGCAGCAAAACAGTCAATTACAGCTCTTCAACTTTTAGATAACACGCCAGCAGTCAGAGCAGCAAATGCAATATCTATTCTTGACGAAATCTTGCAGGACCCCAACATGCCCCCATACAGCAGAGTAAAACTCTGGAACGTCATGAGTCTACTCGAAGCAATCAAAGACTAAACCTTTTTAGTAAATTTGGGCTCTTTTTTTAGCCCAATTACTTTAGTGTTCAAAAAATACATGGGGCTTCAGTCTTTTCTTTCCTATTTTTTCATGGTCAGTCTTCTTTTGGTTGAGCAACATTCTTGATTACTAGTAAACTTGACTGTGCCTACTCTGGGCTTCCTGGTTCTAGAGACAATAAAATACAAGTTAGTTTATGCTTTGAGTGATATTTGTGCATAAAAGCTTTTGACATAGAACATATATCACGTATTTAGCAGAACCGTTTGTTGCAAAAATTCTGAAAGGATGATAGCATGAACAAGTTCGATAGAGACATAGAAATTCTATCAGCCAAACTGAACATGGACACAAACAAAGAAGCTCAAAAAAAACTGGACATTCTAAAAAATAAGCTAATCAAGATGCATGAAGAGAATGTTGTCAAGATTAATCATTCAGTAATGGAGCTGGTTTGCGCCAAACATTTGGTCCTTAAGGGCTACGATGTGGACATTGAGCGCCCTGTAGATGGATTAGTATGTGACCTGTACGGAGTGAAGGGCTTAGGCTCTCATATTGTCGAGATAGAAACTGGATTTATTCCTCCAAGTCACGCTCTTGATCCTGCTAACTACCGCAAGTCACGGATAGCAAGCAAAATAATCAGGTACGGCAATCACTCAGAAAAGTTTGCTTTAGGTGTTCCACCATATTATCTGTTACAAATTCCTGATATACTTGTGAAGCCGCCTAGAGCAAGAACAAAAGAAGACCTGAATTACCTCAAAACGCTCTGTGACCTATACTACAAAAATCCTCCTGTTAGTTTTGACGAAATCAGAAATGCTCGTATTCACACAATCTACATAATAGATGTGGATGGCATATCTGTGAGAGAAATTGACCCTGTAACATACATTGAGAAAAGGTCTGCTTTTTCGTCAGTAACATAAACAGAAATGTTCTACTCAAAAACTAAGATTCTTATGTTTCACACACCTATTTTAACCGTGGTGAACAAAGAATGGTGACCGTTTCCGCAAATCTGATACAGGCTCATCTTGATAATCCAAAAGTGGAGCAGATGTTCCAGTTAATGGAAAATGATGTGGAAATTCAGAGTACTCTTCGAATGTCAAACGTGATGGCTGTGGAACGGCTAAAATACAATGACCACGGTCCAGTTCACGCCAAAATCGTTGCAGGAAGTGCCCTAGAAATTTTTAACCTCCTAATACAGCAAGTCACGCCTTCAACAGTTCAAAATAATGTTTGCTCTCTTGAAGACGCTAAGGTTGTTGTTCTTTGTGGTTCATACCTTCATGACTTAGGGAACAGCATTCACCGTGTTGACCATACCTTCCACAGTTGTATCCTAGCAAATCCTATCTTGGATCGGCTTCTCAAAACTGTTTATCCAAAAGATGCGGCGCTTGTGGTTAGGTTAAAGTCTGAGATACTTCACGCAATTTTTGCTCACGAAGAGGAAGTTAACTGCTTAAGTATAGAAGCTGGAGCAGCAAAGATAGCCGATGGAACAGATATGGCTAGAGGACGGACCAGAATCCCTTATCGAACAGGAAAAGTGGACATTCACTCGCTTTCTGCGTTGTCTATTACACAAGTGGAAATCGAAAAGGGACAACACAAGCCTGTCCAACTCTTTGTAAACATGAACAACCCAGCGGGCGTATTCCAAATCGAAGAAGTTTTAGAAAAAAAAATTCAGACCTCAGGCATACAACATCTAGTTGACGTTATAGCATTAGAAAAGGGAATACAAATAAGACGAAGCAAAGCTTGATAAAGACCATCAGCCGTGAAACCTTTTTTCTATTCTTTAAGCGTATGAAATTTTGGTAAACAAGAAAAAACAAGGGCAATCGAACTACAGTAACACGTTTGCATATACCTAAATTAGTCAGCAAATTTTTTGTCAAGAAATATTTACAAGACGGAATCTTTCGTAGGTCAAGAAACCTTGACAAAAACCGTTTTATTCAAAGTAACTCGTTTTGTAATCGGGGCAATATTACTATGTTTACAAAAAAGTGCCATCACAAAACCTGTAAGGGAATTAATTCTTGGAGAGCTGGATGCCTATTAGGAGACTAATAGAGGTACATTGTTTAAAACAGTGTTTTTTCGGAAAAACGTGGAACACCAAAGTTATGGTCTGAAAAATGAAGCGCCCTCACAGCTTACGTAGAATGTGCTTGGCTGTGAACTGGTTAACATTCGGGTATTAAGAAGAGTGAATTGGTTGACTGCAGAAGAGGTTAAAGATACTCTAAAAGGGAACACGCTTGAAATCTACCGTTTCTTGGTAAAAAACAATAAGCCTGTTGGAATCAGAGAAGTACAAAGAGCCCTAAACTTGAGCAGCCCCTCAGTAGTCGCTTACCACTTTTCTAAACTAGAAGAAGCAGGTCTTGTGAAACAAGAACAAGGTGACTATGTTGTCAGCAAGGTCATCTTGGATTATAATATACGAATCAGCCGTTTTATCATTCCAAGACACCTTTTTTATTTTATATTCGCTATTGCAACGCTAATAATCGAACTTTCCATACTTAGACCCAGAGCCATAAACAACGAATATTTTTTCGTAATAGCTACAACACTAATATTCACTGTAATCTTTGGTTATGAAGCACTAAAAGCATGCCACAGAAGCGACCTATAACAGCAAAAAGCCAACTTCTTATTTAGCACAACCCTGTTCTATTCCTTTTAATGTCTAGTAAACAATTCTTCATTAATCGCTACAAGAAACTTGGTTGGAGCTACGAGCAAGTCCGGCTCAAGCGAGCAATCAGAATAAACACCATGAACTCCAACAAAGACACCGTTGTAACCAGACTGGAATCTCTGGGAATAGTGCTGGAAAAAATTCCTTTTCTTGAGGACGGCTACTGGATTAGCAAAAGCAAGTTTTCTGTTGGCGCAACAGCAGAATATCTTTTGGGGTTATATTCGATTCAAGAAGCAGCCGCCCAAATCCCTGCTACATTATTCAATGAACTAAAAGACAAAATGGTTCTTGATGTTTGTGCTTCTCCAGGCGGAAAAACGGTTCAGTTAGCTAACATAATGGATAACAGTGGCGTAATCATTGCGCTTGAGCTTAAACCACGAAAAATGTTTGCATTAACAAACCAGCTGGAACGCAACCGCGTAACAAACACTGCAGTTTACAATATGGACGCAAGAGAAGCTTCAAAGTTGAACATGAACTTTGATTGTGTTATTTTGGATGTTCCGTGTTCAGGAAATCCTATAACAGACAGGGATTGGTTTAACAAAAGAACAATGGAAGATGTGCTTAGGAATGCTCGTCGGCAAAGGCAAATCTTAACTGAAGCTGCCAAAGTCACCAAAGATGGCGGAGAAATTGTTTATGCCACGTGTTCAATGGAGCCCGAAGAGAACGAGTTCAACATAGACTGGGCAATAAGAAAGCTTCCTCTTAAAGTTGAACAAATCAAGTGCTATGGAGAAAAAGGGTTAACAAACGTTTTCGGCAAAGAACTTGACCGCTCTATAGAAAAATGCAAAAGAATTTGGCCTAACCCAACTCAAGGCTTCTTTGTCTGCAAACTCAAAAAACAGGTGAGCAACTAATGAAGGAAATCAGCGATTTTGTGACACAATTTAATGCAAACATGCCCTTAGCGAAAAACAGCATTATCAAGAACAGAAACCGGTATTACATGTTAACTAAAACCTTGAAAAATCAGGCGCCAAAAGGTTTCTTTTATGCTGGCGCCTATCTTGGAGCAGTAAAGGGGACCAGTTTTTTTCCTAGTTTTCTTTTGTTAGAAATGATTACAAAGGGTAAAGCAAACAAGATGGTTGTTGACAAGAAGACTGCATGGCTTTTCATCTGTGGACGAGACATATTCCAGCAAGGAATACTTGAGCAAAATAACTTGAAAAAAGGCGACTATACTTTGATTATGAATGAACACAACGAATGTTTAGGATTTGGCAAAATAATGGTCAATCTTCGTGGACCACCTGATTCAAACAAGGTTGCTATAAAAAATATTTTGGACATAGGCGATTTCCTAAGACGCGAAAAACGGCAGTCCCGCCCAAAGCAACGTTCAGGCAACCTTCAGGACAAAGACCGTGCGCCTCGCAGGTTTAATCGAAAATAATTTCAAGTTATGAATTGTTAAGACTTTTTCTGTAACCTGTCTTCTAAGCTGGCTACTCTTTTTCTCAAGCGCTCAACTTCGTCCTCTAAAGCGTTCATTCTTGCGGCACTGAGCTTGCCAAGCATTTTAGGCATGATTTTCATATCCATCTTGGATTGAAATTCAGATTCTGCAATTTGCCCCTGAGAAAACTTTAGCCATAAATTGAAGGCCTCTTTCTCGGGTTCTGTTAACAGTTTTTTAAATTCTTTTATCCATCTTTCTCTGAAGCTCATTATTTTTCCTCCACAATGCAACAAAGAAGCCGTTTCAACTCAGGCCAAACAGTAGCATCTTTCGCAGATTTGATGAAACGCTCCAAACTATTGTTTGCTGAACCAAATTTTTCGTATTCTTTAGCTTGCAAAGCCATCTCAATTTTATCGAGTTGCCGCACGGCTTTCGCCTCTTTTGTTTTGCCTTCTTTGTATTCGTTCCAAACTGCTAAGTAGTTTTCTCTTTGTATTTTTGGCAGAAGATTTAGCATCTGGTGTATGGCAGTTTGTTCGTTTTGTTTTGTTTCTGGGTTCTTCTGTGATGGCATGAGGTCTCCTATTATTGCTTCGGGGAGGTCGTGAATTAATGCCATTCTGAGTAGTTTTAATTGGTCTAACGATTGCATATCCGCGTATAGCATACAAAGAAACGCTGTTCTGAAAGTGTGATCTGCAACTGACTCGGGCTGATACACTCCAACGTCGACCCATCCTGTTCTGGGGGTTCGTTTTAGAATTCCGGTTATCTCCAAGAATTTGACGAGGCTCTGAAGGCTCGAGTCTGTTATGTTCTCCAATACAAAATCACCTTTCTAGTTTAAACTGGAATGATACTGAAGATATTTCTTATGAAGCAAAAAGCTGTAGTGCCACAAACTTTGTTAAGCCAAGTGTTTAGTCTGTTTTGTAGACCGTGTCGTTCTCTCTTACTTGACCTTGTACTTTCATTCCGATGCTTTGACCTGCTCTTGCCTGTTTAACCTTTGCATGTTCTATCTCCATAGAATTTACGGTCTGCTCAAGGTCTGTGGTAGGTCCCTTGATGACTATTTTGTCCCCGACCAAAATGGTGTCCGTCACCTCTATAATCGCTACATTAATCTTACCGAAAAAGTGCGATACCCTTCCAACTTCTACAAGTGTTTCCCCCAAAACCTTCCCCCCAACACTGCTTAATATTCAAGCACGGTTTGCCTAGATATAATTTGCCACATTTTTAGGATAAACAGGTGTGCTAACAAGTTTTTTATTGGTCGTTAGACCAGTTAGCTTGGGGATTATTTGATGAAATTGACAAGCGAAAATTTTGTAGATAAAGGCAGCATCCCCTCCGAATTTACCTGTGACGGAAAAAATATTTCTCCACAACTTTCATGGACTGAAATTCCTGAACAAACAAAAAGCTTTGCGTTGACCTCCACTGACCCTGATGCTCCTGGAGGAATGTGGATTCACTGGCTGGTATATGATATACCTAAGCAGATACAAGATGTTGAAAAGAACAGTTTGCCTGCGGGAGCCAAAGAGATTGAAAACGATTTTGGCAAAAAACCGTACGGGGGCCCCTGTCCACCTTCCGGAACTCACAGATACTTCTTTACAATTTATGCGCTTGATGTTGAACATTTAGATAGCGTCAACAAACGCAATTTTCTAGACAAAGTTAAACAGCACACTATTGAAAAAGTTACAATCATGGGATTATACAAAAGACAACGATGAACCAGTTTTACCGTGTTTTCTCTTCTTTTGTGATGCACATCTATGTTCTAGATGACAATTTTTACATAAAAAATTATTAATAAAAAATCCAGTTTGTGCATTTACCTGCCGGTTTTGGGTTTAGCTCTGTTTGTTCTTGTTTTGGAGCTTACTCATTTGCCCCTTCTTGGGGTTGAGCTGTTTACTGGAGTTCTTACCAGTCTTCCTCCTCTTCGTCGTCTTCTTCCCAATCTTCCCATTCGTCTTCTTCGAACACCATATGTTTCACCTCCACGTAAGGTTTCCTTGAGAGCGACTCTCCGAAAAATCAAATAAGAGTTATGCACCTGAAAATGTGGCTGTGAATTGGTTATTTTAGCATTTAATCATTGAAAAATGACTTTTATGTCTAAAACGCTGTTATTCAGTCCATTAAAGTAAATTAAGACATATTTAACAAACTATTTCTAAATAAGGTCGCATTTTGGGTTTAATGTACGAATTACTTTTGAATTTAGAAGAAAAAAGACAAATAACCGCTATCGAACGTTTAAAAATCTGTTACAAACCAAAACGGACTTACACGAGCTAAAAGGCGAATAACATCTTTTGAATGGCATGCAAATTCTGAGTATCATGATTTTGGTGCCGCATAAAGATGCCAAAATACTTCTTTGTAAGCTGCCTCACCTTGTTTTCGTTGCCTTCATATTTCATGTGAAGAATCTCATGTATCAAAGCTGCCCTAGCCCTACTTTTGAGATAAAAGCGAAGTTTCTCTTTCTTGTGATTTTTCAGTTTCTTCTTAAGAAAGCTCCGTTTTTTTGGAAAAATAAGAATTACGCCATCATCACTATTGCATCTTCCAGCAAGGCAATTTCCATTTTCTTTTTGAAACGGGAAAACTCTGACTTGAATATCTGTGACAGCCCTTTTCTCGATTCTTTCACGTTTAATTATCCAGTACAAAAACTTTTGAAACAAAGGTTTTCTCAAAGTCTCAGAAACCGCCGATGCATAATCGGTATAAAACTGCAGCCGTTGTTCTGAGCAGTTTTCAACTTTTTTAGGATTTGAAACCACTCTAATTTTGTTTGAAAGTTTTGACTGATCCATTTTCATCCTGACACTTGCAACTTGTTCTGTGGGAAGCTAAAACGCATAGAATTCCCAGAGAATTCGATTTGTACATTTTATATTCTCATAACTGCATTTAAACCCTTATCAAAAATGTTCAGCTGCAAAAGTGGTTATGGGTCATGCTGGTTTGATGACAGAGTTAACCTTTCTTAGAGCATGATATGCTTTCATTAATGTTTTTGAAAAGTCTGTTTTCAGCCACTGTTCATAAATGGCGGCTACCTTTTTTAGAATTAAGAATCGTCTTTTGATTCTAGAGAAACGGTCACGTATTAACCCATAATCAGTTTCAGTACGGGTTTTTATGTAGAGTTCTTTGCAGGAACTAATAATGTCAACGACGCTTTTTTCAACTCTTTCTTTAGTTTCTTGCAGTAGTCTTTCAGAAGATGTCCTGTTTACGACTACTACACGCGAAATAATTTTGACGTTTCCTTGATGTTCTCTGATGAATTTAACGAATTTTAGTGCATCAACAAGTTTTGGTTCTTTTTCATACAAAGAATGCTTTTGTGAAAAAGCGTAAACAGACCGCCGTAAACGTATACAGGGGGCTTTTCTAAGATAATTTTTCACAATCTCTCTGTTTGCTCCTTTTGGAAGCGTAAACATTACTACTACTAAACTTCCAAGTCCAGAGAATTCTTTCTTTTTTGCTAACTGTGGCTTTTTAATTTCCCTTAACCGTTTAAGAACTATTGGCTGATTGTTTTCAAGAACTTTCAGGACGCTATGAATTTTCTTTTCGTTGATTTTCCAAAATGCCCTATGCACTTGCTGGCAGCCAAGCTCCTTTAAACGAACAGGAATAATGCTTCTGCCCTTGGATTCTATTGTAGCGCGGTATACAACATATAAGACCATGGTTCTCGTAGCCCTCACAGCATCTCAATCTTTTATGTCTTCCCAAACATCACGCCATTCCTAGTCTCTGTTACTATGCAGTTATTGTTAGCAGTCACCTGATTTACTATTCTCAGTTATTAGTTGCTGTTTTTTGTTATGGCTTAATGTTTTAATTTTTCTTTCTCTTCTCATTGCCTCGCTGCGGCTCTCAAACTGTTCAACATAAACTAGTTTTTCAGGTTCATGCATCCGCGTGTATCTTGCACCTCGCCCCTTCTTATGCAGTTCGAACCGTTTTTCCACATCTTTTGCGTGACCCGTGTAGTAGCTACCATCTTTGCAGCAAAGAATGTAAACATAGTAAGGCATTGACAATTCCTCAGAGGCTAACAAAAAGCTGTTTGTTCTCTCTTAAAAAATTATATACATAAAAATCACATGACTGTGATTGCTTCCAACTGTTTTTAGTCACTTTCTTCAAGTGCACAATAATACGACATTTTTACCGTCAATATGCCACATGTGGAAACCCTTTTAATCAGTTCCCGTAATAGATTACACAGAAATGACGTAAAAATAAAGTCACAAAACATTTTTGGCTGATTAAAATGGCATTAAACATAGATGTTAAGAAACTGCCTAGAACCGTTTTGGAGAATGCCGTCAAACTCAATGATACACTAAAAAAGATTTACATTACCCTTTATTATACTGGCGAGGCCACAGCCCCAAAAGAAATAGCAAAAAAGCTGGGATACGCGAGAGCGTATGTTCACATGCGATTGTGTCAACTTGAATGCATGGGATTAGTTAAACGTGTTGAAGATGATAAACGCGTGAAATTTGAGGCAATCGAATAATTTTTGAGTGATTTGCGGGCAGCCCAAACAAAACGTAGAAACTGGAAACCTTGAAATATCTGAAAAAGCTTTGGCTTTTAATGGCGACTCTGATGACGGAACCCCAATCCGCTCATTTGAAAAATTTGATTTTAAAAACCATAGACATTTACAACAGTTATCGAAGCCCAGAGTCGACAGCAAAGTTTGTTGCAGTAGAAAAAAACGGCGTTACCATCGACTTTGAAGGGCCCTTCTGTGATAGCTGCGGTGTAACAGATTATTTTGAAGACTTCATCTATGAACTAGCAACTATCAACAAACAGTTTAGGTTAGAACTAGAGCAGAGCGAACCTACAGGTCCGCAGAGTTTCAGAGTGAGATATAAACTCAAAGAGAGTGTATATGAAGTTGAAGATGATCAGCTTTTTCGGGAATTTCTGTTAGATAGAGGTTTGTCATTCAAAGAATATGTTGCATCTAATTCCTGTACAAAAGATGTGGTTATGTTCCATTTTCGAACTTGGCTGTTTGAAAAAAAGCAAGCGACAGGAAATAGTGTCCCGTAATTGTTAGACTGGAACAAAATTTAAGTCCTTTTTTAGGTTCTTGAGCGTTTCTTCTTTTGCTCCCATTTCTTTTAACACATCAAGTAGCGTGTCGATGTTAGGAATTTTCTTACATTTTTGGCAAACCCTTACATCAGCAGAGTAGTGTTTCATGTTTCCGCCACAATCACAAATGTTAGACATAAAAGATCACATAATAATATGCAGTGACAAAACCAGATATATTTTGTGATAAAAAGTGGCGATTATTTTGGGCGTTTCTAGTTTTTGGATTTGTGTGTGCTTAATTTTGAATCAGTATTGTTGAACATTATTTTTGATTCCGAACTCTTTTACATGCACGAACCATTCTAGGAACTATGAAATACATGAAGCTCTGTTGGACCCTCGGCTGCTGGATATCACTTTTTCTTGTTTCATTTTATCACATCATAATTTGCAATTATGAAACAGCATTTCCAGTTTGGTACTCCACGTTTATTGTTTGGTTCGCAGGCTTTGTTGCGCTTTCATCTTTAGTCAAAAACACCGAATTTGACGTTTAATTCCCAGACTAGAACCTAGAGTTTTGCTTCAATCAAAACTATGTTCTCGAATGGAATCTTAACTTGAGCAATAACCCTTGCCCGTAAATTCTTTTCCTTAAACATTTCGAGGGTTCGGTCTACATCAGAGAGCGAGGACTGAACCAGCAGTATCCTGCTCCCGTCAGCTAACCCGTTAGGTGAATCTGCTATGAAGCGGTCAATAACCGCTCTTCCGTTTGGACCTCCCGCCCACGCCTTTCCAATCCAACTTTTTTCTTCATCTGGCTCAGATGGCAAATATGGCGAGTTGAATAGCACAAGGCTGAAACGTTCATTCTTTTGAACTGCCTCAAACAGGTTTCCCAGACGAAACTCTACTTTATCATTAACGCCACAGTTTTCTGCGTTTTTGCTGGCACATTCGATAGCGTATGGATTTATGTCGACAGCTACGACACTTTTTGCTTTTTTTGCCGCGAGCACAGCGAGAATACCACAACCAGTACCCATATCCAAAACGGTGTCATTTTCTGTAGCATCCAAGTTTTCAGCTATCAAGAAGGTGTCTTCGGCTGGCTCGTAAACTTGCGCATCCACCATGAAAACGTAATCTTTGAAGTACACTTTTTTTGGGTATGCCATCAAAGTTTCCTGCACAGCTTATGGTTGTTTTATTTTGTTTCCTGTTGCATCTAAACGCAATTTTCCAAATTCCTCTTTAACGCTTCTTAGCTGCTCAGAAGTTAACACGGGTCCATCTTTACAGACACGCAGTTCGCCTATTTGGCAACTCCCACACAAGCCTATGGAACAACGCATTATTCGCTCTAAGCTGGCTTGCAGCGTAACATTATACTGTTCTGCCAAAAGGAACATTTTGTACATCATCAACTCTGGACCACAAGTGTAAATCATGTCAAATTTTTCGTTCATCAACTTTTGTTCTGCTTGGTCAGTGATAAAACCTGCAAGCTCGTAGCTTCCATCCTCTGTTGTGTAAACAGTTTCTGAATCTACTCCTGAACAAACTTTATCGATACGTCCCAAAAACAGCAGATTTTCTTGGCTTTTAACGCCGCTCATTACCGTTACCTTGTCAGCAACATCCACGAGTCGTTCAGTAAGAGGCATCAGTGGGCCTATTCCTGTTCCGCCTCCAACCACCATCACGTTCCCTTTTGAGGTGACAAAGCCTTTACCGAATGGTCCTCGTATCCCAATGATGTCGCCTTTTTGTTTTTTGTTAAGTGCTTCGCTGGCTTCTCCAACAGAATGAACTGTTATTGCTGTTTGTCCATCAGAGTTTATTCCTGAAAGGCTTATGGGAATCTCGTCAACTCCGGGTATCCACACCATAACAAACTGTCCAGGCTCAGCGTTTCCACAGAGTTCATCATTAAATGTGAGCGTTTTAACTGCACAGTTTTCTGTTTTGACTTCCAGTATTTCTACTGTTCTCATGCTGTTAATCGCGTTAAATTGTGGCGGCACAGGCGACTTTGTGGAATGCAATTGTTTGTATCCTTCCTTTTGGGCGTATGTTCTCTTAGAGAGTTAATGCATATTAAATATGTGACGTTAAGCTCGCAAAACTAGTCTGTAGCGCATATTCTTCTTTTCTAGGTTACATTGATTTTGGGTACCGAGCAGTTTAGTAGAAGCCAACAATTTTATAGGATATAAACCAATGTTTCGGTTTAAGTGAAATAAATGCAGTTCCTAACCCTTGGTTTGGGCAAAAACCATTTTGGTCCATCGTTTTATCGGATGTTTCTGCCATGGGCAATACGTCATCCAAGATATCTTTTGTCGGCGAGTCCACTTCTTCGTGCATACACTAAAACTATGGAACTACGTAAGAAAGCGGAAATGGAAGGCTTGAAGGTGCCTCCTGCTTTAATTCTTAGTCTTACTCAGCAGTGTAATCTTAGTTGCTCTGGATGTTTTGCTGCAGCCTCAGGGATTACATGTAATAAAAGTGGGGGACAGCAAAGCGAAAAGCCGCAACTAGATTGGAACGGGTGGACAAGCATTATTTCTGAGGCTGTTGAGCTGGGCGTATTTGGCTTTTTTTTGGCGGGTGGTGAACCGTTTCTTTTTCCTAAACTAATTGAGCTCTGTGAAACCTTCAAGGATAGATGTTTCATAGTTTTCACTAACGGTACAGCTATCACGGAAAATGATTTTGAGCGCCTGAAACGGTTGTCTAACACTGCCATAATTGTGAGCATCGAAGGCGGAGAAAAAGCGACAAACCTGAGGCGCGGTCAAGGGGTTTACAAAAAGGCAATTGGTAATCTTAGGCGACTGAGCAAGAATGGGACACCTAACGGAATTTCAGTAACAATAACGCGTCTTAACTACAACTATTGGATGAATCCCGAACGTATAGACAGCTTGATTGCTCAAGGTGTGCGTGCAGCGCTTTTTATCGAATATATTCCAGTTATGTCTGCACCTGAAATGGGTAGCAATGACAAGTTAGTTGAGCAAAATGACCATTTTCTTATGCTTACACCAGAGGAGCGCGCACAGTTTCGGGCACAGATACTTAGGTATCGCAAAACAAAACCAATCTATATTATTCATTCTCCAGGGGATGAAGAACTATTTGGGGGCTGCGTGTCTGCAGGCAGAGGATTTGCTCATGTTACGCCCGCAGGCGACCTGACTGCATGTCCTGTTTCTAACGTGGCTACACACAATTTAACTACTGCAACGTTGCGTGAAGGCTTTGCAAGTGCGCTTTTTACAAAGATTCGTGAGAATGAGGAGCTTTTGGAAAATGAGGGAACGCCGTGTTCTTTGTTTGCGCATCCTAAAGAGGTTGCGGAGCTTGCCAAATCTGTGAATGCTTACAGAACTGACCATTAGCCAGTTGTTTATCTAGAATTTATGGGCTAATCCAACAATCTCTTTTACGTTATTGAAGCCTTTGCGTTCAAGATATTTGTCGATGCCTTCTGCTACTGACTTGAAGACGGCTAAGTCCTTGAATGCTATTGCTGTTCCTATCTGAACTGCAGATGCTCCAGCTAACATGAATTCAACGGCATCTTGCCAGCAGGTTATTCCGCCGCAGCCTATGACTGGAACATCAACTGAACTGTAAACATCATACACGCATCTAACTGCGATTGGCTTTATTGCGGGTCCAGACAGTCCACCGAACTTGTTGGCTAGGATTGGTCTGCCTGTTTCTGTGTCGATTGCCATAGCCTTAAGCGTGTTTACGGCGGTTATGGCGTCTGCTCCCGCTTTTTGTGCGGCTTGAGCGATTTCAGTTATATCTGTAACGTTGGGTGTTAACTTTACAATCACGGGCTTGTTGACCTGTTTTTTTACTTTTTTCACAATTTCGGTTAGCAACAAGGGGTCAGACCCGATTTGTGCTCCAGCTTTTTTGACGTGTGGACATGACACGTTTAACTCTACTGCGTCTGCTCCAATTTCAATTGCTGTTTGTGCAACTTGGGCGAATTCTTCAGGTGAAAAACCGTAGATGCTAAAGATTGTTGGGGCTTTGAGTTTTTTTAGTTCTTTCATTTCTTCTTTGAAGTGGCTGATTCCGGGGTTTGGTAAGCCCATTGCGTTTAGCAATCCACAGTTGGTCTGGACGACAGTTGGGTTGAGGTATCCTGTTCGTGGTTTTAGTCCCATCGATTTTGTTACAACGGCTCCTGCTCCCGCATCTATTACACTTTTCATGGATAATCCAGTGTATCCGAGGATTCCCGCGGCGAGCATTGTTGGGTTAGCAAGTTTTAGTCCAGCTACTTGTGTGGCTGTTCGGGTCTTCATTTTCGGTTCCTCTTTGCAGTAAAAGTTATCCACTGCCAAGATAAAGGTTAGGAAGCATACTCTAATATGATTAGTGATGGATGGTAAACTTGTGAAGGTTACGATAGTAGAATCTGTAATGGGCGTTTTTGGTTTCGGAGAAGACAATGTGCTTGTCGAAAAAGTGCTTTTTCCAAAAGATCCAATTGAAACGGCTGAGCGGCTAAAGGATATAGAAGAAGGAAAGTTAATTGTGGAAATTTCTGGTCTTATTGACAATTTGCGGGCTAAAGGCTACACAGACTTTGTTTTTGAAAACCAAAAGATGGCTACATCTGCCCGCGAAAAACTCGATATCACAGTGACGGTGGAGTCGCCATCTGTGGCGGGTAGACTGTTTCGCGAAAACTTGGAAAAGTTTGCCATTGAATCAGGGTTTGTAAAGCCTGAACAGCTTCGTGTACAGCTTCATAATGTTTCTATTGAACTCGCCAAAATGAAGGTGAAAAAGACTGTTGAGCGACGAGACATGTTGGTGGCTCAGGCGGTTCAAACCGTTGATGACTTGGATAAATCTTTGAATCTGTTCATGAGCAGGATACGTGAGTGGTTTGGGCTTCACTATCCCGAATTGGATAGGATGCTTGAGAAGCACGAAACTTATGTGCGCCTTGTAGTTAACTTGGGAACACGAGAAAACTTTACTGTCCAAAACCTAGAAAATGAGGGGCTGCCAAAAGCAAAATCTCAAAAACTAGCAGATGTTGCTGCGGCTTCTATGGGCGCCGATTTAGGTGATGAGGACCTAGCTCAGATTCAGGTAATGTCCAAAAAAGTTCTTGAGTTGTATAGTGTTCGGCAATCTTTAGAGAATTACGTGGACTCGGTTATGGATGAAGTGGCTCCAAACACAAAAGCAATAGGCGGCTCACTGCTTGGGGCTCGTTTGATTGCTCTTGCTGGGGGACTGATGAACTTGGCTAAGTTGCCTGCAAGCACAATGCAGGTGCTGGGCGCGGAGAAAGCCCTGTTTAGGTCATTGAAGACCAAGGCGCGTCCGCCTAAGCATGGAATAATCTTTCAGCATCCCAGTATACATGACGCTAAGCGCTGGCAACGGGGAAAGATTGCTCGTGCCTTGGCTGGAAAATTAAGTATAGCTGCTCGTGTTGATGCTTTTAGCGGCAACTATGCTGGAGATGACTTAAAGTCTGATCTTGAAAAGAGAATCGAAGAAATCACGGAGAGATATGCAAATCCTCCGCCACCGCCTCCACCAACAAAGAGGGCGCATACAAGAAAGCCTCAGCAAAGAAACCAGCCTCGGAGAAAGAAACGTGGTCATAAACGTTAAGTCTCACTCTCTTTTTCCAGAGATTTACTGGGTTACTTTGGAGGATGGTTCACAAAAGTTAGGCACCAAGAACTTGGCTGTGGGGAACGCGGTTTATGGTGAGCGCCTCGTTAAGTTTGAAGGCAACGAATACCGAGTTTGGGATCCTTATCGAAGCAAGCTTGCAGCAGCAATAGTTAGGGGTCTAAAGACGGTGCCTGTGTATCCTAATCACAAGGTGCTGTATCTGGGTGCTGCTTCAGGAACAACTCCAAGCCATGTTTCCGACATTGTTGGCGACGACGGACATGTATATTGTGTTGAGTTTGCTTCTCGTTCGTTAAGAGAATTGGTTAACAGTGTTTGCACTTTGCGCTATAACATTTCGCCTATATTGGCAGATGCACGCGTGCCTGAGTCATATTCGCGGATGGTGGAGCGTGTGGACAGTATTTATTGTGATGTTGCACAACCTGAGCAGGCTAAGCTTTTGGCAGATAATGCTGACATGTTCTTGGCTGATGGCGGCTGGGTGTTGTTGGCAATTAAGGCTCAGAGTATAGATGTGACAAAAGAGCCGTCTGTGGTTTTCCAAAATGAGATTGCTGTTTTGGAGTCTAGAGGATTTCACGTCAAAGAGGTTGTTGGTCTTGAACCCTTTGACAAGGCACATGCAATGGTTGTTGCCCAAAAGATAATCACGTGACCTTTTTTGTTGCTTCTTTGTTTTCTAAAAAAACCTGTTTTGTTTTTGGTGTACTACTGTTTGTGTGAACTTTTTTAGTAAATGTGTGATGTGCAAAAAATTTCAGAAAAAAAGATAGTTTTCAACAATGTACCTCTATTTGTATCCTAATATGCCGCACAGAATTGTGAATTCTGACTTTTTTGTCGTTTTTTGGTAATGACTGTGTTTAATTGGTGTATGCGAAACTTTTTAATCTGTTTGAACTGTATTTTTAGTACGATAGTATGTCTGTTTTTGTGAATTCTTTCACTGTTTCGCTTCAGAGCCATAGCCGCATTGATTTTCCATTTGACTTGCCTATCATAGCTGTACCTTTGCTTTTTTTAGTCCTTGGCGTATTTTTTTCGGTAATGTACATCGCTCTTAGAAAGACTATTGGAGCAACTTTAGTGTCATTTGGTGTTCTTGAACTGCTGCCTTTCTTGTTGTTGCTTGCTGGTTTGAACGATGTTACCTACCTTATTTCGTTTCTTCCGTTAGTAATCGTTTTCGTGGAAGGGTGTATTACTTTGTTTGTAGGTGTTTTTCTATTACATCTTGGAAAAACTGGAACAATCAAGGCTTTGACTGATGCATGATTTCTTGGTATTTCAAGTTTAGTCTATGACGCGGTATTGTTTTGGTTAAGATATTCTGTTTGTACCTTAACAACATCTGTGCTGTCCTTGGCTTGGGCGTATGCTTCTAGAAGCTCTTCGTTTAATATGATGAATTGGGGTCCCCATTTAAACTTGGATAACAGTTCTTTTGCTTGTTCACTGAAATTGGCAATGTATAGTGCTGCAGCCAATGCCTCTACTGTGCTGAGCTTGGTTGGTTTTCCATAATTTACGGGGTTTGCTGCTATCAAGTATGGCAGGCAACGTGGGGTCCAGTTGCCTGAGGCTTCAAAAACTTGTTTTGCGTGTACCCAACTGCAGTCCAATGCAGCTAATCCTCTTTTGTTTAGTCTTGTTTTGTCTGCGGGAGAGAAAGCCTTTGGCGTGAACGGGTCAAGTATTATTGCTCCTCGTGGTATCTCTCTTGTTCGGTGAACCACCCGAACTAGGTTGTGGCGTTTAAGTTTGAGTGTGCTGCATTTTTTGGGGTCACACTGCTTAGCATGATAGACAGTGACTACAACCGAGCTAGAACTGATTCGTCTGCACCTCCAGATGACACATAGGGTCATCCATGACGTGAGGAATCCATTCTAAAATATCTGTGGGAAGCATGTGATAGCCCTTTTCGATAGCCACAAAATCTCCTGATGCACCATTAATGAACGCGCCCGCAACCGCAGCACTAAATGGTTTTGTTCCCATAGCCAGCAAGCCCCCGACTATGCCCGAAAGAACGTCCCCTGTTCCGCCGACAGTCATTCCTGCATTTCCAGTGAAATTAAACTTAACCTCTACCCCATCAGAGATGGCATCCACAGGTCCCTTGAGCAGTATTGTTGCCCCAAGTTTCTTTGCAGTTTTCTGAACCTCTTGTGCCCTTTCATCCAAACTGTCGGGCAGACGCATTCCAGACAAAATCTCGTATTCTCTGGCGTGGGGAGTCAAAACCAGCGGGCAGTCCAGCTTTCGTTTGAATTCTGCAAAGGCTTTAAGTCCGTCCGCATCCAAAAGCAGCGGCGTACCTGTTTTTTCTATTTGTTCAATAATTTCTTTTGTTGTCTCTTTTGTTTCGCTATGTAGCCCCAATCCTGGACCCAAAACAACTGCAGTCGTAGACTCCAACTGCTCATTAATTGCGGGCAGGTTGTTGATGTTTAGGTGTTTTCCTTTCAGTTTTACAGTAATCAGGGCTGGGGACATAGAGGCTATTGTTGTTGCAGTTTTTTCTGGGGCAGCGATTGTGGCTATATCTACTCCTGTGCGAAGCGCAGCCATGGCGGCTAGGGCTGGGGCACCAGAAAAAACTTTGCTTCCTCCAATTACAAGCAGCTTGCCAAAGGCGCCCTTGTGGGCTTCTGGACTACGAGGCTTAACTGCTAATGTTACGTCTCCCGGACCAGCAAAGTGCTCAAGCTCCTGAGGTAAACCTATGTTTTTAACCACAACTTCGCCCGTGTAATCTTTAGCCTTGAAGAGCCCCGCTTTAGGCTTGTAGAATGTGACTGTCAGATTTGCTTTTACTGCGTTGCCTAAAACTTCGCCCGTGTCAGAGTTGATTCCTGTGGGAACATCAACTGCAACCCGAAAAGCTTGTGTTTGGTTGATTTTTTCTACTATCTGCATGATTGGCGGACGCAGTTTTCCTGTTAATCCTATTCCAAGCAGAGCATCAACAACAACATCTGCCTTAACTTCTGGAATGCTCGATGAATCTTTAATTTCCATTATTGGAATAATGTTTCTAAGGGGCTGCAGGGCAGTCCAGTTTTTCTCGGCTGACTCATGTGCAATATTTGATGCACTGGTCGCAAGTATAACTTCAACCTTAAAGCCTAGACACGTAAGATAACGCGCCGCAACAAAACCATCGCCTCCGTTTCCACCTGAACCACAAAAAATCGCAACCCTAGTTTTCTTGGGATTAAATCGTGAGGCAATCTCATCTGCAACGTTTCTTCCAGCAGTCTCCATTAGCTGGAGCAATGAGATGCCAAAATATTCGGCGTTTGTTTCGATTGCCCGCATTTCTGGGCTTGTTATTATTTCAGTTACCATTCCAATAAACCCCTGCACACTACTTGCATATGTTGTGTTTTGGGTTTTATTGCTGTTTCTCTTCAATTACCCCAACTCGTGAAGGTAATCTTAATCCAAAACAAGCAAGTTATAATTAATGTGAGGTTGACACAATTGAACACTGTTAATTCACCAGAGGTTGCGAAAACCACAGCGTGGATGTACTGGGGCATAGTTGTCTTCTTAGCTGCTATGGGCGTGTTTTTTGTGTTTGCAAGCTTCCTTACTCCTATGGGAACTGTGGGAATTGCTGCCTCATTTTTGGTGGCTGGTATTGATGTGATAATGGTTCTGTTGTTACGGTCACTGTATAGGACACGTTACATATTGATTGATGAGCAGCTTGTGATAAAAACCAGTAAACTGATTGGAGGCAACAAAACAATCCCATTCCATGCTATACGTTCTGTTGAAACAACTCCTATACCGTGCGGCATCCGACTGTTTGGCGCCAGCTTCCATGGCGGATACTATCACGTTTCAAGTCTTGGCAGAACATTTCAGGCCATAACCAACTTTCACGATGGAGTCCTGATAAAAAGTAAAAACGGAAATTACATCATAACCCCAAAAAACAGAATGGACTTTAAAGAAAAAATAGAAACAAAACTTAAGGCTTAGTTGCCCTCTTGTTTGTTGTCTTGGTTGTCTAGCCAGCTGAATTTTTTGTGCAACGATTTTGCGTAATACTGTTTCCAGTCATACTGCACCTGTTTGCCCCACTCATAATAGATTCTGGGGTCAATGTAGCTCTTCAGAGATGTCGAAACATTGTAGTCTTTGGTTTCTTTCTGAACCGTTATCTTCAGTTTCATTTTTTCTAACGCTGCGCTATCCCGCTGTTTGCGCTTCTCTAGGCTTTGTTTGAGTTTTTCTATCCGCTCCAACTGTTTAGCTTTCATGTCTTTGATGCGTTGCCTCTGATTTGTTACAGTTTCTCGTTGACGCTTAACACGTTTGTTTAAGGCGGTAACATCTTTACCTGCGTTTTTTTCTGTCTCCAACTGAAGTTTATACTGTTCTAGCTTTGCCTCAGCAGCCATCAGCCGCTCCGTCTGTTTAACCATGCGCTCCTCATGCTTCTTGGTCGCATATTTTATCTTCTGTTTGATTTTGGCTTGAGCAACATTCGCGCGGCTTTTCAAAACATCAAGCCTGTCCTGTTTCTTTTGTAATGACGAATTCCAAGTTTTAGAAATTGTACGTTTATGGTTACAAACTTTGGCGGCTTCAAGATTCGCCATTGTAGCAACATATCTTTTAACATATTCTGGCTCCTCAGGCTCAACTGGCGTCTTGTCCAGCTTAGTTTTCACTGCATCAGACGCGTAAAGGGTACGAAAAACCTTCGCTGAAAGTCCAGTCATTACTTCGTCAAGAAATTCGCTAACTTGACTAGAACCCACCCCGTCAAAGAGGGCAGAATCTGTGTTTACAGAAAACTCCTCAAGATTCTTGATTACCAACTCAGGAAGTTTTGTAGTGAAAATATGAGGCACGCTGTCTTTTCCCAAGAAATTGAACGAAACTGTGCCATCGCCATTAATTTGAATGTGCTCCTTTCGAAGCGTTGAAGCGCCAACAGTGTCTGCTTCATCTGGGTCTTTCTCGTCGCCAACCCTGATTTTCAGTTTGTCTATAAGAAAACAAACTGTCGCAGTTTTTCTGCGCTTCAGGTCCTCAGATTCAAGATTCTTCAAAATGTGCCTTTTTACTTGGGGCAGCTTTTGGCTAAACTCGACAGCCTTGTCAAATTTTTCAATCTCTTTTTGCTGCTTAAAACTACATGAATCAGAAAACCAAACATACTTCATTTTGCCGCTGAGCTTATCCTGCCAACGAGCAATCCAGATAGCTTCAGGCTCCCAAACAATCTCGTTCCAGTTGCCTTCTGGTCTGGGAGCATCAGGCGAAAGATTCAAAATAATGTCTTCTTTTTGTGGTCCTTGTTTCCAGCTTCCCCTCATCGGATGCTGTCCTCTGCCCATAAAGATGGAGCTTGGCTCTGCAACATAGTTGCCTAACTCCATTTTTTCGCCATCAACATACGCGTAACCATACTTTTCCTTGTTTGCTTCTCTAACTTCTTTTCTTTGTGCCGCCAGCCGCTTCTTTTCTTCTCTGGGCAAATTCTTTTTGTATTCACGTTCCTCTTCAACAAGAGCAACTATTTTTGAGTAATCAACATCTCCGGGTTTAACTTTAGTTCCCAGCTTTTCTGAGAAATCATTGTGAAAATTTTTGGCAAACACCTTATCCTCAACGTAGGGTGTTCCTACTTTCTTTGCCCACGCTACTGCCATTTCTTCTTGTTCAATTGTTAGCTTGGTCTCTTTGCCCTTTATTGTGACTGTGAGCCCTTTTCCTTCATATCGGACTGGAACTAGCACGCCATTGTGATGAAGACTTTCCATTTGCTTCTCCGCCTATAGAGTTGATTCTTATTAGGTAAAAAAATAAGAAACTTTAAGTTTTCTCTTTTAGACCTTTGAGTTTACCTGCATAGAACAAGATTTAATGGTCTAGCTTAAGGTTATTGTAAGCCTGCGGTGAAATTGTATGGACGCGGATGCTCTCCAAAAGATACGGTGTGTAGCTGATTACCAGTTTGGAAAAGATGTGGGCACTAAACTGTTTCCAGACGAAGTCAGGATCGTCTACTCAAGAAACACAGGAAAAATACGTCACATACATCTAGGCGACGAGCTGCTGGCTACTCTTAGACCCACAACTGGGCTGTTCATTTTAACACTTGCAGGAGCAAAACATATGATGCACAAAGTTAATCCTGCACAGTTATGGGTTAAAATTGAAGATTACGCAGAACCGTTTGTGGCAAAGGGACGAAGCGCGTTTGCAAAACATGTAACCGAAGCTGACGCACAAATAAGACCACAAGATGAAGTTATAGTAATTAACAGCAAAAACGAGGTTTTAGCTGTCGGACGCGCGCTACTCTCTGGAACAGAAATGAAAGCCTTCAACAGGGGAATGGCTGTTCGTGTTCGTCGAGGTGTGGCGGAAAAAAGTTAAGAAGACGACTGAAGAAGTATAGACTAGGAAGGAAACGTAGATGCGAAGAAAAATGAATCCACGAAACGCAAAACGCATGATGCAAAAGATGGGCATGAACATGGGCGAGATGCCCGATGTAGAGGAAGTCATTTTCAAAACAAGCGACAAAGAAATCGTGGTTGAAAACGCTCAAGTCGCAGTCATAGATATGGGCGGACAAAAAATCTTTCAAGTCACCGGACAAGTAACCGAACGTGCACTGCAAGGCGAAGCCGCAACAGTTGCAATTCCCGAAGAGGACGCACAGCTTGTTGCAGACCAGACAGGAAAAAGCATAGAAGCTGCCAAACGAGCACTAGAATCAAGCGACGGCGACCTAGCCAAAGCAATACTTCTTCTTCAAACAGGCGGCTAAACTGCCGCTCTGGCTAATTTAGTTTTTGTGTCGTTAACAAAAAGCCAATTTAGCCTGCATCTGAAAAGTTTTTACAATGGCTTAGCAATACAGTGGCTATAATTCTAAAATAATGCTAGATATTGTTCAAAGAAAACTCGGGCAAAACACAATAAAAGTAATAGAACTCGCACTAAACAACAGCATTGGACTCAGAGCAGCATCAATAAACCCTGCAAAAGAAAGAACAATCAAAATAAACAAAAAGTATTAATCATTATTTCGTGTAAATATTTGGAAGAGTAAAAGAAATGAAGTATACCCCTGCTTTACTTCTTTTACTTGTTACTAAAGTACATAATTTATTATGGTTTTACCTATGGCTCTTAATGAGGAGAATGTTTCAAAAATTTTACTTATTTTATCCCACAAGCTACGACGAGACATTCTAATCATTCTTGACAAAAACAAAGAACAATCTTTCTCAGA
>JAOZIF010000195.1 GCA_026014495.1 Candidatus Bathyarchaeum sp.
GCATCGATAAACCACTTGGCTGAGTCGATTTTTTGCTTCACAAAGGCAACTGCCACCGTTTATAAGAAACAATAAACCGTAGTTTTTTGTCGAAAAACTGATGCAAGGACGGGTTTGATTGTTCAATAGTCAATCATTATCGCATTAACATGTATTTTTTAATTAATATAATCTTTGTAGTTTACTCACTATTTCATGAATTCAAAACTGAAACTGACAACTTTTTTAAACACAAAACGCAGAGTAAAACATAGGGCTTTTTGTAATGCAAATTGACGATATATTGACCGTAATTTTGGTCTTGTTAGTTGCAAACTTGCTTTTAGCCAACAACATAAGTGTAGAAAGCCTACCGGATGAAGACGTGCCTGAAAAACTGTTTTTGAAAGACAACTGGAAAATACAGCAATCAGATTTAGTCCCAGAAAATGGGGAACAAATATCCTCAACAGAATTCAATCCCACAGACTGGTATTCTACGTCGGTTCCGTCAACAGTTTTGGCGGCATTAGTAGAAAACAAAGTGTACCCAGACCCATACTACTCAACGAATCTTCAACTGATTCCAGACCTTACCACAACCTCATGGTGGTACCGAACCGAATTTACCTTACCACAAGAACAAAACAGCAGTCACGTTTGGCTTAATTTTGATGGCATAAACTTCAAGGCGAAAATATGGGTTAACAAACAACAAGTTGCAGATGCAGACCAAGTTCAGGGAACGTTCAGGCGTTTCGAGTTTGATGTTACGAACAAAGTTTTGTTTGGTGAACCAAACGTTTTAGCAGTAGAAGTGTTTGCACCACAGGAAGGCGACCTGACAAACTACTGGAGCGACTGGAACCCAAACCCCCCAGACAAAAACTTGGGGTTGTGGCACGACGTTTACATCAAAATGTGCGAAGCTGTGAAAATAAACAACATCTACGTAACAGCAGACGTAGATGCAAACACATTGGACACTGCATATCTGACGGTTTGTGCAGAGTTAACAAACCTTGAAAACATAGTAGTAAACGGAGTCCTAAAAGGAATAATCAAAAACGTAACTAACACCGCAGAAGGGGGAACCTCGGAAGGCGGACAAGGCGTTATAGAATTTTCCAAACAAGTCACCTTGAACCCAAATGAAAATAGGAAAGAAACATTCACGGCTCTGCAAACTCCACAGTTAACTGTTCATAATCCTAGGCTGTGGTGGCCTAACTTGGTTGGAAAACAAAACCTGTACGATTTACAGTTAGAATTTAGTATATCAAACCAAACGTCTGACAGCGAAACCGCCCGTTTTGGCATACGCGAGGTTTCGTCGTACATTTCTGAAGACGGTTACAGGATTTTCACAGTCAACGGCAAACAAATACTAATCAGAGGAGGCGGTTGGTGCCCAGACATGATGCTTCGTCCACTGCCAGAAAGAAAAGAAACAGAAATCAAATACGCCAAAGACATGAACCTCAACGCCATCCGCATGGAAGGACATCTGGGAACAGACCACCTGTGGAACATGTGCGACAAATACGGAATCTTGGTTCTGGCAGGGTGGTCATGTGGACCCCTCTGGGAACAGTGGGAATACTGGGACGAAACAGATGTCCAAGTTGCGGTTCAAAGCCAAAAAGACCAAATCATCCGCCTAAGAAACCACCCAAGTTTACTAGCATGGCTCTACGGCAGCGACAAAGCACCACCTGCAGAAATTGAAGCCCAATACCTGAACATGTTAAACACGTATGCGCCAACGTTGCAGTTTCTGGCGTCTGCATCAGAACAGGGCACAACATCCACAGGTGTTACAGGCGTAAAAATGAGAGGCCCCTACTCTTACGAGCCACCGATTTACTACTATTTAATGGAAAGCCCTGGTGGTGCATGGGGTTTTGGAACTGAAATGGGTCCAGGAGAAAACGTTCCCCCCATGGAAAGCATGCACACGATGCTTCCGCAAGATTGTTTGTGGCCAATCAACGAATACTGGAATCATCACTGTGGCATTGTTGCGTTTTCTAACATCAGCATCTACATTGATGCGTTGAACAAACGGTATGGTAATGCGTCTGGTGTGGAAGATTTTTGCATGAAAGCCCAGTTGATGAACTATGAGTCCATGCGTGCTGAGTTGGAGGCGTGGGGCTGGAACAAGTATGTTTCCACGGGTGTTATTACGTGGATGTATAATTCGGCTTGGCCGTCGTTGATTTGGCAACACTATGACTACTACTTGAGACCTGCAGGTTCATATTTTGGTGCCAAAAAGGCTTGTGAGCCACTGCATGTTCAGTACTGTTATGGTGACGACTCGGTTTATGTAGTAAACGGGCTTCACGAAGGCTTTGATAATTTGGAGGCCCGTGTTCAAGTTTTTGATTTAGAGTTGAAAGAAAGATACTCTGCCACCAAAACAGTTGATGTTGAAGCAGACAGCAGCAACCACGTTGTTAGTATTCCGTTGTTGCAGAATTTGACTACAACATACTTTGTCAACCTTGAACTAAGGGACAGCGAAGAAAATTTGGTTTCATCCAATTTTTACTGGTTGTCAACACAGCGTGAAAGTCTCAAGTTTGACGAAACGTATTGGCGTTATACTCCTCAGAGTGATTTTGCGGATTTTAGTGAATTGGAAAAACTGCCGCTGGTAGAGTTAGAGTGGTCGTATACTGTTGAATATATCGATAACGAGGTTGTTGTGCATGTAACGGTGGAGAACCCAACTGATTGTCTTGCGTTTTTTGTTCATGCTACGGTTACTAAAGGTTTAGATGGTGAAGAGGTTTTGCCGATTCTGTGGAGTGATAACTATTTCAGTTTACTTCCCAAAGAATCCAAACAGTTTGATGCAACATTTTCTGTGGACGATTTGAACACACAAATTCCAGTTGTGGAACTGGGAGGATACAACGTTCAAGGAAAGTTTGATTGCACTCAGTTAGAAGTAAACAAACTTGACAACGAAACATACACAGTAACAGCAATTGTAGAGAACACGTTTGTAGACGGCAGCAAAGTAGGCGTGTACGTTGATGAAATGATGGTTGATTCTAGTTTTGTTTGGGCAAGACAAAACAAAACCTGTGAAGTTGTCTTTGAAATAAAACTAGATGACAATGAACCCCACGAAATCAAAGTTGGAAAGTTAACTGAAACTATTGGAGACTCATCTGAACCAGACGACACATACGTTCCACCGTACATCATCCCTGAGTTTGAGTTTGTTTCAGTTCTGGTTTACTGTTTTGTCATATTGGGTTTGATGTTAACTTTGTATAAACAAAAACTGCAAAACAAACACAGTTGATGTCTGTGTTGACGGGTTTTTGACAGCTAACAGTTTTAAGACTCGAAACAACTCTTAATCGGCATACAAAGGTGTGACACGTTTTGCAGGACAAGCTAACAAAAATTGTGGATTATGGCCAAAGTTTAGGTGCCCAATACGTTGAGGTGCGAGCGCAAAGTCTGTTCAAGACTCTTTTGACCACCAAAGACGGTGTTGTTGAAGGAGCAAAAGAAGGAGAAGAAAACGGTGCCGCAATCAGAGTTCTTGTAAACGGGGCATGGGGTTTTGTTTCTTTAGGCAACCTTGAAACCAAGCAACTAAACGACGCAGTTGCCGACGCAGTTAAG
>JAOZIF010000164.1 GCA_026014495.1 Candidatus Bathyarchaeum sp.
TTCAACTGTTGATGTCAAAACTAACATTGAAATCAGAGCTGGAGCTGAATATTCAAAGAAGTTCTTTGAAGATGCCACTTGGCCTGTTATGGAACGTCAAGCTGCTGAAGTAGGGCGTTCAATTGGTGAACTGGAGACTGAAAAGGTTCTAGGGCTTTATGATGGCATTTCTGCTGGTGATCTTGCAGGAGGCAGTGCTTTCAACGGTAGCGGCACCTTTGATTGGGCGGGTTTTGTTGGTTTCTGGAATCAGCTAAAAAAGGAAAACCTCAGTGCAAAAGTGCTAGCAATTAATCCTAACCAAGCAGCTGATCTTTGGCAAGACGACAAGTTTATTCACAGTTTCTATTTTGGAGACAAAGTGGACGTTGCCCGTGGAATCCTAGGACAAAGTTACTTGGGAATGAAGATTGCCGTTAGTACCAAAGTCGCTGACGGAACAGTGTATGCAATTGATACTGATGTTGCAGCTGCAATGTTATTGCGCAGAGACGTAATGACTGAGCCCTTTGAAAATCCTCGTGATGACCGTTACGGCATTGTTGGTAGCGAACGCGTAGGCCTTGGAGTCCTTAAACCCGAAGCAGTAGCAAGAGGAACCGGCTGGTAAATATCCTGCTGTTGTTCAATACTCAATTTTCTCTCTTTTTTTGTTTTTTGGATGTGAACAGGAATGGTTGCAAAAATAGGATTTGTTGAAGGTAAGTGCGGGGTTTGTGGGAAGACTCTTCGTAGACGTCGTCCAGCAGGTTTAGTGGTATGCGATTGCTACGAGTTTTGTCCTGTTTGTAGAACTAAAATGACTCCCTACTCACCTGATCTATCCCCAAGGCAGTATAGCGCTAGTGACATTGACGTTTTGTATCAATGCTCAAATTGTGGTTATAAAAGCAAGCAGAAACCAGTGGAGATAAAATTGACATGAATGACCAAGAACGTGATATTCTTCGCAGAACAATTCTAGAATTATTAATAAAAAAAGAAGATCATTATACTCGTTTAGAAAAGAAAGTGTGTGCTTCATGCCATTGCTTTGCAACAACAAACACTTTCAAGTCACAACTTCATTATCTCTTAAAAAATAAGTACATCACACGGATTACCCGAGGGGTGTACCAAATAACATCAAAAGGCGAAACATACTCAGCTCTTTTATCACTGTAACATGATTAATGCTTAGATGATTGCTAGTATTTCGTCAGGTGAAGTTAAGACAGAAATTCCTGTTTCGTTGGCAATAATATCTTTCACTCTTTTGAAATCTGAATCAAAACTTGCAATATATTCACAACCTAAATGTTGTGCTACAAGAATGTGCATGATATCCGCAAGACCTATTTGCAAATATGAATATGCGGAAGCCTTTTGCCACACTTTACCCAATTGCATGTTGAAATTGACTAGGTCAACTTGTAGTAGTCCTGCTAAACCATGGGCCATAGTAAATGATGGATTTAACCATGTTTCTTTCAAAAGTAGTTCTAAACCAGTTGTTTCATGAGGCTTGTTCTTGTCTTCTTTGTCAACTTCAGCTTTTCTTAATTCTAGAGTTTTTTTTAGATAATCACCGATTTGTTTTCTGCTCCTTTTTTGTATTAACACTACTCCTGCTGCTTCTGAAGCACTTTGTTTGAACGCCGATTCAGCATGCCAACCGATTAATTCTAAAATTGCTAAAGGTGTCACTACTGGAGTAACTTTAGATGTGCCTGAAAGAAACTTCTTTCTAAGTTCAAGCATTCCTTTTGTCATCTTTTCTGATTTCAAGATGTCTCTGACAACTTGCAAATGTGGTAGCTCATAGTTTGGCAGCTCACTATCGGTATCATCAATGAATTCCATTCCCTCAGTCATCCAGTACTCAACAAGGATGTTTGTGTCTAAGAGCATTGCAGGTAACAATTCTTCTTTGAGTTTTCCCGTATCCGTAACAATAGTGTTTGTCATAGAAGCCCTCTTTTTAGTCAATTTACCCATATTTTTACTGTATTCCTAGAGGAAAATTCTGTTATAGATCACTGATAGATTTCGCTTTGATGAATTTTTCTAAGGAAGTGTAGTTATTTCCCAAGGGTGCAGCCTTTTTATTTATCAGAGGAATCGGGTCTTCAAGCTTATACAACGAATTAGGTTTAAGATGAATTACCTGTTTTCCAGCCTTGAATTCTTCAAGGTCTTCTTGTGCAATTTTTTTGACATCATCTTTTGACTTTAACGGTTGAGTTATTGTTTCAATTTCTGCAAAGTACATAATTGATGATTTTGGCCTTCCAATGTATAGCGCGAAATATTTCGGGGCTCTGTTTTTTCCGAGCTTAATGAAACCCCATGCATTATATTTTTCAAGAAATTCAATCCCTGCAATCCGACTGCTACATATAAGTACAACACCAGGTTCTTTGTTGGAAAGCATACTCCTAGAAATTATACTTACTTTTGAAACCTGTCCTACCTGTCCTTTCTCAAAACTTACTGATGCCTCCGCCTTTTCCTCAAACAATTTAACTGTTTGTTTGGCAAGTTGAGAAGAAACAATCTTAATTCTGTTTTCTAATCCTGGACCGGTGAATTCAATCAATACCTTTTGAAAGTCTTCTGCTAGTTCAGTCTGCTTTCGTCTCAAATTACTGATGACTTTCTTCGTAGTAGTAAATCGCTTTGCAGTTTTTTCGATCTCACCTGTTAATATTGATTCTCTGGAAAGAATTCTTAACTCGTTTTCTCCTGCAGGTAGCGCCTGAAGATTTATTTCTACTACAAGGCATTCTGTTTCGTTCTTTCCAGCTTTTGTGTCAAACATCTTTATTCGCTTCCCATTTGTGAGTACAGCCCATTTTACGTCCTCAACTTTTCCGTAACTAATAATCTGGGAAGAGTAATCATTGGTCAGACTTTCATCAAAAGCTTTGGCTTCAACAAAAACTACAGGTTTGTCTTCTAGCATTAATGCGTAATCTACGTAAGCTGTTCGTGTTCCTATTTTAACAGGGTATTCTAATCTTATTTCATTGCTACGCAAATCCCATCCAAGAGACTCCAATAGAGGTTCAATAACACGTTTCTTGGTGTTTGCTTCACTTCCTGTTAGATCAGTTTTTGAAAAATCATGAATATACTGCAATAAATTCTGAAAGGAAGTCATTGTTAGTCATGCAGGAATTGTCACAATTAGAATAAAAGACTTTTTCAAGTAGCAGATTGAGCAAATGATCCAGTCAGGTACATGGATTAATAGACATTTTGCTCTACAATAAGTGTGATTTTTTACCAAGCAATTTCTAACAGGTTCTTTTTTAAGGGTTTTTTTCGCCAAAATATCTTAAATCTGACTTCTTTCAGAGTTTAATGCATGGAAATAGCATCTTTTGTGGTTTTGGTAACTTCGATTCTGTCTGTTGCTTCTGCGTTTTTGGGAGTGAAATATAGGCACTTGGTAAACAAGGCCAAGCTGTTTTCTAAGCTTCTTGGTGAACTCATTGTAGCTATTGAAGACGACAATCTTTCAGAAAATGAAGTGCAGCAGCTCATTATGACTGCAAAAGAGTTGATGGAATCCAACGGGTAGGTGAGAGTTTTTGGTTTCTGTGTCTGCTGATCGTGTGAGAGATCGGGTTAACTTGTCTATTTCA
>JAOZIF010000022.1 GCA_026014495.1 Candidatus Bathyarchaeum sp.
GTTAAAGAAAAAAAAAAAATCATTAGTATATTAAAAAAAAGTTAATAATATATTGTAGTAACTTTGGTGTGATTTTCTATGAAACTCTCTGAGCGAGAAAAAGAAGTTCTTAATAAAATAGCGAACTCTGATAGTGTGAAATCTGCTGCTTCTAATCTTAATTTGTCCACAAGCACCGTTTACAACATGCTTTATCGCATAAGAAAAAAGCATAAAGATTCAAGAAAATTGGTTAATACAGTTCTTGCTTATCGAAGAAAAAGCCAGCTTTTAGATATGGTTCTTTCTCGAAGAGTGACTGTTGCTGAAGAGGATTAATTTGAATCAGATTATTAGAGTATCACAGAAAGAAATTATTAATCATTTTCCGTCTTGGTTTCCTAGAAACGAGTGGGCTTTCAAGTCTTATTTAATTCGTAACCCTTCAATTATTGGGGAAAATTTGGAGTTTGTAGGTTACGAGATTTTCCGTAGTGATTTGTTATTTCGTAGAGGTTCTAACTATTTTGTTATCGAAGCGAAGTTTGGTTCTAATCCTAAGATGTTAGATGCTGCTGCTACTCAGTTGAAGAGGTATATGTTTAAGTTTTGTAACTTTGAGCGGAATATTACTCCACTTGTAGCGTTATTAAGTGATGAAAACCCTGTAAGATTTAATCCTGATGCCTATGTTAATAGACTTTTTTCTTTGAAATCAACTGCATATAAAACTATTTCTGCTGAAAATCATTTGAAGTCTTTGAATAAGATTGTTTCTGAAAGACTTCATGAGTTAAAGTCATTGAAATCTGAGATTGAGTTTACTAAATTAGAGTTGAATGAATTAAGAGATAGAAAGAAAAGAATTGAAGCTGAGATTGAGGGAACAAAGCTTCGTTCTTCTGATTCTAATTTTGATGCGTATCTTCGAGACCAAATTATTTTACATGATTTAAAATTCAAAGGTAATTATGAAAATTAAGGGGTATCTGTTTCTTAAGATTAGATGCAAACTTTTTTAAATGTTGTGTGTTTAGTGTTTTAAAGGGGTCTTTAGGTTTGGTTGATAAAAAGACTGCTTTGATTATAGTTGCTGTTGTGGCTGTGTCTTGTGTTGTTGTGGCTACGGCTTTGTTTGTTTTTCCTGATGAGGCAAACGATTTAGTTTCTAGCATATTTTCTATGTTTGATTTTAGTGGGGATTCTTCTGGAGATGGCGAAGGCTCAAGTACGGTGATTATTATTGAAGGTGATGATGATGCGGATTATGAGCCTGAGGACAAGGTTTTTCCGACTGATATTGACATTGCAGTTTCTCCTAGTTCTGTTAGTATGGGCGGTTGGGTTACTGGATTGCTTTCTAGTGATGGTCGTGATTACAGAATTTACACGGAAGTTACTCATCGTGGGGCTGGATTGTCTGAGACTTTAAGCGGGATTGTTGCTGATGATGATGGAACTTATGAGTTGAGTCGTCAAATGTATTTGCCTGGTCTTTGGAAGTTTCAGACTACAGCCGAGAATGGTGTTGTGAGTAATTTTGCTTATTTGACTGTTCGGGGCGTTCAAGTGGATTTGGAGGCTGACCATTTTAGTAAGACTTTTCGGGATTCTTTGGAGTTAAGAGTTTTTTGTCATTATGCGGGGGCGTCTGTGTTGTTTATTGCTAATGACCCTGATGCTAGTTTGAGTTATTCTTTGGGGACGGCTACAGTGAATAGTGGCGGTTATGCGACTTTGAGTTACAATTTTGATAGTTTGGGTAATGGAGATTATGAGATTGATGCGGTTGTGGCTGGCGATTCTGCTTCGGCTTGGAGTGCTACGGCGTGGCTTACTGTGGGTCGGTAAGCTTTTTTGTTTTGTTAACAAGGTGTTATTTTTAAATAGTTGTTGGTGTGAGTATATTTTGGGGTTGATTAGGGTTTGAATTGGAAAAGGATTGTAGGTTTAGTTTTGTTTGCTTGTGGCATTACTGTTCTTTGTGTTGGTGCTGTGTCTGCTTTTAGTATTGGGACTTTGACGGTTGAGGTTGTTGATGAGGCGGGTGTTGGTGTTGAGGGTGCGGAAGTGTATTTTTTTGAGGGGGGCGGAGCGTATAAGCTTCCTGAGGAGGCGGACGATATGAGGGTTACTGATGTTTCGGGTAGGGCTGTTTTTACGTCTAGTGGCTTCTATAATATTGGTGTGGTTGCTGAAGGCTACACTAGCGATTATGCTTTTGGGGTTTACAGTTTTTGGGGAGCTGCGGGGATTAATAGGGATTCTACTTACACGATGGACCTTTTTGAGGATGTTTCTGTTTCTGGTGGTTCTGATGTTGTTTGGGTTGATTCTGAGCCTGAGGTTGAGATTGTTTCTTCGGGGCTGCCTTTTGAGGTTTTGGTTGGCGCGGTTGTTTCTTGTGTTGTTGGTGGCGGGTTGCTAGTTTACGATAAATTTGTGGATTAGACCAAAAATGGGGCTATTTGACGTCTTTGATACGGTTGCTTTGATTGTCATAATAGCTTCTTTAGGTGTTGGAGTTTTTGAGGCTTCGGAAAATTTTGGCGAATTAACGGATATGCTTGATTCTGCGGTTTCTGATCCTGTTGAAACTGGAGGAGGCATGGTTTTGTTTGTTCTTTGTTTAGATGTTTGGACTCCTGGTTTACCTGTTGAAATGTTACCTAGTTGGCTTCAGTGGTTGGAGATGTTTTATCCTTTTACTGGCGGTTATTTGCCTCATTTTAGTATTTGGGTTTGTGCTGGAGCTTTTTTGTTCGCTGCTGCTATTACGTGGATTGTTCTTAAGGTTAAAGATGAGTGGGGTTTTTGGGGAAAAGGGCTTTTGGTCGCTGTTGTTGCGTTTATTTTGGGTTGGTATGTTCTTGAACTTATTGCGTGGTGGTGTCTTGGTTTTGGCGCGGAGCTTTGTGGTTTAGGGAGTGAAAATGCTTATGATATTTGGTATGCTGCTGTTACGGCGACTCAGGCTCCCGCTTTGCAGTATTTCTTTTTGGTTTCTATTGTGTTTAGTGTAGGGCTTGTTTATCGTAAGTTTGCGGGGGCATTATTTTAGTTGGGGTTGTTTCCTGAGGGGTTTTTTCCTGAGATTGATGTTTGGGCTATTCTTTCTCAGATTGGCGATCTTATTTTGTGGTTTTTGAATTTTGTTTGGGGCCTTGTTTTAGGTGTGAATTCTTTTCTTGCTGAGTTTTTGGGGATTATTGGGGCGTGGATACTTATGATTTTCGTTGTTTTTATGTTGTTTGTGCTTGTTTTTGTTCGTGGAATAAATAGTACTCAGGCGGGGATTGAGGGTTTTAGTCATGGGACTATGGGTTGGGTTGCGAAGGGTGTTGGTGTCATTGTTGTTTTTATTTTGATTTATTTTGTTTTTTCTCAGGCTTGAGTTTTGTTTACTTGGTAAACAAGGCTTTTTTTTAAGCGTGTTTGTTGGTTTTTGGGGCTGTGGACTTATGAAGGATAAAGCATATATTTAAAATAAGCCTTTTTTTAATTATATTGTAGTGTTTTGTCTAAGGGTTTAGTGTTGTGGGCGATGGGGAATATTATGAAGTTTAGAGCTATTAAGCGGGCGGGGAGAGTTTCTTTTACTTGTTTTCT
>JAOZIF010000184.1 GCA_026014495.1 Candidatus Bathyarchaeum sp.
GGTGCCGAGGGCCGGACTTGAACCAGCGACAACTCGGTCTTCAGCTTCACCCTCAACAATGTGTGTTGTTGAGTCGAGTGCTCTCCCAAACTGAGCTACCTCGGCGCCACTCAACATGAACTACATCTTGTTTTTTAAGCTTTTTGAAATAGCCCTGTTTTAGTTGACTGTGACTATTAACCATAAACTATTAACCCATGCATAGTGAAGGCTAAATTAGAGTTGAAAACTTTGAGTGATGTTTGTCCCTTCTGTAAGATAGCCTCTGGAAAAGCTCCAGCAAGCATAGTTTACCAAGACGATAACGTGATGGCTTTTATGGACCTAAACCCCGTTAACGAAGGTCACACTTTGATTGTTCCGCGAGAACATTGGGAGAACATCTATGAAGTTCCAGAAAAAACCTTGGCTGAAATGGTTGCGGTTGTTAAGCGAGTTAGTGTTGCTGTAAAGAAAACTGTGGCTGCAGATGGAATTAAGGTTATTCAGCTCAACGGAAGGGATGCTGGTCAGGTAGTTATGCACATTCACATTCATGTTATTCCGGCCATTTCTGGCTCAGGAGCCACTAAAGGGCATCATGGTCGGATAACTTTGGAAAGAAAGGATTTGGATGAGACTGCGCGGAGAATACGTGAAAACTTCTAAGTGGTTGGTGGTGGGCCCGGCCGGATTTGAACCGGCGGTCTCTTCCGCGTGAGGGAAGCGTCTTTTGGCCTCAAATGGAGTTAACCAACTGGACCACGGGCCCATTTCTCTAGACCTAAACGGTTGTTTGATTCCTTTATATCTTTTGTAACTTGTGTTTTGTTGGAATTTCAGAAAAAAGGTTGTTTTCAACAATGTACCTCTATTAGTCTCCTAATATGCTGGTTGTTCATTTCTGAAAGGTTATTTGCACGATTGCACGTTACTGTTTTGTTTGGTGCGACAATGGATTGGCTAGTGTTTGCTTTGTTGTCTCCCGCGTTCTGGGGCATAAACAATGTTGTTAACAAGTTTCTTGTGACCAAAAGGTTCAAAGGCTATTTTTCTATCGCAATTTACTTGAATTTGGTGGATTTAATTTTTGCTGGAGCTGTTTTTGTTGCTGTTCCAGTTAGTTTCGAGTTTCCCTATGCTTTGTTTTCTATGGCTGTTGGCATGTTGCCCCTGTTTGCGTTTTGGTTTTACAGCAAAGCCCTTATGGTGGAGGAGGTCTCGCGGATTACGCCGCTGTTCCAGTTTATTCCCATTTTTGTTGTTTTGTTGTCGGTGCTGTTTTTGGGTGAGCTTTTGAGTCCTCAAATGTATTTTGGAATTGCCTTGATTGTTTTGACTTCGATGCTGATTTCCTACAGAAAAACGGCAAATGGCAATTTGTTGTCTTCCGCGTTCAAGTTGATGATTCCTTTTACTGCGATTCTTGCTGTGTACACTGTTTTGAACAAGTATCTTCTTGGTTACTTGGATTACTGGTCGTTGTTTTTTTGGATGATGATTGGTTCTTGTTTTGGGGTTTTGTGTATGTTGGCTTTTTCTAGGCCACGTAAAGAGTTTGTTGAAGCTGTTTCTCAGCTTGGAAAACGCACATTTGTTGTGTCTTTAGTTGGTGAGGGGACATACATTCTGGGCACAATCTGCTCGTTGATAGCAACTTCTTTGGGTTATGTTTCTTTGGTTTCTGCGTTGTCTGGGTTGCAGCACTTTTTTGTTTTCATTTACATGTTGCTGTTGAGTTTGTTTGTGCCAACTATCCTCAAAGAAGAGATAAGCAAAACTGTTGTTGCACTAAAAATTGTTGCCATAGCCCTGATGTTTGTCGGAACTTGGCTAATAACAGTGTAGCTTTGGTTAGATAAGTAATCTTAATTATATAAAAAACTACACAGTTAATTTCTATATTTCTTAATGCTAATTTGTATGTGCTGTAAACTACAATTTATGAAAGATTGCTTTTGTCTAACCTGCTTTTCAAATTAACGAGATGAGTGTTTTCCCATTTTGTTCCTAAATATCACCGCTAATGTAGACATCGCAATTAGTCCTACTGACAGTAGAACTATTGATTCAAACTCGGGAATTTCCTCTTCGATAACAAACTCTATGTTTTCTGTGATGTTTGTGTCTGCTACAGTTAGTGTTCCTGACAAAACTGAAGTTGAGTTGTATCCTGTGGGCACATTAATAGAATACGAGTAATCGCCACTTATTACACTGAAACTAATTGAATCCGAACTAGATGATTGGGTCACACCATTAAACGTAACCCACCAGTTGGTGTCCGTCTCCAAGCCCGACTCAACAAAAGTTACTGTGTAAGTTGTACCTGATGGCAAACCAAAAGCATACACGTTATCGTCAGTTGAGCCCACGTAAACAACGCCGTTCGCAATTGCAGGAGAAGAATAAACCCCTCCATCTGTTGTGTAACTCCAGACAAGTGAACCGCTGGCTGCATTTATTGCATAAACGTTGGAATCCCCTGAGCCCACGTAAACTATTCCATTTGCAACTGCAGGAGATGATGTCACACTGTTTCCTGTCGTGTAACTCCAAACAATTGAACCGTCATCGGCGTTCAAAGCATACAAATTACCATCATACGCGCCAACATAAACTACGCCATTCGCAACCGCGGGAGACGAATCCACGTAGTCTCCTGTAGTGTAGCTCCAAAGCATACTCCCATCATTTGCATTCAAAGCATACAACTTGCCATCTCGTGAACCCACATAAACAACGTCATCTACAACAGCAGGAGAATAATACACGCTTCCTCCAGTTGTGTAACTCCAAACAAGTGAGCCGTCATCTGCGTTTAACGCATACACTTTGCCATCAGCTGAACCCACATAAACAATGTCATCTACAACCGCAGGAGAGGACATTACACTTCCTCCTGTTGTATAGCTCCAAACAAACAAGCCGATGTCTGCACTCAAAGCATACAGGTTATCGTCATATGAGCCCACGTAAACCATTCCATTATCAATTACAGGTGACGAATCCACGTAACCTCCTGTTGTGTATGCCCAAGCAAGTGCGCCTGTAGCTTTTTCCATCGCGTATACCCTGTTATCGCCTGCACCTACGTAAACATAATTGTCTCCAATTGCAGGAGAAGAATACACAAAACCTCCTAGTGTTGCGCTCCAAACAAGTGAGCCGTCATCTGCATTCATTGCATATACATTATTGTCATATGAACCAACATAGACAACTCCATCAACAACCGCAGGAGACGAAGAAACATAGCCTCCTGTTGTGTACTTCCACAGAATTTGGTTAGTCATAGGAACTGTTGAAGTTGAACATCCACTATTCGCCGAGTCATGATGGAAACTTGTCCACCAATCAGTTGACGTAGAATCACAGCAGGCAAATTCAACACTAACTAAACATGTAACCGCTGAAAACAACAAAACACATAGTAACGCTGAAACTTTTAATTTCATATTAGATATCCCCTGACAAAAGTTATCTACTACAGTTGTAACCTGTATTATCTCCAATATTTATCGGTTATCACACACAACTTACGCTGGTAATTCAAGAATTAAAAAAAGGAAAATTGGAACAAAAAGGGTGAGTTATGTTTCAGTTGATAATTACTTGTTTTTCATTAGCCCATTTTTGTTAATGACAATTTTGTTTGTCATGCCATGACTTTTTCTGACGATTAACCCTTTAATTTCCAGATAATCCAAGATTCTGGTGATTTTTGCTTTAGGGAAACCTGTTTGTGTGTGCAGGTCGCTTTGCAAGATTTCTCCGTTGGACTCTACTATTTCGTTGAAGACGGTTCGTTTGTCTCCATCCAAGAGTTTAAGTGCAAATGCTATCTCCTGCTTTGACGTGTCCTTTTGCTCTAGCACGGTTACAACGGTAGATGCTTCACTGTTTTTTCCAAACACCATATAGAAGCTGCTGATAGCTAATACCACCGTGGATAAGCTGATTATTGCAACGTCATACTGTGTGTAACGAAAAATCTGACCTACAACGATTGGCTCTTCACCTTGAATAACTATCTGTATTGGTGTAGGCATCAACAGCTTGCCTGCTAACACAAACGCAGAAACTGCGAACAATATTGCCATAACTGTCATTTTTTGTTTTGTCAAGTATTCATCGCCTCATTTTTGCACAGAAAAAGGGTGGGAAATTTTTGGTTTGTTTCATAGTTTATTTCTCCCACATTTCACTGTTTTTCGATACTTGTTGCGTATATTGTGCTGGGTCCAGCAAATTTGCCGGTAACTGTTACAGTGTCGCCGTTTTCGATGTCTGAAACATCTACTTCTCCATTTTGGTGAGCATAGAACACCGTAACTGTTTCGTCAAGCTCAAACAGGGAACCGAACACTTCACCTAGCAAGCTGACTTTTCCGGTCACTGTTACTACTACTCCTTCGTAGTTTTCAGGATTTTCAATAAGCTCGCTAAGTTCTGTAATGTTGTCCACTATTTTTGGCTTAACAATTTCTGGCTGCACATCTTTTGTTGTTATTTGCTGTTTTTCTAGGTCTACTGTTACCTCAATAGTTTGTTCACCGAACTGGTCACCGTAGTCATTATTGATTTGAATCGTAACTTTTGCAACGCCCTTCTGGGGAACAAGCGCTACTTCGCTACTTGTTTCCTGAACATCAAAGTCAACAACATCAAAAACTTCCGAAACCACTAGTGTATAGTTGTCTGCACCTGCCAGCAACTGCTCTATCTGCGAATCTGCAAGCGCAATGCTTGTTGCCGTTGCTTTTTCTTGGTCCGTAAGAATCAGCGACACCGACATGGTTTCTATTCTGATTTCCTCGTCTTCAAATCTAGCAAAGCTTTGTAGAACTCCAGATGCTTGAGCAACAACTGCCAAACTAACTGAAGCCAGCAGTATAACGCCCAACATTGTCAATCTTTTTGTTTTTTGCATATTTGTTTTCACCTCATTTTTTCGGTAACCTCACATTCGGTGAAACAGCCTTAAGCTGTAACGTGAAATACATTTCAATACACTGTTCTAACTTCTGTTTTTAATTTCCTGTTTATAAAATGCTGCATACTACTTACAACAAAACATCAATCATTACCACAAACCACTCCACCTGCCCAGCCTTCAAAGCAGGCTCAATAGCACTATAGACAATAGACACACAAAGCTCGAAAAACTGCTCACAAAACCTTTTTCGCCATACAGTTAATTCGTAGACTTTCTTCAAATAACAGGTTTAATGTTTTAGCCCTAAAACTTGTTACCTTTCTAACTTGATGACGCCGTCTTGCTTACCCAAATAAACAATGTCTGCAATGTTCATGAACAGCCCAGTTTCGATCACGCCAGGAATAAACTTAAGCCCCAAATTCAACTCCTCTGGACTGTCTATTGGACCAAAATCTACGTCGACAATGTAGTTGCCGTTATCCGTAACAACGGCGCCAACCTTTCCTTTGCCTTCACGCAAAACTGGTTTACCGCCCAACTCTTTTATTCCCGCCGATACGGTTGCCAACGCAAAACCCAAAACTTCAACTGGAACCTTAAATGTCGAACCAAGCTTTGGCACCAACTTTTTTTCGTCCGCAACTATAACAACTTGTTTGGCTGCTGAGGCTACAATTTTTTCTCTGGTTAATGCGCCGCCTCCACCTTTGATCATGTTTAATGCTTTGTCGACTTCGTCAGCGCCATCTATTGCCAAATCAAGGGTTGGATGCTCATCTAATGTAGTCAACTGGATTCCAGCATTTACTGCTAACATCATGGCTTGACTGGAGCTTGGAACACCCATAACCTGTAAACCGTCTTGTTTGATTAGCCTGCCTAGTTCTTGAATTGCATAGGCAGCTGTGCTTCCACTACCTAGCCCCACAACAAAGTCGTCTTTTACATGCTTAACTGCTTGTAAAGCTACCCGTTTCTTTGCGTCTTCTCTCCAACTCACCGTTTCAAGCCTCAGTTTCCATCTGCCCAAGCCGCTCCAAAACTTTCTCTACCTCTGACCTGATTTTGTCAATTTTCTCTTCAGCCTCTGTTTTCTTTGGCTTTGAGGTCTTCCGTGGTTGCTTCTTAACGGTTTCAGGTCGGGAAGACGGAGTAGTTGGTTCCTTTTTGGGAGCTACATGTTTTGGCGTTATGTCCAAGTTCACCCTTAAGCCCCCTATCTTTTTGTTTATTTCATCAAAGCGGTCATTGAACAGTTTGATAAGATCCTCTTGCATTCCCTCTAGTTCGTGGAGGGCTACAACCGACTCTTTTTCGGTCATGGAATCTTTGATCTCTCGCATCCTTGCCTTGTAATTTTGTGCTAGTCGATCTCTTTCCTTTTCGTCTATCTTGCCTTCTGCTTGAGCCTCGTAGATGCGGCGAATGCCGAAGCTGAGAATTTCTCTTTCTACGTCTAATGTTTTCAGTTCTTTTTTGGATTTCTGAGCGTCAAAAGGTGTAACTGTTCGGTTTCCCTGTAGTGGCAATATAGCTGCGTTTTTAGGCGCTTCCAAAGGCTCTTCGTTGATGTTTTTCTTTCCTCTTCTCGTAATGTAGATTGTTATCAAAGCTAGTATAACTGCCCCGAGTGCAATTGAATACGCCAAGACGTCAGAATTCACGAAGGTTCCTACTCCAACCCAGTTCCTTTTTTTTATTGTTGTATATAAGTTTGAGGAACAAGTTTCTGAAGATTTCGGTCATTTTTATACAAAACTCACCTGTATGCTCTTGTAGTGCTCTTTGATTCTTGAAAATCTACCAAGTTGTAACCGAAAAAAACAATTTCTAAAGTAACGATTCCACGAAAAGCAACCTAGACTTTTTAACCGCCCCATTATTTTCATGTATGTCAACTTACCTTTTAGAACACCAACTACATTAAAATAACTGTCTTTTTGGGATAACCATCTAACCCGTTTGAAAAAAGCGGTTCAACTTAGCAGTTCGTTTTATTACATAAAGTTCTGATGGCTTGTGGTGCAAAGTGTTCACTGTTTCTATTTCCATTTTAACAACAGGTGCAGCTTTGAATTTAGTTATAACCTGATTGTTTGTTCTTTTCGTTTTGCGTGGGCGCTAAAAGCTTGAACTTCATTTCATAAAGTTCATCGAGAAACACAAAATGAGCTTCCACATTTTCGTATTCTTCTTTGAGTTTTTGGCATAACCGCTTGATGCTTGCGGTCTGTATGATTTGGGCTCCCTCTTTTCCTATCAGCTTTTCGAGGTATGTGATAATAGTTTCGATGTTGTTACTGCTTTGTTTTATTTTAGCGGATAGTTGTTTTTCTGTTAGTGAGTGAATCAACTTCGAGGCGCTTTCTCCAAGGACCATCTTGATTGCATCGTCTAATGCCTCAGACATTAAATCGTCAAAATTCTCCATTAATTAATTCACCCTTTTTTGAACTAAAACCGTAGTTTACTTAAAATTCATCTTCTGCCCTAAATATTTTTTTTGTTTTTATTCAAATTCCGAATTCGAATTATGTGTAAATGTTAAATATAAAAAAACAATAGAACTGTTTAATTCTAAGTTGGAGTCTGATTATTTGACGTCAAAAATCGTAGAGACCCTAAGAAGACGCACAATAAAAACGTTCATGGATGTATTAATCCTAGCAGAGCTACAGGAAAAATCTCTCAGCGGCTACGACATCATTGGGCTCATTCACAAAAGGTTCAACATCTTAGTAAGTTCAGGCACAGTTTATTCATTGTTGTATTCGCTGGAAAGAAAAGGCTTAGTGACCGCCGACCTAGACAATCGCAAACGAACCTACACCTTAACTGACAAAGGCAAACAAACTTTAGAAACAGTAGGGCGAGCAAACGGGGAAATTAATGGTCTTGTCCAAAATCTGATATCGGGCAACAGGCCAGATAATTAACTGGTTAACCACCACCCATATTTGGCTCTCCCCTTCTCCTTTATTTCTACATTTTGTCAAGTTGCCGTTTTGTAACTACACTTGATTTTTGACTTTAGTTCTTTGCTTGAACTTAGCATTGATACTGTCCTAGTTCTAGCAATCTTCAGGAACAGAAACACATCAAACAGTTAAACCACAAATTCAGTAAACACAATGATTTGGTGAAAAACATCGTTAACCAATAATGTGAGCAACTGTTATGCAAAGAAGTGTTGTGTGAAAAATTTTGAAAAAAGGTATTTTTCAACAATGAACTGCTATTAGTATCCTAATATGTGCAGTTGTGTACGCTGCTACTTGTGGCTTTTGTTTAGTCAAGTGTTTTAGCGGACGACTTCGCGTTTCTTCCATCGCAGATTTTTGCTTCTGCATTTTCTGCATTTGGTGGCGCTGGAAGCGTTTCGTCCTCCACATTCTCTGCAGATTTTCATGTAGAGCCTGTGTTTTTGTGCAAGCGTTTTCTTGAAGGGGTCCATTATAGGCAAATCAGACATTCTCCGTTAACGAGTTAGTTACGATTCAAATCACCCCTGACCTAAATATGTTTTCCTGTATCTTACATTGTAGCTTGCTATTTTTTCCGAAATCTTCATGGTGTTTGCTCTTTTTGGAAAAAGCAATTCCTTGATAATCTAACTTTATGTATTATGCAAAATTTTACCACAACGTATTTATTGAACTGCAAAAAAGCTTAGAAAGTTCACACGAACAGAAAAATAAAGGAGCAAGGCAGCGAAGATGGCAGAAGACAACTCTGTGTTGATTGGAAAAAAGCCAGTAATGAACTATGTGCTAGCGTGCATATCTCTCTTCCATGGCGGAGCAAACGAAGTTTCCGTTAAGGCTAGAGGTAGAGCAATCAGCAGAGCAATTGACGTTGTGGAAATAACCAGACGTCGTTTTATGCCAGACCTTAAAATACATAAAATTGGAATTGGTACAGAAGAATTGATGGTCTTTGAAGAGGGAGGCGCACCATCTAACGTTAGTACCATCGAAATAACGTTAGAGAAGTAACCAAAAAATACGCAAGTTTAAATGTCTCCGCTGCCACACCTCATTTACTTCAGGGAGGACACACACGAAGTGAAAACGGAACTATGCAATTTCTGCTTGAAGAGCGGAATATTGTGCTCAAAATGTCAAGAAAAACTCAAGTCAGGAGCTGTTAGTGAAGTAGACTTTACTGTAGCCCGTTTACTTTTGTCTCTGGAAGAACAGTATCCTTCTCTTCAAGAAGTACGTTTTCACAAGGCTGTGGAAGCGGATAGAATTCTCGCAATTCTCGTTGATAAAGGTGATGTGCCGCGACTTTTGAGTCATGGCGGAAAAATTGTTAAGGTTCTCGGTGAAAAGACGGACAAAACTGTTCGCATTCTGGAATATGGCGTAACTGAACGAAAGTTCCTAGAAGACCTCTTTGTTCCATTGAGCATTTTGACAATAAACAAGATTTGGTTGCCTGACGGAACCACTGAAACCCGAGTCATATTAAATCGCGGAAGACGAAAAAGAATTCCAAATGTCAAAGCTTCAAGGGAACTCGCCGAAAAGCTTCGGGGAATGACCCTTAGAGTAGAATTTGCCCAATAACAGGCTGGTTCTCCAATGAAAATTGACAAGCTGGGAGCCTGGCGAAGAAGCCACTATTCAGCAGACATAAGTCCTGAACTAGATGGACAAGAAGTAATTGTTTTTGGCTGGGTTCAAGAAATCAGGGACCTAGGCGGCTTACGTTTTGTTATTTTGCAAGATAAAAATGGACAGTTGCAGATTACTATTCATAAAAACAAAGTTGTTGCTGAGGTAGTGGAGAAAGCTAAGACACTGCAAAAACAGTACAGCATCGGCGTTAAGGGAAAAGTTAAGACAATGAAAAATGCTCCTGGGGGCGTAGAAATTGTTCCCAATGAACTGCGCATATTTAGTGTGTCAGAGCAGCCTTTGCCACTTGACATAACGGGGAGAACAAAAGCAGAAATTGATGTTCGCTTGGATGCCCGTGTACTGGACTTGAGACGGGAAGAAAATCAAGCAATCTTTAGGATTCAGCATGCTGCATTGCAAGCTGTGCGGGCGTTTCTGTCAAAGCAGGGTTTCATGGAAGTTTTCACTCCGCGAATCATAGTATCTGCCACTGAGGGTGGAGCTGCGCTGTTTCCTGTAGCATACTTTACTAGAGAAGCTTTTTTGGCTCAAAGTCCACAGCTTTACAAAGAGCAGTTAAGTTTGGATTTTGAGAAAGTTTTCGAGATTGGCCCCTTCTTCAGAGCCGAAGAATCACACACTCGTCGTCACCTGAGCGAATTTATTTCCGTGGACATCGAACAGGCTTTTGCAAACGCAGAAGATGTCATGAATGTTCTTGAAGAGCTAATTCACGATGTCTGCAAGTATGTGGCTGATAACTGTAAGCGTGAACTTGAGCTTTTAGGTCACAAGATTGTGGTTCCCGAGATTCCCTTCAAGCGTCTAACTTACCGCGAGATTTTGGAGGAACTGGAAAACGAGAAGATTCACATCAACTGGGGCGAAGACATCCCCACTGCTGCTTATCGTGTTCTTGGGAAACTTCATCCCTATTACTACTTCATCACTGACTGGCCAACCAAAGCTAAGGCATTTTACATCAAACCAAATGACGACAACCCCGAGCTAAGTGAAGGCTTTGACCTCATGTGGCACTGGGTAGAACTATCGTCTGGCGGAGCACGTATCCACGACAAAGAACTGCTAATGAAACGGCTAGCTGAGCAGGGACTAAGCACAGAATCCTTCAAAACACACCTAGCTACATTCGATTACGGTATGCCACCACACGCAGGATGGGGACTAGGTCTAGCACGGATGGTCATGGTCTTAACTGGAGTAAAAAACATACGAGAAGTAGTGCTCTTCCCAAGAGACCAATTCAGACTAACACCATAACTTTTGGTGCTAGTATCCTGCTGCTATCAGGTCTTGTGGTTTCATGAATTCTCGCAGTAGAACAGTTGCGTAGCTGCCACGGTTCAATGTGAAGCCCAGCTTCATCATTTGTTTGCCTTCATTTTCTTTATCTTCAGATATTTCTTCCAAAACCAGATTCCAGACAGGATTCAAAACTGCTCTTACTCTGCCTTCTGCGGTTGCTTCTGGCATGAACGGAATTTTGAACTGTTCTGGAGTAACATTTTCATCTTCAAGAATCACCTGCTCAATCTCGCCCTGCAGCCCCTTGGATGGCGGCTGGTTTGGACCTACAAGCGGAGCAGCAACACACAACTTGTTTGCATTAACCCCCGCAGTTATATCCTGAATGTTTTGGTCTGTAGCCTGATCCCATCCCTCTGTTGGGATTCCGTTTTCGTCAAGTTTATTCACGTAGTCGCCGACCTGCGGCTCATTGAGGGGAATTGCTCTTCGTATTCGTTCACTGATGAACCTATTGAAAAGATACGACTGGTATGCTTGAACAAAGAGTTTACGAAGCCTCCGTGGCAACGCCCTGAATGCGCCCACAAAATCGTTGGGATACCTTGCTAGGTGACCAAGCATGAATCGCTCATACCTCAAAAATCTTGGGAACCGTTCAAGTGCTTCTTCAAAGTTCATTGTGTCCTGTAGATATTGTCGCGCCTCCTGTGCTTCGGGGTGCTCGTGTATTGTGGGTTGTGCAAGAAAAGCAAGAGCCGCATCCTTTGTGTCTCCTAGTGTTAGATGTTTGCCCACAAGATGGGTGTTTGGCCTGATTGTTCCAAAACGTTGGTGCCCAAAAAAGTTGGGAACACCCCCAACCTGCTCTATTTCTTGGATAGCACTGTTTGTTCTCTCTGCGATAACTGAGGCTGGGTTGTCCATTCCTCTCACGGTAATGTGGAACCTGTTTCCTTTAATGAGCTGAGAATACATTCTTTCTCTGGAATAACGCTGCGGATACACCTGTATGTCCTTGATTTGCAAACCCAAAACCTTGTCTGGTGATACATTCTGCAAACTAATATGCTGAGCAGTAAGCGCCTTTGTGTCCTTGATTCCCGCAAACCTGATGCGCTTTTGGCTAACATGTAACCCATGAGCAACCTCTCTAACCGCCATAAAAGTGTCCCATTTTCGCTTAACAAGCACACAAATGAGGTAGTTTCCCTCGCCAGTAGGTGCCCATTCTTCAGTTGGAGGCGTAACTTCAGCTAAAGAGTCATTAACTAAAAGTTCCTCAACAACAAAATCGTCTAACAGCGTACGAATTTTGCCCCCAATCCCCTCGGACTGGGTGGAGTAAACTTCCATCCCCAAATCTTTTTCGAGCTGTGGAACCTGCAACAAACTTCCTCAGAGTAGACTCAATTTTCCCGTTATTGTATCAACCTTGTTTGCTGGGGCTGGACCTATCCCCAAACAGGTTGTAGTGTTTGGCGGAATTTCAGTTAAACCCCTATCAACAATCAGTGCCACAGGAAGCCCAGCGTTTCTGGCTTTTCTTTCAATCTCTAATATCTCAGCTTCAGACCTAACTTTCACCGCAATCTTGCATTGCCCCTCTGTAATCCATGGACTCCACCATTCAGGGCGATTCTTTCTTGCATATTCGGCTGCAGAAACTGCAGCGTGTCCAGCCTGAGCAGCCATCTTACCTTTACTCATTTTAATGTCTGTTCTCACGACAATAACCATCTTATACGAGAAAGCCGATGAATCGCACGATATTCTTCCAGTCATTTTTCTGTAGCCCCAACACACTATTCTACTGTTCTTTGTTCTTACTCTAAAACGCTTCCATGCCCAACATCAACACATTCTAAAAGAAACTTTGTTTTGTTGACGACATCAGCCACGAATAAAGAAAATAGCTGATTACCGCCAGCGTACCCGGATACTTCATCATAGGAATAAGGGACCTGCCCTGAAAGTCGATGTCTCCAAACTTTTTAAGTGTCTCACTTATCCCCAGCCTCTTACACAAATCAATTACCTTGTCTGTTCTGCTATCAGGTAGACTGTTTAACATTCTTCGCATCATGAGCATGGCTGATAAATCAAAACCTACCAACCGTTTCCATTGACGATGGTAACTTGAAAGAAACATTTCAGAAAAATTGCCGCTCTTAACTGCCTCGCAGGCAACCTCCCCTGCCACCTTTGCACAGGTTAAACCAAAGATTACGCCTCCACCTGTTGTAGGTTTTACTTGGGATGCCGCATCACCCACAGCAAGAAAGCCATTTGAATACGTTTTAGGAATTGGACCAGCCAACGGTATAGGATGAGCCAAAATACTGTTGACTTTGCTTTTTTGTAGTTTCTTGGATGCCACCGGATGCTTCTCCATGAAGCTTCGAAGATGCTGCTGCGGGTTACCTGTGCTGGTGGCTAATCCAACCTTTGCTGTCCCATCCTTTCTGGGTATTATCCAAGCAAAAAAGTCTGGCGCAACATTTCTTCCCAGATACACCTCAACCATGTCTTCATCAAAATGCTCTAGCCCCTCAACATCTGCTTGTATTCCACGAACAGTCATCGAAGCCCTCAATCCAGCCAAACCCGTGTTTTTCAGAATGGCTGATGAGCATCCTTCAGCATCTATGACCAGACTCGATTCAATCTTCTCTTTTTCCTTCAGAATTACCCCTTTGACATGACCTGAATCAAAAAGCAGAGACTTCACTCTAGATTTGAAACGATACTGAACTCCAGCTTTCATGGCCAGTTCAGCAATGTGCTTGTCAAAGCGCCCACGGTCAACAACATATGTTACTGGATTGTGGCACCTTAGCACGAACTCTTTGCCTGATGGCGAATAGATGTTGGCTCCTTTAATCTCGTTTTCAATAATACTTTGTGGTAATGGTATTTGCAGCCGTTTCAAACTAGAAATATTTAGATGACCTGCACAGTGGTCTGGCGCCCCAACTTGGTTATGTTCTTCGCAAACCACAACATTAGCGCCTAATTTAGCTGCTGAATATGCCGCGTATGAGCCACAGGGTCCTGCTCCGACCACAACAATGTCATGTTTTGTTTTCACGTCTCTTCTTCCTCTTGCCAAACAAGTCTACTATTATTCTCTAGGGAAGTTTTAAAAGATAGCATATATAAGAGGGCAGTGTATTATCCAAGTTTCCTTGAGGTGTTGCTGTGAGCGAGAAAGTAAACATCGTTATGCCAAAGTGCATGTCCTGTAACCGAATTGTTCCTCCGGGCGAAGATGCGACAAAAACTAATTGCCCAAACTGTGGAGAAATTCTCATCTGGCGTTGCGCTAAATGTCGACAGTTCGGAAGAAACTACCGCTGTCCAAAATGTGGATTCACTGGACCGTAGCTTTGGTTAGCGTAACCAACGCTTCCATTTTTGGATTAGCATAAAGTTTTGAAAGAACTGCAAGTCAGTTTTTCTAGTCTAGTTGTTTGTGCCTCCCTTTAAGGGGGAAGATTTTGTTTTTGTGGTCTGAAAATTAGATATACCCGAATTTGGTATAACTTATATCGCAAGTTAAGCAGAGGGGGTGAGTTTGTGGGGGTTCAAGCAGTTAATGAGAAGTATCGCTGTAATATTTGTGGTAACGAAGTTGTTGTAACCAAAGTTGGTGGCGGAACACTTGTGTGTTGTGGAGAAGACATGGAGTTACTCAGTTAGAAGTTACAGCGATTCGTGTGGCTTTCCAACGTAGACACGCATTTCTGTGGATTATGCAACAAGATAGCTGTGCCCGAGTAAATCACGTTTAGCTCTCTTTTTTTGAGCCACAAGCTGAAAATTGTTTTGGATGATTCAGTGTGCTAGTGAATGAACTACGTTTCTTCTGACAATGTTCCCCGAAAAACGTATTTTTGAGTGTTTGCTGCATTAAATTTTCAACAAAAACGCTTGTGCCAAGAAAAAGCTTTTATTCAAAGCCCTAGAAACTGGGTTTCGTGGTGTTACTTTATGGACATACAAACAACCAAAACTTTGGGTGGTATAGGCGCATTACTAATGCTGATCTCCCCGCTCTCTGGCTTTGCAGCAGGCGGCTTTGGTAGCTTACTAGGACTTGTTGGCATAATTCTTGTTTTAATCGCAATGAAAGGACTCGCTGACAACTACAACGAAAGCGGCATATTCAACAACACCCTTTACGGCGTTATCTTGACGATAGTAGGTGCAGTAGTCTTTGTAGCTACTATTGTTGTGGGCGCAGTTGGTTTCTTATCTGAACTAAACCTTGATTTAGACACTCTGAGCACAGACCCAACAGCTCTTTCCAACATGGACTGGGAAGCCGCAATAGACTTCAGTACACTCGGAGAGTATATCGCAATTATCCTAGCCGGATTAGTTGTCCTCTTCGTGTTCGTTGTTATCGCAGCAATATTCTATAGAAAATCACTCTCTTCACTCTCTGAAAAGACTGGAGTTGGACTCTTCGGCACTACAGGATTGATAATACTCATCGGCGCTGTTTTAACCATCATACTTGTCGGTTTCTTGCTTCTCTGGGTTGCTTTGCTGCTTTTGACTATAGCGTTCTTCTCAATAAAGACGGACGCTGTTCCACCTCCGCCTCCCCCTCCAGAACCGCCAACTTAACAGTTCACCCAAACGCTACTTACATAGCAAAAAAACCCACAAACCCTACTTTTTTTATCTTTTTACTTAGACCGTCACCTGAATGCACTGTGTAAGAGTAGCAAGGAATTCTTCGTTTATAGAATACCTGACTGTAATCCCATCAGCTTGACCTGTAACAAGATTTTCCTCTTGTAATTGTTTCATGTGCCACGTTAAAGCCTGAGAAGAAATGTTTAGGCGCTCAGCCATGATTCCATGAGAGACCGACTTTTCATTATGCAGTATTGTTAATATTTTTCCTGCAGTCTTGCGTCTGAGAACAGAAATTATTCTCATTTCATTACTGGAGAATTTTCTTGATTCAAAGTATCGCTTATTTCGTCCATCACGGCGATTGGAAATAAAACCCCCCTTCATGAGCACTGCAAGATGATACTGTACAACTCCAATTGGAAGTGCGAGGTAGTTGCAGATTCCCCTGAAGTTGATTCCAGGTGTGTTTGTTATGAAGTTGTAGATTTGAATTCTGGTTGATTGATTCAACAACGATGCGTCATAATTGAGGCTCATCTGAACTAGTGATTGAGTGCTAAGTGATGTTGAAAAATCGGCGATAAGATTGGCTTTTGGATTGATTAATGTAACTAGTGATAAGACAATGAGTAACAGTAGAAATGCTGAAAGGAGTTTGCCACATTTCAATTGGGTTTCCTCATAGGAAAGTTGCTTTTCAAGTATTTATGATGATTTGTAAATAAATGTACTATTTGTCAATGATTGTACCATAAACCCTATTTTTCTAGAAATTAATTGCCTACCTGAATCAAAAACGGATGGGTTATTTTGAATATTCATGGCACACTAAAAATTAGTTACCTACATCTCATTTATGTCCTCAATATCGCGGCGGGATTCATTTTCTTTTATGTCGACCAATACATTCACACACATGTTGCAAGTAGCTACTCTTACACAAGACCATATTTCAGAGCCTTTTACTTTTTTGACACATGGTCCTACGCCATTCTTTTTTCCTTATCTTTACTAATTCTCGCCTTTTTGCAAAAAGACAGGATACGCGCCCTCTTTGTTGCCCCCATGCTACTAGTTACGGCAGTCTTTAATGTCCTGTTCATAGGAGTCAACAACGGCTACTATTTTCCTTGGAACCTAATAACAACTGAACCAAACCATTGGCTAATGCAGTGGGGATTCAACATTATCGTGAGCATTCAGTGGACGCTACTGCTTATCGGAATAGTGAAAAACCGACGCTTCACTTCGTTCCTAGTTCCCGTGAATGCTGTTTTGATAGTTGTGACTTCTCTGTTCCGCAACAACCTCAATCATTTACTCGACTTTGGAGCTACTCCAATCGAACTAGCCTACGCCATGGTAATCTTATTTTCTTTGGTGTTTACTTTGGCATATTTGATTTACCAAAAAAAGAAGCAGATTATTCCATCTGTTGCAGAAGCTGCGATTGTATCTGTTGTTTTATTTGTTGTTGGACTTGTTTCATGGAATGCACCACGCATCCATAACCTCATTCCTTTCTTTATTTTTGAGCGCGACATGGCTTTAGGTTCAATCCTGATCGGAATACTTGCCGCTGTAATTTCTTCCAAAGTGATGAAAAGAGAATCGATTACACTACATAAGAAGCATGTTTTGACTCTAGTTGTGGTGTTTGTTTTAGTGACTCCAGTTTTGGGTGCTATTCAGTATCAAGGAAGGGATAGTGTAGTTGCTGAGAGGCTAGGCGGAAAATATGATGCACAAATACGTGTGACACATTTCCCTGATACGGAAGAGTTTTGGTACACAAAAGATGGTAAAGAATGGTCAGGATACTTTGACTCAAATTATGTTGCTTGTCTAGATTGGATAAGAAGTAACGTTGCTCAAAATTCTGTTTTCTTGAACTGGTGGGACTACGGACACATGATAAGAGGAATCGCCGAACAAGAAGTAATCATCTTTAGTCCATCCGAGGAAATACTTTGGACAATACAGGACCCAAGCCAAATTAGTGAATACTCAAACCATCAAAATGTTGTGGCCGTAGCCCAAGCCTTAACCGCCACTGACATAAACGAAACAATAGCAATAATGCAAAACTATAACACTGCCTACATTTTCGTTTCCCAAGACGATGCCGCTATAGCAGGTGTCTTCTTTGAAGTTGCTGGAAAGGATTCGTCAACATATCTTACTTCGGAAGGGTTTACTGACCAAGGAAAAGAGACAACGCTATACAAGATTCTGCAGATGACAAACCTAGAAAATTTTGACATTGTTTACAGCGACACGCAAGTAGTAATCTACAAACTAACTGTATGACTAAAGGGCCTGTTCAAAGCTAAACGTTTTTAAGAGATTCATGCAATCTGTTCGGTTTGCGGGTAGGTGGAGCCTCCCACCCGTTCCGCATTAAAAATCCCGGAGTGGGGAGGTAAAAATATACAATGAAAACAAGTGAAATAAGTTTAACAATACTACTTACAAGCCTGTACGCAGTTCTTGTAATTGTTTTAGCTCCAATATCTTATGGTCCAATTCAGTTGCGTGTTGCTGATTGCCTGATTCCCTTAGCAGCTTTGTTTGGTTGGCCAGCAATTGCTGGAGTAACTCTTGGCTGCTTCTTGGGCAACGCATACTGTTGGCTGGGTCCACAGGACGTAATCTTGGGACCAATAGCTAACCTTGTCGGAGCATACATCATCTTTAGGCTTAGAAAACGACCATTCACGGCATCTGTTGCAGGTTCTTTGCCTATCGGAATCATTGTAGGCGGCTACCTTTGGCTGTTCTTTGGATTCGAAGCAGACATGCTTGGATTGCAGCTTCCAGTATGGGGCACAATGATTGTAAGCATCACAATTAGCACTTTAATTGCAGTTGCAGGAATCGGTTATGGCCTACTCAGAACACTAAGCAGCTCTAGTATTGTTAACGCACTAAAGTCGCGTGGACTGAAAATATACCAAGATTGAAACTGCACAGATACCTGTGTGCGCCTCAAAGAAACCATATGAACCTTTGAGGTTCCCCCGTTTCAACATGTAACTAGACTATAATCCGTTAATATTAACCAATGAATTAGCAAACGAACTACAAACTAGTTTGATTGTAGAGACTTTTATTAAGCAACAACCGCCAAAGTTTATGTGTGTAGCCGTTTGCGCTTTGGTGTGAGGCTGCTTTTATCTTGCAAGCCAGAATTGTGATGCTAGTTGATTTGGACTATTTCTTTGCACAATGTGAGGAGCTCCGAAAACCCTCCATAAAGGGCAAACCAGTGGTTGTTTGTGTTTATTCTGGGCGCACAAAAGACAGCGGAGCCGTAAGCACAGCAAACTATGTTGCCAGAAAATATGGCGTAACATCTGGGATTCCAATATCTTTAGCAAAAAAGAAGCTCCAAGATGTAGACGCGATTTTTTTGCCCGTTGATAAGGAGTTCTACAAGGAAATTTCGGGCAACATAATGGAGATTCTTAGAGGATATGCAGACCATTTTGAGCAAGTTAGCGTAGATGAAGCATACCTTGACGTGACGCACAGAACAAAAGCAAACTATCAGCGTGCAAAACAGTTGGCAGAGACAATAAAAGACGACATTTTGACCCAGCAGCAACTCACCTGCTCAATTGGTGTTGGACCTAACAAGCTCATTGCCAAGATAGCAGCAGACATCCAAAAACCTGACGGCTTGACGTTGGTTAAGCCCGAGCAAGTTAAACGGTTCTTGGCGCCTTTGCCTGTACGCCGTTTAGTGGGTGTAGGAAAAAAGACTGAAAAGAGGCTGGAAACTCTAGGCGTCAGAACTGTTAGCCAGCTAGCTAGCTTTGATGTGCAGCGGCTAATCGATGTTTTTGGAAGAAAACTGGGAACATACTTTCATAACGCGTCTTTGGGGTTTGATGATGACCCTGTTCAGGAAAAAGGCGAACCAGAATCAGTGAGCCGAATCTCTACGCTCAAAGAGGACACAACAAATTTGGGGGTTATACTTGATAAGGCTTACAGGTTATGCGATGATGTTCACTCTAAGTTGCTGAGTCTGGAGCTAATGTACAGGTCAGTTAGTGTGTATGTTGTTGGTAGTGACCTTAGTACGCACAGCAGGTCAAAGACTTTCGAGAATCCAACAAGCAGCCTAGAATCATTCAAAACAGCTGTGAAAGAGCTTTTTGAAAAATTCTTAGCCGAATCTGATGTGGAGGCAAGAAGGGTAGGAGTCAAGCTTTCAAGTTTAACTAAAAAAGAGGCTAAACAAAAACAGTTAACAAGCTTTTTTGGCGGCTCCAGCTAAACTGGATGCTTTATCGTTTTTTCAGTTTGATTACAGCAACGGCAGCCACGATAATCAATATGACCACAAGAATCAGGTATACTGCTTCTGTAGGCAAAGCCGATGACGCGGATGATGAGCCTTCTGTTTGTGGTTGCTCAGTTTCAGGGTTTATTGAAACTTCAGGGTAATCCATAAGTGGATAGTTGTCTTGGTTGCCTTCATACAAAACCTGACTATAGTCACCTATTCCGTCGCCGTTAGCATCTGCTCCGGCATAGTTGCTCCAGTAGTTGCCTTCGACACCATTATCCCAACTATTTTGTGACAGTTGGCCAGTTAATGCCTCGGTGTCACTTACTAGCTCTGTGACGTTAATGAAGTAGTTGCGGTATATCGTGTTGCCTGATGACTCGCCTATCAACACGCCTTGCTCGCTGTTTATCACAAAGTTTTCTGTGACCATGTTGCTTTGGCTGCCAAATATTAGCAGGGTTCCTTTGTTGAGTATGTTTCTGTAGACTGTGTTGTTTGGTGAGGACCACAGCATAAGTGCACCAAACTCGTCTGTAATGTCTGATATCATGTTTTTGGAGACTGTGTTGCCTGAGGATAGGTCCAAAGAAATTCCGGATACTGTGGCGCCTGTTATGCTGTTTTCTGAGATTATGTTGTCTAGCGCGTCAATGAGTTCAATGGAGCGTTCATTGTCATCTAAAATGTTTCCAGAAACCGTGTTGCCTGACGAACGACCGTAAACGGTTATTCCCACAAGATTATTTTTTATCGAATTGTTTTCGATGACACAATCACTCACGTTTGCGAGGCTGACCGCGTAGCCCTGCAATTCTTCAGAGTTTGTTATCGTGAATCCTGTTATGTGCACATTGTTTGATGTTACTAAAAACCCCAACACACTATGGTAATAAAGCAAGCTTTTTTGCTCATCGCCAACAAGGGAAACTGACTTGTTTACTGTAATCAACTCTTCATTGTATGTTCCTGCTTTAACAAGAATTGTGTCGCCGCTGTTTGCGGCATTGATGGCGTCTTGGATTTTTTCATAGTCATCGGGAACCGTTATTGTCTTTGGTTCTGAGGATGCGCTTGTGAAGTTGAAGCACATAGTTAAAGTTCCAATAAAAAGAATCATCAAAAGAATTGTTGTGGGAACAGTCTTCATTTTCATTTCAAGTCAAATCAGTTAAATCTTTGGTTAATAAAACAGTTTGGATAAAAGAACAGTTTCTATTTCTCAATCTAGAACAGGACAACAAAATTGTGTAAACCCCGTTTTTGGTGTATGTTGTCCCCTTTTGTTGTGGTGTAACTCTCCAATATTTAGCGAAAATGTCATAAATTAGATGCATATACAATAAAGGTGGTTTGAATTGTGTTTGATGAACAACAGTTACGCCAAGTTTCCGACATATTCAGCGCCTTGGGTAGCCCTACACGATTAAAAATTATTGAGCTTGTAAGTGAAACCCAAAGACCGTTGCACATAAAGGCTGTAGCTCAGGTGCTAAAGAAGGACTACGCTGCTGTTTATCGACATATTGGAGTTCTGGAAAAATGCGGGCTGGTGGGGGTTTATGAGGTTGGACGCTCGCGTGTGATTTATTTGAAGAATGTGGACCTTGTTAATGAGTGTGTTCGAACAGTAAAGAAGATGCTCTGAACGCGCTAATATTAGTTGACAAAAAAGACATATTGTTTTACAAAAAACATAAATATGGTTTAGCGTACACTCTCTTCTTCTCTAAAAGGTGACGCACATTTGCAACGATTAGACACCAGAAAACTTGCATTAGCCAGCATGCTCGCTGGCTTGTCTTGCGTGTTCGAGATAATACCTGGACCACCATTTGACATACCCTTTCCACTTTACAACAGAGTCTCATGGGACTTAACTGGAATGCCAATGATGCTTAGTCTGCTCTTCACAGGTCCCATAGGCGCATTATACACGTGCCTTATCGGGTGTTCTTTTATTTTTCTGCGAGGCAACCTTTACGGTGGCATATTCAAAATCATAGCTGAACTGGCAACCATCTTGGCGTTTGCTGCAATCCGCAAAGGCTTCATACCCAAATCGATTTCAGCGGTTGTATCTCGGGTTCTTGTAATGACAGCAGCAAATTACTGGCTGCTCCCGATATTCTACAGCATGCCTGAAGCGACTGTTGTTGGTATTCTCCCCGCACTGGCTATAATGAATGGAACCCAAGCCTTGATTAACATCATTCCCGCCCAGATTGTTTACTCCCGATTGGGAGATTGGTGGAGATTGCGTCTCCAAAAAACAGAACCCATTGAACAGGTTCCGCTTAAAACATAAACTATTGGTGGACTGGGCGGGATTTGAACCCGCGGCTTCTGCCTTTTTCTGCCAATGGCGTGCGAAGGCAGCGTTCATACCAGACTGAACTACCAGCCCCTCTCGTATCGTGAATCAAGGACAATATTTAACGTTATTGAATACGTTGCTGGCGGCATGGTTGGGGCTTCAGAGTTTTTTTCTTGTCTTGTTTGGACAATAGACTTTTTCAAAAACGTAAAACAGATTTTATGACCAAAAATGTGCGTAAGAGAAAAAACAGTTTTATTTTGTAGCTATGTTAGGTGTATGTTCAAAAGTTGGAGTTGCAAGGGGATGGATTGTAAGTCGCGACCTGATTGGGACAGGTATTTTTTGGATTTGTGTGAGGCTGTTTCTAAGCGTGCTACCTGTGATAGGGGAAAGGCAGGCTGTGTAATTGTTAAGGACAGAAGAATCATGACAACAGGTTATGTTGGAGCGCCTGCTGGGTTGCCACATTGTGACGAGGCAGGTCATGACATGAGACGAGTTTTGAACGAGAATGGAACTGTTTCCCAGCATTGTGTGCGTACTTTGCATGCTGAACAGAACGCAATTATTCAGGCTGCAAAATTTGGAATCCCTCTTGATGGTTCTACCCTGTATTGTAAGATGACTCCGTGCAGAACATGTGCCATGATAATAATAAATTCTGGAATAATACGTGTTGTCTGCGAGAAACACTACCACGCGGACAAAGACACAATAGAGTTGTTCAAGCTGGCTGGCGTCGAATTAGTTGTCGTAAACGACGAAGTTGAAAAATACGACAGGCAGTAACCTGTTTGAGTCTCAAAAACGTGTACATCCACGCCCTTTAGAATAAATTATGTTATTTCTCCAGAAAACTTTCTGTCACAAAGCGGCTTACACAATTTTTTCAGGGTTCTTTTCTATGTGCTCTTCCCATTTTGTGATGAGGATGTCACGTTTGCTCTGCAAATTTTTCCATCGTTCAAAGTAGATTGAGTTGTTTCTGGTTTGTTTGAACATCTTTTATGTGTTCAACACTTTTGGCATTTTTCAGCGCCTAACTGTCCGTTTTGTATCACGTTCTTCTGAAATCACAAACCTGATAATGTGTTTATCAGCGCTTTGCAGCATATACATTGCCAGCCATTCTCGGAACATGTTCCACTCTTCTGGAAACTCGCTGTGGGATACCACTTTTAGTCCAATCTTTTTGGCTTTTTCGATGGTTATTACTTCATCATGTGTTTTGAATCCTCTTACGATTTTTTTGCTTATCTTTTTGCATTCTGTTTTGTTGTATCCACTGCCTTCCAGAATTTCACAGATGTAGCCTTCCATTAAACTCAATGACGCAAGAGCATCCCTGATGTCTACGCTATCAAACTTGTCTGCAAGAGCCTTGTAGCTGTAGGGTGCGTCTTCTATTGCCCTTTCATCAAACAGGGTTGTAACAAACTGGTGTGCGTCTACAACAGAGTTTGCGGATACAACGCCTTCTCCACTTTGTGCCTGTGGGTCAAGGGGGGATAGTTGGCTCATCATTCCCATTACTATTTTGTTTCCTGTGAGGGCAAGAAGGGTTCCTCCGCTTGCTGCGATGTGTGGGACAAAGACTATGATTTCTTTGAATGCTTGTCTTAGTGCTCGTGCTATTTTGTATGACGATTGCACTAATCCTCCGGGGCTGTTAACTAGAAATAATAGTTTTTGGGCATCAGTTCTTGTTTGTATTTGATTAATTGCTGTTTCTACGGCAAATTCTTCGGATAGTCCCATCTGTGCGTTTACTGTTTTTGTTGGAGAAACTTTGAGTCCAACGTATGGGGCGATGCATGCCATTAGAACGGCGTTGTGTTTTTTGCTGATTTGGGTTAGTTTTTCTGAAAGCAGTGAGTCGTCTTCTTCGTTTACATCAATTATTTTGGTTATAGAATCGACAGTTTCTACCATAAGGTCTGCCTTCAAAGAATTATTAATTCTATTTCTTTGCGGTAAACAGATTTAAGTTTTTACACGAATTTCTTCGTCACATAAGTATATAACAATAAATTTACTACATTATGCATAATAACTAACGTCAAGAAGTGATCGGTATGAGTGACCCAGTGAAATATTTTGAAACCAAACTAAAGGGCATGTGTTTGGCTGAGCTTAAAGCTTACATGAAACGTTTGGACGAGAGCATAACCCAAAAGATTGCACAAACTGCACCCAACGAACAAATCGCACCGCTTATACTATACCGCGGCATAGTGGAACACGAAATGAAAACAAGAATGAACCAAAAATAATCCATAAGTTACTTCAAACTGGTACACACGAGACTCCAAAATTTTATTCTTTATTAATATACATTTCTAGATAAATGCCATAATATATAATACGTTTTTCAAATTCATATACTTTAAAAGCTCCAACTTTAAACCATTTATACGATTATCAAAAAATGCGGTTTGAGCATTATGGAAACAGTAGACCTTAAAAACGTAGTTTTTACTGGAATCAAAAGAACTGTGAACAAATTCAGAGAACACCCTTGTCTTTTCTTCACTGAGATGGATATTCATTCTTATCTTTACCATTGTTTATACAGTAGCAAGCTTGAAGTAAACACAAAAGATAGAGTAGTCACTACATGTTTACATAAGGAGTACCCAACCAATTTTAGATTCGATAAAAAAAGTATGAGAGATTATGGGCTGGACCGAGAAGGTCGAAGAGGAAATTATGATTTTGTGGTTCTTAATCCTAATTTTGTAGCAGAGTTTGATATACAAAATGTAGTGAACAAAAACGTTAGAGATGTTGAAGCTAGAAGCCGAAACGAAGACAAGTTTAGAAATGAACTTGTGGCAGCTATTGAATTGAAATATGTAATTAACAACAAAAAACAGTTTATCAAAGAAGTTAAAAAAGACATAGAAAAGTTATCCTTAGCTCAGAATAGACAAAATTTCGAAGCCTACGTCATTGTTTTTTGCAATCACAAATACCGCTATTTGGACGACTTAAAACAGGTTATTATCAAAAAAGATCAAAAAGTTAAGCGCCTCCTTGTCATCTCTTATTATACAAAGTCTGGGAAAGTAACTCCTAAACCAATGACAAATGGCTGGATCATATATTGGTCTCTGATTTGTAAATACGAAGAGAATAGAATACGCTATTTTTGAAGAAATAACTCCACACAGTATTCAACAGTTAAACACGTCTAGTAAACCAGTTTTTCTAGTTCCTTGTTTGCTACTGCATTTTTTATTTCTCGGGCGATTCTTCTGCCCATGTACATTCCTTCACCGTACTTGAGGTAGGCGTACGGTGATGTTCCGATGCCCACGTTGCTTCCTGCAACTATTCTTGCAGAAATTTCGAAGGTGTAAATTTTCAGGTCGTCCGTGATGACTGTTTCAAGACAGAATGGTCCTATCATGCCTGGTGGGGCAATTTGTTTTGATAGTTTGACCACGTTTTCTGCCATTGTAAGAATCTCGGGCAGAAGTGATTCTCGTGCGACTATTGGAAAGTTGCCGACAACAGTGTATGTCGGGTTCACTTTGATTTCCAGTTGTTCTTGTGCTGGTATTTTTCCGATACTATCTACGGTGGATTCGTAGCGCCTGTCCATTCCCAGAAGTTCAACTTCATTTGTGAGGGGCGAATAGAAGTATAGTGGGTACGCGTTTACGCCTATGATGTATTCTTGGAAGTGGATGTTCTCCAAGTTTTGTTTAGTTATGTGCCCCCGTTTCACCATATCCGCCGACTTTGTGTGAAACGCTTTTGCTGACTCTACAATGAAGTAGCCTTTTCCGCCCATTGCACCCGGAAACTTGGCAATAACCAGCCTGTCTATTTCTTCAGGGTCATTGAACGTTTTAGGCAACCTTAATCCTGCTTTTTGCAGCCATTCTTTTTGTTTTTCTCTGTTTGTTTCCCAGTGCAAAAGTTGCCTGTTGCCAAACATGGGCAACTCTAGGCGGTCTATCATCTGGTTTGTTCCAACATACGCGTTAAAGGAGCCGTGAGGAACCAGAATTGTGTTTAGCTGTTTTAGTTGTTGCTGGACTTTTTCATCCAAAAATTCGCTGTAGTCGTCTATTAGAATGATTTTGTCTGCAAGTGGAAACCGTTTATAGATGATTTCGTTTTCTTTTTTGCAGATGCAAACTGTTTTGAAGCCTTCCTCTTTGGCTCCTTTGAATATATTAAGTGCAGAGTGGGAGCCAATTGTTCCCACTGTAATGTTTTTTGGATCATAGTCCCGAAGCGTGTCGTTTATTTCATTTTTAGGTATCACGTGACTATCATCTCAAGCTTGTTTTCTGCAACAGCAGCTTTAATTTCCATTGCAACTCTTCTTCCTGGACCAACCGCCATGCCATACTTGTATTTCATGTATGGGGATGTTGGTTCTACACAGGGGCATCCGGGTATTCTTGGGCTTACATCAAAAATGTAAAACTCCAAATTCTTGTTCATGGCTCCCTGCAGGGCAAACAAGCCAATTATTCCTGGCGGGTACTCTTTTTTGCAGGTTTCAACAAATTTTTCGCCAGCGTCAAATATTTTTTCTATTTGGGATTCGCGCATGGTTGCGCCTGTGTGTCCGATTTCGACGTTTTGGGTTGGCAGTTTTGCTTCTAGTTGCTCATCTGCTGGAAGGTCTAGGACTCCGTCTAGGTTTGTTTGTATTCTTCTGTCAAAGCCTAGCAGGTCTATTTCGTTGGTTATTGGGGAGTAGAAGTAGTTAGCGTTGAATTTTGCGCCAACAACATATTCTTCGATGATTGCTTCGTTTAGGTCTTCACGGTCGATTATGCCCTTTTTTATTCGTTCTTCTGAACGTTTTTTGAATTCTTCTGGAGATGAAGCATAAAAGAAGGCGCGTTCTATACTTCTTGTTTTTTCTGGAACCTTAACTATTGCTAAGCGGTCGATTTCTTCGGGTGAACTAAAGATTTTGGGCAAATTCAAACCAGCACGTACAATCAGGTCATATTGGTTATTGGGCACGTTTCTTTCTTCACTTCTAAGCATGAAGCGGTTTCCTAGGAGCGGAACCTTAAACTTTTGTTCGATATTGTCGTAGCCCGTGTAAACCGAAAATGACCTGTTTGGAACAAAAATTGTGTTTAATCTTCGCAGTTTGGCTTGATTTTCTTCTTTTATTATGTCAGAAAATTTGTCCAGTATCAGAACGTGGTCAAAGAGGTTTTTGTAGTGTTTTGCGTATGTTTTTTCTCTTCCTTTTTGGCAAACAACAACTACTTCAAAGCCTTCCTGCTTGGCTCCATGCCCCATCTCTAGGGCAGAGTGAGACCCAAGCACTCCGATTTTAACTTCTTTTGGGTTATAATCTGACAAAACTTCACTAATTTGTTGTCGGTTCATTTTTGTTCACCTAAATTTGCTTTATAACGTGTGCGAATTTGCGGTGGGCAGCTCTCGCACCGCTCTTTGTTTATGTTGTTTCTGTTTGCAGTCCATTCTAAAAGAGGTATAATAGATTTTCTAAGCTCTGTGCCGTCGTTTGTTAGGGAGTATTCTACTCGTGGGGGTATCTCTGCGAAGGCTTCTCGTTTGATCAGTCCTTCGGTTTGGAGTTCTTTTAGTGTGTCTGAGAGTGTTTTTGGGCTAATGCCTTGTAGTGCTTGCATTATTTGGTTGAATCTTAGTTTTTCGCAGTTGCCTAATGTGTTGATTATGAGTAGTGACCATTTTTTGCTGATTAAGTCGATTACGCCTTTAAGTGGGCAGATGCATGTTTGTTCCTTTTTTTCGTACATATTGACCGCTTTCGTTGGGGATAGTGACTGTGTTACTATAAACTGGATAGTTTAAATACTTTACTTTGAATATTGAAGATGTAGGAGCGGAGGTGAACAAAGAACATGACCGGAGACTGTTGCTGCGGAGGAGACTGTCATGACCACGGGCACACTCATAGAAGACTGTTAACCAAAGAAGAAAAGCTCACAAAACTCACGAAATACAAGGAAGACCTCAAAAAAGAACTTGCAGCCGTAGACCAAGCCATAGATGAACTCAGTAAATAACACCAAAAACTGAGCAATCATCCAACTTTTTATTTTTCTATTTTTTAAACAAACACTGTTTTTTGTTGGTTTGAAACGAAACGCATAAATTGTAATTTTTACGTTGTAGAAGTCTGTCGGGAGGTAGCTCAGCTTGGTAGAGCTTCCGAGCCAGCCTAACATCTGTCTGGGCTGACGGAGACGCTGTAGACGCCTACCCATGGTGGGCATCATTTAGCCTATC
>JAOZIF010000051.1 GCA_026014495.1 Candidatus Bathyarchaeum sp.
CTTAGCCATACTTTGTGCTTTACTCACCGAAACATGTTCTCCTAACAGGGAGTTTTTACAACTACACAAACATAAATTAGTTTAGCAAAACCGAGCAAACAGAACCCGTATTTTCTATTGGAACAAGAAGGCAAAAACAAGTTTTTCAATTACACAAGAAGTCAGCAGCGAATATAATGTAAAAACTTGCGCTTGCTTGATGATATTATTGATTAGGGGCATCCATATCCAAAGCAGGGAAACCTGTTAGACGTATTTGGGTTGCACAAGCGTTGCATTTAATCACAAGCGCTTCCAAAGTGTCGTTTGTAACTGTCTCGGAGATAATAGTGTAAACATCCTCTGTTTCATCTTCAGGAGAAATGGTGACACCACACTTGGGGCATGGAAAATCCCCGTTGCCATCAATTTTAGTTAAATCCACTTCATTTACTAGACTTTGCTGTGTATTGTTCCCTTGTTGAGCAACAGTTTCAGGCAATTATGATTCCCCGTAGACTAGAAAGGGGAAGATGTATTACTACCTTATTAACATGTAGGAAATACACACGTATATCCCTAACAACACATCTCTTTTTTGAGATATCTCCAAAGTTTTAAACCACAAATTGAAAAAGAAACCGACCTAATTGCAATAGTAAACAGTTTTGTGTCAGTCACCATTATCAAGCTTTTTAAGCAATATGCTTCAAATTTATAGACAATTAAAACATATTCAAAAATAAAAAATGAACTTTTGATGCATAATCACCAAAAAAGCTACACAGGGCATTAGGTAAAAAGGTTCAACAACAATTGAACAATTTGCTCGCCAGCAGATCCATCACCAAATGGATTCGCCCAAACACCACGACCATTGAGCATTAACTTTGCTTTGTCAACAATCTCACAGGGATTGGTTCCAGCAAGAACATTCGCTCCAACATCCAGTGTTTCAGGCCTTTCGGTGTTGTCTCTTAAAGTAACACATGGAACACCCAAGATGCAAGCTTCCTCTTGAACGCCTCCAGAATCAGTAAGCACAAGCTTAGCGTTACTTTCAAGCTGCAAAAAATTCAGATAATCTAAAGGCTCAACAAGCGTAACACCATTTAGTTCAACTCCAAAGGTCTTCAAACGTTTTTTGGCTCTAGGATGAATTGGACAAACTACTTCAAACCCAAGCTCCCTTGTTCTCTCCAAACCCTCAACTATGCCACGAAGCTTTTGTTCATCATCAACATTTTCCTGCCTATGAACAGTAACCAAAAGATACTCAGCACCAAGGAGATCCAAAGACTCCAAAACATTTCGTTTGCGTTTACATAATTCCAAATTCTGGAAAACAGCATCAACAACGGTGTTACCAGTAACAAAGATGTTTTCTTCGCCAATACCTTCTCCAAGTAATATGGTCCTTGATTTTTCTGTCGGAGCAAACAAGTAATCGGAAGAATGATCAACCAAAACCCTGTTGACTTCCTCAGGCATTCCCCAATCATAACTTCTCAGTCCAGCCTCAACATGTCCAACAGGTATTCTCAACTTTGCAGCGGCTAAGGCCCCAGCAAGAACGGTGTTAGTGTCACCTTCAACTAAAACTACGTCAGGCTCTTCGTGCTTAAGCACCTTTTCTACGCCAACAAGCATACTACCAGTTTGTTCTGCGTGACTGCCAGAACCCACATCTAGATTATATTTTGCTTCAGGTAATGCAAGCTGTTCAAAAAACACGCGATCCATGTTATATGAGTAATGTTGCCCAGTATGCAAAATAAAGTAGTCTAGCCCCAAACGTTCGCATTCACGGATAACAGGAGACATTTTTATAATCTCAGGACGAGTACCAAGAACAATCGAAAATTTCACCCGCAAGAACACCCCCATCCAACTTTAGGAACAAAACAGCATCCCACTATTTCGCAGACTTCAAGTTCCAACATACCTTAAACACACACGCCTGCAATTAACTAAAACAAAACTTTCTCAATTTAAAGTGAATCCAAAAAAGAGAACAAAAAAGTGAACACAAATAACAACAGCATAGAACAATACGCAAAAAACACCACTCATTAGTCTCAGTCCATAACCAAAAAAGTGACAACGACAAATTACGGCATATTCATGGCAATTAAGAAATTTCGTTGTTTCTTGTGGACTTAAAGTTTGAAAAAGGCGGTACAATGTTTACTTGATCTTTTTGATTTGGCACTCAACCAAATTTCCCTCACATATATCGTAAGCGTCCCTGAGTTCCTTCGGAACAGTTACCCGTCCTTCACGTCTCACATAGACAGTGAAGGAGACCCCTGATTTTTCGTCATTTGATTCCATTTCAAACACCTAAACGAAAGTTACACATTTTTTAATGATTTAACCATATTTTTCGGTAAACACAAACACGGCATTTTTGAGTTTAGACCTGAATTAAACAGATTTTAAAACTAGAAAATGCCCTCCTTGAAACGATTATTACCTATGAATCCAGCTGAAACGTTAACATTCAACGCGAAGAGCTCCTCCGTAGAGCATGAGCATCTCATATTCAGAGGCATATGCAACACTTGTAGAACATATTTTCGCGCCATGTGAATAAAAGATTTACGGTATGTTGACGGCATTTTGATATGAAATGGTCAACTATAAAAGGTGTTTTTTTCTAAGCCAACAATAGTCGCCACATATGTTTGATGTATTGCCTCCGCTGCATCTGCTATTCCATTCTTTTCTTCGACAGAAAGAGAATCATAAATAGAGTCTCCTATCGTATTCCCAATTTTAAGAGGAACACTAACAAACACAGGCTCATTTAACCCATTGGCGCTCATTGGCGCGGCTACAGGCAAGACCTCGTTTGTGTTTTTCACTATAGCTTTCACTATGTCTCGAAATGAAGCTGCAGGTCCACATTCGGTACCGCCAATAGCATCTACAATAAACTTTGAGACAGACTTCACGTAGGAGTCAATTTCGTCTTTGACAAACGTCTTACAATGCAACCGCATGTAGTCATCCAATGAAAGTCCATCAACTTTTACAGTTGACCACAAGATAATTGCATCTGTACCATGCTCCCCACCAACCCATCCTTCAATTGATGATGCTGGAACATTCAACGCTCTGGCTAATTCAGACCTAAAACGTAAAGTTTCAAGGTTAGTTCCGGTGCTTACCACGAAATCGGCTTTGGAATATTTTTTGCAGACCATCGCCATTGCATCAACGGGGTTTGTTATTACAACATATTTTGCATCTTGGTTGTTTGATGTAGTGGATTCTGCGATTTGTTTTACTATCGCCCCATTTTGGATTGCCAAGTCTCTTCGGGTCATCTTGACGCCTGGAGTTCTTGGCTTTCCAGCAGAAATTAAGATGATGTCGGCGTCTGTTACATCTTTGGCATTTTCGCATGCAATAACATCAACATCTAACTGCAGACTTGCGGTCACATGCCTGAGCTCTTCGGCGAAAGCTTTTGCCAGACAGGGGTTTATGTCACAGACAGTTATTGTGTCCGCTAAACGAGAGCACATTATTGTGTAGGCGGTTGGTCGTCCTACGCGTCCAGTTCCTATTTGAGCTATATGCAAAATTTTCTCCTCTAAATAATGTTGCCAGCCTTTCTAGATGTGCCCATTTTCAATCAGATATTCATGAAGAGCTTCTTGCCATGTTGGCGGGTTTATACCATACTGAGGTAGCTTTATGCTTGTTAGCGCAGAAAACCGTGGTCGTTTAGCTTTCATATTTAGCTGGTCTGTTTTTGTTGATGTCAAGTCTGGAATTAAACCAGTGAATTGGAATATTTGTTCAGCAAACTGATACCAAGAACAATAACCTTTGTTTGAAGCGTGGTAAATCCCGTATGGAAGTTGCTTTTCAACAATTCTTTTTATTGTTAAAGAGGCGTCTTTGGTGTATGTTGGACTCATCCACATGTCGTCGATAACAGTGATGGATTCATTTTTCTTTGCTTTAGCAACCATTGTTTCCACAAAGTTTCCGCCTTTGCCACTTGCTCCTGCTTTACCAAATACACTAGATATTCGTATAATGAAATGTTTTGAGTTTTGTTTTGTAAAGTATTCAGCCGCCAATTTAGAGATTCCATAAGCATTGATGGGTTCGGGAACATCATCTTCAGTATATGGCTCTTTTTTTGTGCCATCAAAAACGTAGTCTGTACTTATGTATACAGTTGTGGCACCTATTTCTTTGGTTACAAGAGCAATGTTTCTTGCACCTAAAGCATTTACGCAAAAAGATTTCTGGCACTCATCTTCACATTGGTCGGTATTGTGGAATGCCGCAGTATTTATGACAACATCTGGCTGATGTTCCCTAAGAACAATGCAACTCTCATAATCTGTTACTTCAAGGTCATTATGTGCAAAAGCAACAACATCATGTGTAGTTGCTAAAGTTTTCACCAAATCAGTTCCGAGTTGCCCAGTTGAACCGATAACTGCTATTTTCATAAAAGGACCCCATTAAGTTCTGTGTCCTTAATGACCTGCTGCATTTCTAAAAGATGCTTGTACCACTTGACGGTTATCGTTCTTGGATCGTCTGGATTTAAGCGCTCCTCTTTGAGGGCATCAAACATGGTTTTTGCACCGTCTTTTATTGTAGTTTGAGGTTCAAAGTTGAGCACATCTTTGATTTTGTTGAAGTTCACGCGGTAGCTTCGAGTATCACAATCTCCGTACCATTCATAATTAAAAGGAAGATTACAAGCTTCGGCTACCAGTTTAGCTAGGTCAAAGATTTGTATGTTCTGCTCGTTGCTACCCACATTAAATATTTGACCATTAACGAGCTCTGGCTCAGTTTCTAAGACTGTTATAAAAGCGTTTGACGTGTCCTTCACATTAACAAAGGGACGCCACTGTTTGCCGCTCCGCATTATCGGGATTTTGCCGTTCCGGTAGTAACCCAAAACCATACCGTTAATTGCTATATCAAACCTCATTCTATACGAAAAACCATAAACTGTAGCTTGTCTTAGAACTGTTGCTGAAAACGAATCGTCTGCAAGAGGCAGTATTTCGTTTTCACCCATCAAGCTAGCTTTTGCATAAGTTGTCAGAGGATTTAGATTAGATTCTTCGTTTATGAAGCCCTCTTGGAATCCATAGGTACTACAGGTACTAGCAAACACGTATTTTTTGATTCCATACTTTTTTGCCAGATTAGCTACTCTAACTCGTCCTTTGTAGTTTATCTCCAAAGTTTTTTCTGGATCAAGTTCACCACAAGGATCGTTAGAAAGAGCCGCTAAATCAAAAACAGCGTCCATTCCTTTCAGAAGGTCTGGATTGAAAAATCTGACATCATCCTTGATGAGCGTTATTTGGTCAACTATATCTTTTAGTGAATCCGCTCCAAAGAAGAGCCTATCAAGGACCGTTACGCTGTAACCTTTCTCCAAAAGCATTCTAGATAGAACGGAGCCGACGTATCCAGCTCCACCAGTTATTAACACATTCATCATTTTTCACTTACTACTGTATGTGGAGACCTAAACTAGTCCAACTGTTTAACGATTATGGAACTATTGTCGGGTCATCTCAGAGTCTACGATTTTCATCGAGATTCTTGTAATCATAGAACAGATTAGGAAATATATTGTTAACGATGTTCCGCGCTAACAGGCTTTGTTCAATATAAAAAACCCACAAGATAAGCTGGTGACTACAGATTTTTGGTAATAAAAACTAGCTCAACATTGTTCCAATTAGACTTTCAGGCAGTTAAAAACACCCGTTACCCATACAAAAGTCTAATTATGGATTCAAGTATGCGCTCATTAACTGCATTGAAAAGAATAGGCCTTAAAATTGAGGGGACAATGAGTTGCGACTAGGATTAAACGAGTTTTTTAAATCATTCATTATTTGAGTAAGATATGGATGAAAAGAATTGGGGAGATTCTTGAAATATTTGTATTCTGAGTGCTCGTCATTGAGCACTATTTTGTCGCCTTTACATTTACACAAGTATGCAATTGTTATATCGTGCCTTTCATCGAAGATTCTGGAATACACGTTTATGAGTTTACTTTCAATTAGGTCCAGACCGGTTTCCTCTTTAACTTCACGATACAATGTTTCTGAAAGGGTTTCCCCTTTTCTAATTCTACCCCCTGGGAACCACCATTGTCCTTTAACAGGATTATTTTTTCGACGCAAAAACAAGAACGAGTTATCTTTTGATATGACAGCTTCCACCGACGGAATTGGAATTGAATCCACAATTAACTCATACAAATCCAATGGAAGTTTACCAGCTTCAGGTTTAGAAGCACAGCTCACAGATTTTTCAGTTTCGTGCAAACTAGGCACCTTTTGGAGTTTTACTTTACGATTCAGTCACTAATTCTTTTCTTAGATTTCCCAAAGCATCTTCGAGTTTTAGTGGTTTTTTATGTAATACTCTTGATGCTTTATCCACAACCAGAGAAGTATTCTTGGGTCTTTTAGCAGTCCAATTCATATCTTCAGATTTGGTGGGTTTAATCAAGCCTGCATCCAAATCAAATATTTTTGCGAGAAGACACGCAAAATCATATCGGTTTACGGCAGTAGCTCCAGCTAAGTGGTATATACCAGTTAGCCGCCTCTGAGCAACTTCAATAATCATATCTGCCAGATTTGTATTAAATGTGGGTGATATACATTGATCGGTTATTATCTTTATTTGCTCACCTTTTCTGAGTTTGTCAAGAACCCATAGAGCAAAATTGATTTTTCCTGCAGCAGGAACTGAACCATATATAACGCTAGGTCGTGCGATACATGACTCAGAAGTTAGCATACTAACAATTTTTTCGCCTTCAAGTTTTGTTTTACCATAATAGTTTATGGGTTTAGTTTCATCGGTCTCGGTATACATTCCCCGTTTGCCAGAGAAAACGTAATCTGTAGAAACGTAAACCAAAAACGCGTTGTGCTCACGTGAAAGCTCAGACATTCTTTTTGTCCCATCAACGTTTATGCCCCAAGCAAGCTCTTTGTTAGCCTCACACTGGTCAACATTACTTATTGCCCCAGCATGAACTACAATTTCAGGTTCAACCAAATCGAAAACTTTGACAACATTTTCTTGTGAATTCAAATCTAGCTTAACGGGAATACCTGCTCGTGATTCATGTTGATTAAAACCTGAATAAACTTCATGTCCGTCTAGAATAGCTGTTTCAGCTACCTTTGAGCCTAAAAGTCCGCTTCCACCAGTAATAAGAAATCTCAGTTTGCACCAAGTCTCCATGGTGTTGGATGAAGAACGTCTTTGGTTGCCAGAGGCTTCCACCAAGACTCGTTATTGATGTACCAAGTTACAGTTTCTTTTAATGCAGATTCAAATGAGGCACTAGGTTTCCATCCGAGCTCTGAACGAATCTTTGAAGAGTTCAAGCTATATCTAAGATCATGACCCGGACGATCATCAACAAAGACAATCAAGTCTTCGGGCTTTCCAAGAAAACCAAGGATTTGTTTACACAAATTGATGTTTGAAACTTCGTTACCTGAAGAAATATTATACACTTCACCCGATTTCCCTTTTTGCAGCACTATTGACACCGCTTCGCAATGGTCGCGAACAAATATCCAGTCTCTAACGTTTTGTCCATTACCATACAATGGAATCTTGAAATTATTTAACGCACGTATAGTAGTTTTAGGAATTAATTTTTCGGGGAATTGGTTTGGTCCAAAATTGTTAGTACAACGTGTAATGTTGATGTTTAAGCCGTACGTTCGGTGATACGCTAAACATAATGTATCTGCGGACGCTTTGGAAGCCGAATATGGATTTGAAGGATTAATGTGGCTAGTGTCTTTAAAAGAGCCTTCGAGTATATCTCCATAGATTTCGTCAGTTGAGATTTGAACGTATTTTGCGGAGTCATTGTATCTTCTAATAGACTCTAGGAGCGTAAATGTTCCCAAGATGTTGGTTTTTATGAACTGGTAAGCTTCAGCTATGCTCCGGTCAACGTGAGTTTCAGCAGCAAAGTTTACGATAGCATCAACATCTTTAACTAGATTTTCAATAAGATAAGTGTTCGAGATATCTCCTAAAACAAATCTATAATTGGGTAAATCCTTGATTTCCTGAAGATTTTCTGGATTTGCTCCAAAGCCATTTAGGTCTACATTGATAATCTCTGTGTCAGGATACTGTGACAACATATGTTTTACGAATGTGCTGCCAATGAATCCGAGCCCACCTGTAACCAGTAACTTCAAGGTACACAGTTCCTCATGTTAGTTCATAACGAAATTTAAAGAAAAATAACACAGATGACTCACCATTTTTTTTACGCAACCCATTTTATGTAGCACCCCAATGTCCAGCAAACATACGAGTTTAAGGTTCAATAAATTATTTGTATGGTGGTCGGAACCAGTCCCATGGTTTGCCGACTCGAGGGTCATCTATTTTACCGTTTATTTCTGTGGGAACGATTAATGGGTCATTCCAAGCTCTACGGTGTTCATCAGGATCTTTGTAGTCATAGACTCGGTTAACAAAATACACTAGTATCGATGGTTCATTACTGATTGTCTTGGTGCCATGCAAGTAGTGACCAGGTATTCTAACAACGGTGGGTTTTTTGCCAGTGGATATTACTTCAGCGAGTTTTCCAGTTTCTTCGTCGTAGGCACAGATTTTCATAGCTCCTTTTATCACTAAAAAGTGATCAATTTGCCCTCTCAGGTGTTTGTGCCAAGCTCTAACAATGCTGGGGTAGCTGTAGCTTAAGTTTGTCTGGAGTATAGATTCATCTTCAAGGAATTCTTTCCAGTCATATCTTAGGGCTTCGGCGAAGAAGCCACGTTCGTCAGGCAATATGTTTAGTTCGTATGTTTTTACTCCCTTAAGGGCATATTCTTTCATATTTCAACCTCCGAATAGTCACCAACATGAAGTTTCAAGCAGCCACTCCGATGATTTTTTGTCACTTGCGCATTTTTTCCAATCAAGCTTTCTTCCAACCTATCGACGCCAATTATCTGTGCATTATCTAATATTATACTGTATTCTATAGTGCTGCCGATAATTTTTGCGCCGTTACCTACACTTGTGTATGGACAAATAACAGAGTTTTCTATAACGCAATTTTCTCCAATTACGCATGGTCCTCTAATAGTGGAGTTAGATACTTTCGCGTTTTTTTGAAGCGTGACTCTTCCTTCAATCTTGCTCTCCTGAACTTTTCCCTGAATGTCTCGTTTTGTGTACTCATCTAGAGCTTTTGCATTAGCTGCTAGAATGTCATCTTTTTTTCCAGTATCCAGCCACCAAGTGCTTAGAACTTCCGCTTTCACTTTGAACCCCATAGTTATCATCTCTTGTATTGCGTCGGTAATTTCGAGTTCGCCTCTCCATGAAGGCTTGATTTGCTCGATAGCTTTGAAAATTTTGTTAGAAAAAATGTAAGTTCCGACTATCGCAAGATTTGATTTAGGTTCTTTGGGTTTTTCAACTAATTGTATGATGTTTGCTTGTTCGTCCAGTGTTGCTACGCCAAACTTTGTAGGGTCATCTACGGGCTTTAGGAGAATCAGAGCATCCATGTTTTCTTTTTGAAACTTTTGCACATATGTCGTTAACCCTTGTCCTTGAAGGTTATCACCAAGACACATGATGAAAGCATCTTCGCCAAGAAAAGGTTTCGCTGTTTTGACAGCATGAGCTAAACCTAAAGGCTCTTGAGTAATGTAAGCTATTGAAGTTTTCCATTGTTTTCCGTCCTTTACGTAGTCTTTTACGTATTGTCCAGTTTCTGGAGCAATTATCACTCCAATCTGCTTGATTCCTGTCTCGGCTACTTGATCAAGAACATAACCAAGAACAGGCTTGTTAGCCAAAGGAATCAACTGCTTAGCTAAAGTAAAAGTCAACGGACGAAGCCTAGTCCCTCTGCCACCACTCAACACCAAAGCCTTCAAGATAGGCACACCAATAACTAGGTTATTTCTCAGAGCATAGCATTAAAGTTTTGTCAAATTAAATTCATATTTGTGTGAAATTGATTTTCCATTATTTTTGTGAAAAGTTATTTTGTGTTTCACAAAATTGTCTGGGACACATAAAAGTTTGATTTTGTTTTTGAAGATTTAGTTTTGTGATTAGAATTGATGGTCATAAGCTGTAACTGTTGCATGGTGTGTGTAGTTGTTTTAGTAGAGGGATTAATCGTGTGCTTCTTGCATGACGTATGTATTTGATTTAAAGAGCAAACTAAGATGTGAACTTTTTGTTGTCAAGAGCCCCAAGATACTCAAACAACATAAACGGTCAACGCAACAACAATATAAGGCCTAAATCTCAAAGATTTAGAGTTTCAAATATTTTTGTTATATCTTCGCTACTAGGAAAAGATCGCGAACCCAAGTTAGTTACACTAAAAGAAGCAAACAGATTAGCCAATTTGGCAGTTGCCTCAAGTGAAAAAAATTTTATTAACCCATAGATAAAGGCAGATAGAAAGGCGTCTCCAGCTCCAGTTGTGTCAATACAAAATACTTTATCAGTTGGAAATACAAACCGTTTACCTGCTGTAATTACAGCACAACCGTTTTTACCCATTTTTAATGCCGTGAGAGGGAATGATTGTTCAAAATAAGAAAGCACATCTTCAAAATTTTCTGTTCCACTAATAGTAGTTGCCTCTTTCCAATTAGGAGTTATTATGTCACAGTTATCAATAACTCGTTTGAAAATTGGGTTTAGTTGCTTTATTAAATTATATGATCCAGGATCAAAAATTATTGTAACACCATTGGCTTTGGCAATATCTATTGCAGTCATAATTGCTTCTCTCTGTGGAGGAGCAACCAGAGAAAAACCAGAAATTAAAAGATATTTAGATTTTTTTATAGTATCTTTATGGGAAGTTACTTCGGTAGGGGTTAGAAAATCATTTGCACCACGAGAAACAAGAAATGAGCGTTCACCGTTATCGTCCACAAAAGATAGCGTTATTCCTGTAGGATTAACAGAGTCAAAAATTATCTGGGCATAAACTCCTTCGGTCATTAAATTTTTTTTGTACAACATGCCAAGCATGTCTTTTCCAGCTTTTCCAATGAATTGCACGTTTCCGCCCAAACGAGTTAAACCAACTGCAACATTTCCGGAACCTCCAAAATCCAGTTTAATCGGAGGAAGGTAAGACACCCCACCAATAACTGAACTAACTGTAGAGAAGTCTTTTTTTATTATTAAATCACAAAATACGTCTCCAATGATTGTACAATCTACAGAATAGTTTCTCATTTCTCTCATGAAATAATCAAAAGTTTTAGTTTTTGATAAATATCAGTAATCTTCATCGTGTTACTCAGTTTCAAGTCTTTGTTTCCACAATACATGAATACACCTCTGGTTGAAGGGTGCTCGGGAGTATATCCGTGCAAACCCTTTGGGTCAGTACCGATAAAAGGAAATCGAATGGGGCGCATAAAACTAGGAAAGAACTCAACACCGGGGTCTGCCACAAAAATTAGATCACCATATCGATTATCTGTGAATCTTAACCCATAAGATTCAATTTCCGCGTTATTCAATATATGGCCATAAGTGCACTGCTCTAAAATTTGGATTATCTGCGCTTTCGCATTAACATTAAAGAACCAAAATCGTGCAATAGTACTATCTACGAAAACAAGATAGTCTTTTTTGATCGTAAAGTTATCCAATTTTTCAAGTAAATTATATTGCTTAGTAACGTTGGTCATTCCATGATCAGAAAAAATCACTAAATCTACATCTGAGGTTTTAGATAACATTCTATAAGAGGTCAAGATTAAGTGTTCAATATCTTGCAGTTGGTCTTTGAAAAATCGAGGCTTTGGACCATATAAATGGCCACAAGCATCCAGAGTTGCAATATAACGGATAAAAACATTTGAAGAAATCCTTGATTGTGAAGACGAAGGAAATAAAAATTGAGGAACTGCGTAAGCGTGAAAATCAAAATCATATGATATGTTCTTTTTTTTCATAAATTTATCAAAGCTGTCACAAGATAGTTTTACAGGGGGAAAGATCCAGTAATTTATATTATTTCTACAGAACAGATGTTCTATAGATTCAGGGATACCTAGAAGGGTTTGATCATAGTTATGTGTCTTTTGAAATAAGCGTAGAAAAAAATATTTTATACCATTTCTGAGATAATAATCTGGGATTTTCCCAATCATTTTCAGTGATGTGTAAGGTTTTCTTTTATGATGATAAAATTCTGTCCATACACCAGTTTCTTCAGGATAACGTCCACTCCATATTGAAGGCATTATTGAAGAGCTATATCCTAAAAGAGTTTCAAGTGGAGAAACATCAAAATTGAGGTCAGATAGAAAATTAGTTTTCTCTAAGTAATCATATGCAAAAGCATCAATAAAGAATATCAACAATTTGTTCAATTGTAATCAGACCAGTCGATTCATGTAAAAGAGAAAAATTTCAGGTGTGAAATCTCAAGGTTTGTTCCACTTTCTCTGATGTAAAAGTAAAATGATGATATTGTTGCACCATTAGTCAGTGTTAACATATTAAAGTAGAGTTTCCCAATTGCTGTACCGTCATAGATAACTATTTTTTCACCATCAGTAGTCTCGACGAATAATTGATATGAACCGTTAACAAAGTCAACCGTATCGACTTCTAGCAACGGATACTTAGTCGTGTCTAAAGTCCAATTTTTATCAGACAAAATAGATAACGTACCAGATGCACTACCATCATTGACAGTTATAATTATTGAAGAGTCAGAATCAGTTAGTGCTATTGAACAACGCCAAGTCACCCAAACATCAGAAGCGAGGTGATTGGCGTCCCATACAACATTAGTTGACGAAAAATGATTAGGGGCCTCAAAAATCAAGGTTCCAGAATCATATATCAATTCTGCACGTATAAGGGTCATGAGTTCAATTACTGATGTCTTTAAGCCGCTGTCAATGTTGTCTGATAGCATCAAATACTTTGGTTGTTCATCACCCAAAAAAGAGGAAATAACAGACGATTCATTTGTTAACAAAATTAGATATGGGGGGTCTTTCATAGACAAGGTATAAGTTTGAGACCCATTTTTTGTAAACACGTATCTGCTATGATACACGGTACTTAAAAGATACTCGTAATTTTGGAACTCAGCTTGTACTTTCTCGTTACCGACTAGAGCAATTGAAAAATTATTATCAACTAAATTCACAGAAGAGTATTTTTGTGACCATTGGATCGCCAAAAAATCTGAGTCAGAAACTGCAGAAGATGAAATATAATCAGGAAAAACGTTGGTGACCAAGTTAAAAGATAAAAAGAAAACTAAAAACAAAGAAGCAAAGTGACCCCAATGGACTAGTTTAACTTTTTTAAACACAGCAGGCACAGTAAAGTTTGCTAAAAGTTTCCCTAAATATTGTCCAAAAAAGAGTAAACCACAAGAAGCTACGAGAACTGTAAGCAATTCAAGGAACGATTTCATCCGAAAGAGCACAAATGGAAGTTCAGGCACAAACAAGAGAAGACCATAAGGTAATACATAAAATAGGACCAACAAGGCAATCCACATCACAATTAGTGTAAAATGTTCAAATTCTTTGTATTTTTTCGTGAGAACACTACCAATTACGTAAAACAAACCAAGCACTAAAAATATTGATTTGTAATTTGTCGAAAAATCATGTTGAAAATCAAAGTCAGATAAAGAGTAGCCATCACCAAACATAACATTAACAAAAGGATCCCAATTAAGCAAGAACATAAAGCCAATAATTGCACAAAACAGAACACCAAATATAACAATAGTTTTCAAAAGCCCTTTTTTGTAGATTAAGACAAGAAGTAACAAAAGCAACAGGGGTACAAGTGAGAGGAGATGAAGAGCAAAAGTTATCCAAATATTCATAAACAACATCAGAAAGAATGCTCTTGAACTCATTTTTTTATGAAAGGTCAAAATGAAGAAAGAGAAAACAAAAAAACACAAACCGATACTTTCAGCTCGAGTTATAGATGTTCTCAGAAAAAGCCATTCAAAAAAGTAAGATCCACTTAACAAAAGTCCAGCCAAAAATGCACAAAATACACTCTTAGTGAGACGTTTAACAGCAAGGTATGAAACAAGAATAAGTAGCACACCAAAAAACGGTGTAAAATATTTGAATACAAAAATAGGAGATATTTCACCAGTAATAGAAAAAAACGAGAGCAAAAGATCGAATCCATGTAAAGAAGGAGTTAGGTCCCAAGCGTAAACTTGAGGGGTATGACCATGTTGGACAATGAAGTCAATTAGATAAGTTAGATAGTAGGAGTCCCGATAGGGTAATGCCCATGTAAAAATGGCATCATAAAGTCGATTGGCCAGTCCGAGTAAAACAGGAAACAATAATACCAAATCTTGTTTATTCAAAAGAATAATAAATGATTGGTTTTTGTTTGATTTGGCACGTTTATAGAGTAGTAGAGAAGCACTTGTTATTAAAAGTACATATGATAAGAAAATTGTGAAAACGTTAACGCCTAATGGGATAAAATTCCAAAAAACTAAAACGGTCACGTATTGGAATAGACTAAGCGTTATGCTGATTGCAAGATATTCTGTTATCTGAAGGTTACACTTCCAAGAAATATATAGAGATAACAATAACCCAGGCAATAAAAATAAGATTACGGTTGCAAATATTTTAAACGAAACAAAATTAACTAAGAGCATAACCATGCTTATCGCTGAAATCAGCAATGAATAACAAATTGCAGTAATTGGACTAAAAGATAACTGGGCGATAGCTCAAACCATCCTATTTTATGGAATGAAAACTTTTACGTTTTTGGTGTATACAGCATGTTCTGTTTCCAAGTAGCCACCAGCAACTAGTTCCCAAGTCTTTAAAGTATTTCTTAAAGATTTGGTAATATTATCAGTTTTGCCAGAATTCGTGTTCAGAGATTTTATGATGTTTTCAATATGAAAGAACATCTCTGAAAGAGGAATGTAAATTGAAAGTGGTCCTTGAACCAGTAAAATATAGGACAATTTAGCAAGCCAAGATGGTTTAATTGAATGGTACTGTATGGACAACATAGACAATTGAGCTAATCTTAAAACAAAACTAGACTTGTGATTCAAACAATATTCTTTAAGCAAAAAATTAACATCTGACTTCTTGTTATCATCTAAAGTAGTTCGTGATAGAGCTAATTCTAAAACGGCCTGAAGCAAAAAGTTCCAATGATTCAAAAGAGAATACAATCTTTCGATAGAAACTTTGCTTTGTTTGATTTGAGAATCATAATAAAATAATTGCTTGTACTCAGAACATATTTTTTTGAAGAAATCTTTCTTAAAACTTACACGTGAAATTAGTAAATCAAGTTCGTCTACAGGTGTACCTCTATAAATTAACGTTTTATTACATAATAATGAAGCCTGAATAAGAACAAAATATCCTTTTTCTATAATTTTTGGCAAATTCCTAAAAGAGGATTGTGAAAACTCTCGTGCACCTAATTGGTCTAGAGAAAGAGAATCCAACAGTTCTGCCATCCGATTTAGTAACAACAAAACAATGTCATCATATGGTATCTCTGCCACAGAAAATGAAGGGAGAACTACAAGAACATCTTTCCCAGCTAATACTTTTCCATTCAGTCGTAAATCCATAAAACGAATTGATGGCTTTGAAAGCTGTAGCATAGTGAAAGTTGTTATAAAAATGGAGACATGCGAAGACAACCCTCTTTGCTGAAGATTAACCATGATAGACTTCTCTAACGCCTTGACCCGCCATAATGATTTAACATAAGACTTTGTAGGTACAATAACAACGAGGTCATAATCACTTTCCACAGTAGGTTTACCATTAACCATCCGACAAATACCGCGACCTCTTGCCCAGCTGCCTAACATTACAATAGATACTACGTTGGTTTTTCCTAAGGTTTTAAGAATCGAGTCTACTGTGAAATCCAAGTGTTGTTGTACAATAGGGTTAAACACGAAATTACACACCACTACGCAAATTCAGAATACAAACTAAGGAGTTTAGACAGTTGAGAATTGATATCAAAAGACTTGACTGCTAAGTAACTGTTTTCCCCGAAACGGCTACAAAGTTCATCATTAGTTACTAACTTAGAAACAGATTCTGCAAGAGCAGCAGTATCTCCTGCTGGAAAAAGAAAACCATTAAACCCATGGTTAACCATCTCTGGAATTCCACCGATATTTGATGCAATAACAGGCAATTTGAATGCCATTGCTTCTAGCACAACGGTTGGACAGGGATCGGGCCATAGTGAAGGACAGACAAACAACTTAGCTTTTCTATACTCGTTAAACAAAGTTTCCTTATTAACAGTTCCCAAAAAACAGATAGAATGAAAAAGCCCATTTTTTTTGACTTTCTTTCTTAAAGTAGAGAGTAACGGTCCTGAACCAATTACTCTAAATTTTAGGTCTGGTATTTCTTTAGTTAACTGTGTCATTGCTTCAACTGCCAAATGAGTTCCCTTCAGTTTTGAGACTTGCCCAACGTATAATACAGTTTTTTCTCGATTTGCAGGTATATTCTTGAGGTAGGGTTCCAATTTCTGCAAGTTTATCCAGTTATGAATAACTTCTATCTTTTTGCCAGGTATCCCACCTTTTACAAGCATAGTTTTGACAAAATGGCTTACAGCTATGAATTTATCGAAATTTTCGATAAGAACAGTATTTGCGGAAGAAACTAATTTGGAAATGGTGCTCAATTGACCAATATCCATAGATAAGCAGGTACTACATTTTGTAGTTAAATTACATACACTTTCATCTGAAAGTAACAGACTTCTTTGGAAACATATTGGCCAATAATCGTGAACTGAGAGTAACAGAGGAAAATTGGAGCATTTTTTGTGGGCAGCGATACTCAAACCAATAGGACCATGTGCATGTATAATTGACTTGTTAAAGAGACTTCTTTTAAGAATGGGGATGAGTGCAAGAAATGGATCAAAGAGCGGCAAATAGTAACCTTTCATATACCAGTGATACTGTCCGAATAGTGAAGGAAATCCTGAAACGTGCAAATTGTCTTTTGTTTTGTTCAATTGCGGTACATTACGGGTTAATATACTAACAGGGATATTTCTTTGTTTTAACTTTCGAGCTAAGTTGTATACATGTATCTCTGCGCCTAAAGACATTGGAAAGAAATAGTCAGGAACTAAAGTAATATTCAATTTGTTAACAGTTGAAGTTCTATTATTTTGCAGATTAACGTTCAAGCAGTATTCAACTCATCTAGATTTGGTTCAGAACACTGCTGTACACTTTACTATGCTTTTTCATACTCTCAGACCAAGAAAAATCTCTACTTTTAGCAAGAGCAAGGTTTCTCATTTCATTTCTAACGCTATGTATTTCAAGATTAAAAAGACCAGCTCTGACACTTTCAATGTCCCCAATCTGAACTATATGACCAGCATTTCCTACTATTTGCTCCAAGTCACCAGTCGTATATGCGATAACAGGGAGCCCACAAGACATCGCTTCTAATATGGTTAATCCAAAACCTTCTAATGTTGAAGTATGAACATACACATCAGCAGCATTATAGAGACCAGCCAAAAAGATATCAGAAACATTCTTAAAATGCAACATTTTCACGCCCATTTTTGATGCAGTGTCTTTTATACGGTATTCTTCAGGTCCGTTTCCCACTAGAATCAAAACCACATTAGAAAAGCCACTAAGAGCACGTATTAGGTCTACTTGGCGCTTATGTTTCACAAATCTGCCAACATTAATTACAACAAGCTCTTTTGTCAAACCAAGTTTTGACCGCATCATTTTCCGAATTAACTTATCTTCTTTGAAGATTTCGTCTACTCCATGATAAATTACTGAAATCTTTTCGGGCGGAAAACCATATCCCAATAAAACATCTTTAGAAGCATACGAAGGAACAATAATATGCTTTACTTTGCGGCACTCCATGTTTTCTAAGATATTAAAAAAACGGTGCCCAAACTCAGGAACCTGAGCATAATCATGATGATATGTTTCGAGCAAAGCGGGATGAGAAACAAAAAGACCTGCTCCTTCATTGGAATGTACTATATCATAATGTTGTAGTTTACTAAAAAGATGCTTAAATGCAAGAAGAAATGGCCCTATCTTAGGTACATGTAAATTTGTCGTAAAGATATCTACATCATGATTCATTTTACGTAATTCGTAAGCCAAATGCCAGCCATATTTACCAGTACTATAATCATTTCGCCCGAATGTGTAAGATAGAAAAGCTATTTTCAAAGATTCCAAATCTGTTGATCACCGATAAGCTATATTTGTGTCTCTTTCCAAAGAAAAAATCGTTAATAGAAGGCTAAACTTGTCATTTAATTACGAAGACCATTGTCTCAAGAATTCGGTTGCCAAGTTTTTCTGACGTCAACTGTTCTGAAACATATTCTCTGAAGTTCAACGCCAACATCATAAAAACTTCTATAAATTAAAACCTGTACATTAACAAATCTACTCAGATTACAAGAAACTCTAAAAAAGTGATTTTCGACGATTATATGTAAAGATTCAAGTATATTTTTTAGTAACATCGAGTAGCTTTTTGGCCATATGCTTGTGAGTGTGTTCTTTTAGAACTCTCTGACGTGCTTTTTCACTCATTTTGAACCGAATGTCTTCCGCAGGCAATAACCAATTATACGTTTCAATTGCTTCTTTTTCACTATTTACCACGATGACTTCGTCATCCAAACTAAACCACTTGTCCAACCCATTAACAGGACTTGAAACTATGCAACAGCCGATAGAAGCCAATTCAAAAATACGTGCGGTGGATGAACAAAATACTTCAGCGTGATGTTTTCTGGTGATGTTCAAATTAATTTTACTTCTACAACAATATTCTACCCAAGAACTGATTGGCATATTTGTTATTCTCTTTACATCACCAATATCAGTTCTAAACGGTTTTCCACCTACTAAGAAAGAAGAATTAGTAAGAGTTCTAGAGGGTACTGTGATCATATGATTTATCCAGTTTTCACGAAATTGATCGCCTTGTCCATAAAAAAAGACATCTATATCTTTAATGGCAGGTACTGGACGAAAAATATCTGGATCGATGCCAAAATGGACAGCATGCACATTGTGGCCACCCATATGTTCCAATTGAGGAATTGCCCCTTCAGAATTGAGAATAATTGCTGAATATTCACTTAAATCGACATTTGAATACCAATTAAATGCCAAACGTGAAGTAGAAAAACCAGGAATAGAATCTGGTGCATCCATGTCATAAAAAATTGACGGTATGCCAAATTCCTTTTGAATAAGGGTAGGGATTCCTTTGATTTGATTTGGAGGGACATTAAAAAAGAGTACAGCATCAACATCACATTCCTTTTCTAATACTATTCTCAATGTTTTCAACCATTTGGGTGCAGTGAAAACATTGGCTAAAAGTTGAATAAAACTTTCAGTAAAAGGAGTCCCCAAATTTTTCTTCTCAGTCTTTGATGGACTACGTGATGTATTTATCCTAAATCTAACAAGTCTGTTTACAAATCGACTTTGGATTTCACAAGGATTATTGTAACTTCTCCACCATAAAGATTCAATACTTCTTCCAACATACGGAATGACCACCAAGTCAGTTCCTAGTTCATAAAGACCCTTAAACAACTGCCACCAAGAAGGGACCGCCTGTCTCAAAGCTAAATCAATTGCTGAGACAACTGCTAATATTTTCATTTCAATATCCTTTGTGCGATTCTAATGTTTCTTTCGTAATAATTCAGTGAACATAAGCAATCCTTTAATGTTCAATTTCATTTCATCAAAAGACCTAATTTTTTTAATTCGTTTTAGGATATACTGAGGCCTAATATAAAAGGACTTATAGGCGGTAATATTCCATTTTTGCAGGGCCTCTTTAGTCAAATCACTAGTCTCAAAAGCAGGAAAATCAATCGCACGCAACTCGGCATAAACATAATCATTCCAATTCTTTGACACAAGACCAGATTTACTGGCAATATCAAATAATTCTGTACCTGGAAAAGGTGTAGATACTGAGAACTGTGCAAAGTCTGGGTTAATTTTTTTGGCTAAGGCTATTGTTTCTTTTATTGTTTCATGAGTCTCGCCAGGTGAACCTATCATAAAATAGGCAACGGTTTGAATCCCTGTTTCGTGTGTCATTTTAAATGCTTGGGTAATTTGTTTTATCATGATGTCTTTTTTGAGATTGTTTAATATAGTCTGGTTTCCAGACTCTACCCCATACGCGATCAAATAGCATCCAGATTTCTTCATTCGCTCAACTAATTCTCGGGTCACCAAGTTTACTCGGGTTTCACAAGTCCAAGGAATATCTATTCCTTTTGCGTCTAAGCCATCACATATTTTATGAATTCTCTTGGCATCCAGAGTAAATACATCATCATAAAAAGTAATCTCTTTTGCATTGAACTTTTCGATTAAATACTCTATTTCATTAACTATATACTCTGGACTATTGGCTCTGTATTTGCGACCAAAAACAGATTTTGAACAATATATGCATCGATATGGACATCCTCTGCTAGTCATAATAGGTATTGCGGGCGTTCGTTTTCCATGTGGAGGATGCAAAATATACTTATTCATAGGAAGCAGGTTAAACGAGGGAAATGGAAGATAGTCTATATTAGAAATGAAGGGTCTTTTTGGATTAATTTGTATTCCTTTCTTCTTGCGGTATGCTATACCTAAAATTTGAGGATTGACACTTTCACCTCTTTCAAAAGTTTTAACCAATTCCACAATTGTTTCTTCCCCTTCACCTTGAACCACTATATCGACCTCAGGAACATTCTGTAAGGTTTCTCCAGGAAACAATGTTGCGTGGGGACCTCCGAGAACAATGACAACTTCAGGTTTTACTTCTTTTATTTGCCTAGCTAAATTTATTGCTGATGTCAAATTAGGAGTCATAGCTGATATGCCAACGAGGTCTGGATTTTCTACTGAAATGAAGGACGAAACAGAGTTTTTACTCAATTTTAGTGCAGGCAAATCCAAGATTTTAACAGCGTAACCTTTCTTTTCAAGTACTGCAGCAATCATCGCAAGTCCCAGTGGTGGTTGCGGATAGTCTGTATCTACAAAAGGATTGATCAAAATGATTTTCAGCTTAATTTCACCAAAAATGAGAAATGCATTAATTAGCTATGGTTGATAGATACCAAGTTATAGTTTTTTGTAGCCCTTTTGTAAAATCAGTTTTTGCTGTGAACCCAAACTCTTTCTTGGCTTTATTTGTGTCAAGACTTCTCCGTGGTTGTCCATCGGGTTTTGAGGCATCCCATGTAATTTTCCCGTCATATCCAACAAGGTTAGCAATCAACTTAACAAGCGTCACTATTTCAATTTCCTTACCTGTACCTAGATTAATTGGCTCAGGTTTAGTGTAAGTTTCAGTTGCCAATACAATGCCTTCAGCAGCGTCTTCCACATACAAGAACTCTCTAGACGCACTACCAGTACCCCAAACAACAACCTCATTTTTTTTAGTCAGTTTAGCATCAACCATTTTTTTTATTATCGCAGGGATTACATGCGAACTTTCAGCATTAAAATTATCTCTTGGACCATACAAGTTAACAGGTAACAAGTAAATAGCGTTGAAACCATATTGCACTCTATAAGCCTGAGCTTGAACAAGGAGAACTTTTTTAGCAATACCATAAGGCGCGTTTGTCTCTTCAGGATAACCAGCCCACAAATCCTCCTCTTTGAAAGGAATAAGAGTATACTTAGGATAGGCACAAATTGTACCTAACGCTACAAATTTTTGTACACCTTCTTGTCTAGCAGCTTCCATTAACTGAATTCCCATTATTGCATTATCATAAAATAAAGTTGCAGGAAATTTCTTGTTGAATCCTATACCACCAACTTTAGCCGCCAAATGAATAACAATATCCATGTCCCTAACAACTTCTACACAATTCTCCCACTTTCTTAAATCCATCGTCTTACTTCTGGGGACACGAATATTTACAGGATTCACATTTCGGTTAGTTATCAAGTTCTCAACTACGAAAGAACCCAAGAATCCAGCTCCGCCCGTCACTAGTATCTTCTTGTCTGCCCAGAATCCCATCTTAATCTTCCTTCCACCATCTATCAGAGAACTTCTTTTCTAATATTTTATCGCCATCTCCAATAGATTCTAAACTCAGCTTGCGCATATCAGCATCTATCATAATTTTAACTAAGTCATTGAAACCTATTCGCGGATTCCAACCTAGCGTTCTATTTGCAATCTCAGAATCAGCAACTAACAGTTCAACTTCAGTAGGCCTAAAATATTTTGGATCAATTTTGACGTACTTCTCCAATGGAAGATCAACATATGAAAAAGCGTTTTCAACAAACTCTCTAACAGAGTGGGCTTCACCAGTTCCTATCACTATGTTCTCAGGTTTGTCAAGTTGTAAGATTTTCCACATTGCCCATACATATTCAGGAGCATACCCCCAATCTCGTTTTGCATCAAGATTTCCCAAATAGAGAAATTCTTGGTTCCCCGCTAAAATATTGGCTATTGCACGAGTGATTTTCCGTGTAACAAAAGTTTCACCTCTACGAGGAGATTCGTGATTGAACAAAATACCATTACTTGCAAAAGAATTGCAACTTTCTTTATAGTTAACAGTCATCCAATAAGCATGAAGTTTGGCAATAGCATATGGGCTTCTTGGTCGGAAAGGCGTTTCCTCGTTCTGTGGAGGAGGAGAACTTCCAAACATCTCGCTACTAGATGCTTGATAGAATTTTGTATGATTTCCATTTCTTTTTATTGCTTCCAGTATTCGTGTAGTACCTAATGCCGTAACATTGCCCGTGTATTCGGGGATGTCAAAACTCACCCTAACATGACTTTGAGCACCTAAGTGATAAATTTCATGGGGCTTGATATTTTGAACTATGTTTGATATTTGTTCAGCATCCGAAAGGTCGCCATAATGAAGGAAAAAGCGTGACTTTGGCTCATGGGGGTCCACATAAATATGGTCTATACGAGCAGTATTGAAAGTACTTGCGCGTCTAATGATACCATGTACTTCATAATTTTTAGAAAGTAAGAGCTCAGTTAAGTAGGAGCCATCTTGTCCTGTTATTCCAGTAATAAGAGCTTTTTTCATTGTATCACCAATTGAGATGCATAGAAGATTGATTGAATATTTGGTTCAACTTTACAGAAGGCCCCTTTCTAAAGACTTAGTTTAGTGTCCATTCTTTTGTGTATACCTAGAAATGGCGTAGAGCGTTATTGCTGTGAAAAGTGTGAACATTCCAATAAGGACGAAGGCCACTGAAGCCAAAGCAATATTTGTAACAATTCTCTGTTCTTGCGCGAATATTTTTAGCATCCATATCCCAAAACTTATTCCAGCACAAAGACAAATCAGTCCAGGTAATCCCAACAAAGTTAATGGTTTTTGTTCAACTATCAATTGAACAATTGACATCACTACGCTGGCTCCATGACCAATAGGATTGTGAGTAGAAGTTTTTTCCAGCCCGGCGTATTTGCATTTTGATGAAACTTCAATTACACGTAGATTCTGATTTTGGGCCTTCATCAAAATTTCAACACTGGAGCCCATACCATTTTCAAAGAGGCTTAAACCCCCTAAGGCTCTACGCCCATATACTCGAAAGCCACATTGAACATCATTGAAGTTGCAATTAGTCGCGGCTCCAGTTAATTTCGAAATTATTTGTATTCCTAAACTTCGGTAGCGTGGTACACCATTTGTTTTCTTGTTTTCATCCAAGAAACGAGAGCCCAACACAATATCTGCTTCATCATCTAATATGGGTCTAATCAATTTTGGAATTTCTTGTGGGTCATGCTGTCCGTCGCCATCTAAAGTCACTAAAACATCGGCATTCAGTTCTCTTGCAGTTGTGAACAAAGTTTTGATTGCGGCACCATATCCCATGTTCTGTTTATGACGAATCACATCGGCACCCATCCGTTCTGCAATGTCTGCGGTCATATCGCTGGAGCCATCGTCACAAACCAGAACAACACAGGCATATTTTTGTGCGTCCAAAACAATTTTTGCGATTGTTCTCTCTTCATTAAATGCTGGAATGGCAGCAACAACCAAAGGTTTAGGTTTGTTTAAGTAAATTTGTTTTTCAATGGGTGGAAACAAAGTCAAATAATAACCGACCTAAATCACATATCAGCAAAGCAATTTTGGTGTGCTAAAAAATTTGAAAGACTGAGATTCTTTCGGAATCAAAGACTGAAACCCAATCAGTGGAGTATTGTAGATTGTACCATTCAATATCTTGGTTCCACCAAACAAAATACGCGGATTCGAATCCTTGTTCAACTGCCAAGTTTGATGCTTCTTCAAGATTATTATCAAATAGAATTGCAGTTTGACTTTGGTCTAGATATAGCATAGTCCAGAACTTGAAGACATCATGGACAAGCAACGAAGAGTCGTTTGTCATATGAGTGTTCAACCATTCAAAGGCTTCAATTGTGCCTTCTGTGTCGCAAAGCGGAACTGAACTGCTCTGCATTGTAGAAGGAACATATTTGAAAGTATTTCCCCACCCGATAACGCCGTACTTGCCGTCGACTAGAGGCCATGACATAAACAAAAGCCCAATTAAAATTGAAGCCAGTGACAAAACAATTCCTGCTTTTTTAGTGACTTTGAGCCAGCCAAAAAATCGTGAAACACCAAAAGCTTTGCCACACTTTGCTATTTTCCATAGACCATTAGCTGCAAAGAAGGCAAAGGGGTAAACGAGCATCAACATCCATCGACCCCACAATAACACAGCAGAGAAGGGAAGAATTAGACAGCTAAAAGAGCAAACCATAAGAAGTAAGGTCCAAAAACTGAAAAAACGGTCTTTGAAGTATCCAACTATAACCAAAGGTAATGAAACAATATACAAAAGGATAAACAGTGAACCCACACTGGATATCAAATCAAAATATGAGGCATACGACTCTATTGGAGTAGAAACACTCAGATAGTCAGTTAAAAAGAACAAACCTGCAGGATGGGCCCAAACACTATCACCTAAACTAACCAAGTTATTTTCTAGAGCATTGGGGTAAGGAGAAACAAAAACTATATTTCCACAAAATATTATCAGGGCAGGAATGATTGACAAGAAGAGCCTGTAAGGGATCGCTTCTTTACGTAAAATGCTTAGAACCAACAGTCCTACAACTACAGCAAATAGTGACACAGCAGCGAGTTCATGGCCCCAGACAATCAGCAGACTCAGCAATGACAACCCAGCAGTTCCTTTCCAGCCAATATCATTTCTAAGAAACGGTATGGTGAACAGCAGAATCATAACACCAAAAACGTTCCTGTAGAAGTGCCAGCCGATGGTTAATGCCGCCAACTGGAGAGCAAAGAAGCCAGATACCAGTAAACTTTTAGTAACATTCCAATTCAACTTTTTCCAAGCAACAAAAAAGATTGCTGCAGTGGTTCCACCATATAGTAATGGACCAACTATCTTAAGCAGTATGAAAGGGTCCAGTTGGGATAAATTACCCAAAAAGGCTAATATCCCATAAATTAGCCATGATGAGAAAACGTCACTCCAGTGAGTCCACACTATCCCAGCATTGATTCTTGCGGCATAATATATTGTGTCCCATCCGATAGGATTAGGAAAGCTTAGCAGTTCAGGAATCAACCTGACCACAAACCCGAGGGTGAAAGCTAACATGAATCCTTTCGTGTAGCTTAGGTTCTGCAGTTTCAGTGAATACAATTAAATTCACAGTTTGTGGTTTTTCCAGTCTTGTTTGTCTTTTCCCATTTTCTTGGGCGTCTAAATAATATTTGGAGCAGCGCGTAGGTTGCCACAAAGTTTTGGATGAACCAGTAACAGTAAATCAATGGTATCCAAATAATGTTTGATATTTTTCTAGGTTTTTCAGAAAATATCATAGCGGCTGCTGCCAAAGCTAAAAGAATGAACGTAAACAGGGTAGTTATGTTAGCCAATGAAATGAAAGTAATATCGGGGTTCATCGGAATGAAAACTGAAGAAAAAGTGGCAAAATAACCGAGCAAACAGGAAATTAAAACAAAGGGTCCCGCTAAAGTAATTTCTGCATCAAGGGATTCTTTGCAGGGTCTTTTAAGCAGGCTTCCATATCTGAAACTTACTTCCATTGTTCCTCTGAACCATCTTGTTCGTTGTTTGAAGAATCCAGAGACTGTAGCAGGATATTCCTGCCAAGATTTTACATCTGAGGCATACCGTATTTTGTGACCGTTTTTGGTCAGCCTAGCTGCTAATTCCATATCTTCAGAAAGAACTTTAGCATCCCAGCCTCCAAGATCATTAAGAACAGTCTTTCTTACAAAATAGCAACTTCCAGTTAATGGAACAAAGAGTCCAAGGACGTCTTTGCCTCTCATGTAGGCTTCACATCTAAACGATTCTTCTTGGGCTACAAATTTAGTCAGAAGATTTTCATCTTCGTTAACTGCGATTAGTCTCCCTTGTACAGCAGCTACAGAAGAGTCTTCGAAGTAAGTTGCTGCCTTCAAAAGAAAGCCGGATTCAGGGATGTTATCTGCGTCAAAAACAGCAACAATTTCTCCATTGATGTGTTTGAAAGCAGTCTGTAGAGCCGAGGGCTTGCCATCTGAAAAAGAGCGTCTCAAAAGTTTTACTTGAGTTGGGTGTTCCTGTGCAAATTTAGTGCAGATTTCAGCAGTTTTGTCTAGACTGCCATCTTCGACAATGATGATTTCTTTCTTGTCTTCAGGATAATCTGCCTTCGCAAGTGTGTTGAGAAGCCGTCCTACAACCTTCTCCTCATCTTTTACAGGAACAATAATTGACATTGAGGGCAAAGATTTCTTCCCACGAGTATGAGTCTTCTTTTTATTTTTGCCGGAACGGAGGTGTTTGACCCCGGCAACAACAATAGGTATGTTATACAATGTCCAAACGTAAAGAAGAGAAATAGCAAGTATAGCTAACAGGTAGAAAGGATTCATATCTTACAATACTCTTTGTAAACCTTATCAGATATTAAGCTTTAAAAGCTAATAAGTTGTTTACAGTCAAATATTGGATGAAGGCATAATCAGTTGCCCAAAACTTAGCTACAGTGTTGCCCCAAGATTCCCCTATACGAGCAACATATTCAGCCATGCTTCGGCCCTCGGTTCTCATGAGGCGATGTACCATGCTCTCCATGGCTCCATGCAGTTTACGTACTAGTTGGGAAACAATTTTGGCTAAGAGAAAACTGTGAACTTTTTCGACAACCCGCATCGTCAAATCTAGAAGCTTTCGCTCATTATGCTTCAAGTCTCTGAACCAACAACCTCTTCGCACAGCCTTCAGCTTCAACTTAGTCAAAGCTTCCCTAGTGAGAGGAAATGATTTAGTACCATTACTTGATTTTTCTGATTTGGCACTCAACCAGATCGCCCTCCTTCAGATTGTAAGCGTCCCTGAGTTCTTTTGGAACGGTAACCCTTCCTTCATGTCGCATATAGACCGTGAAAGTGATTCCCGTTTTGTTGTCGTTTGACATTATTTTTGAACCCCCGAGACGTTATCCATTTTTCCTATTTTTTCGTCAAGTTTCTATGTTTTTCCTCGTTGCTAATTAAAGCATTATGAAGTCCAGATAAACAACCAACCAAACCCACAAAGAACCACAGACAACATATTGTCACCAAATCATACCACCATTTTCAATCCAGACACATTTTGTGAGTTAGCATCCTTTGTCGTCACATTTAACATGTATGAATCTGGAATACGTATCAGCACTAACAATCCTAATTCAGAATCCGAATGTTCAATACATGAATGATGTGTGAAAGCTCCTTGAGGGCAAATTTTGGCAGACATTTTGGATTTGCTTTCCCAAATCAAATTAAACACCGAAAAACGACACTTTTCTATGATAATCGAGGATACAACATATAAATATTTTCA
>JAOZIF010000106.1 GCA_026014495.1 Candidatus Bathyarchaeum sp.
CCTAACAATTTCAGTTATCGCCTTTGCAGCCTGGCCGACTATCTCGTGAAACCTCCGGAATACATAAGTGCCTTCCTTAAAGTTGTTTTGTTCCTTTTTCCACTTATTGTCGCCGAATCCATTGGGGGTGCTTACATAGGACATAAAATCTACTTGCGCGTCAAAAAAGATGCGATAGTAAACACATAGAATCTTCGTGAATGGCCAGTTAGTATTTTTTTGAAGATTTGTTGCTAAAACAATAATCGGCTCTGTTTCTTAGTCATGAGTTTTTTTGATGTTAAAAAGCGTTTTAATTTGGTCGTGTTTTCATTGATTGTTCGAAAGGGGTGATTACAAAGATTTAATTATAATTATTAGAAATCACGTTATTTAGATTAAGAATTATTTAATACTTTCTAATTATTTGCTTTAATGTATAGAAAAACTTAAATTTTAAACAACTGATAAACACTCCTTAAATTAAAAAAAGGAGAACAAAAAATGAAAAAACTCGTAAAAAACAAATTGTTATCAATAACTGTGCTTTTTCTGCTTGTGTGCCCAATATTTTTTCTGATGAATTTCAATCTTGCTGCAGCTCAACAAAACAACACTGACTTACTTCAATATGAATGGCCTAACAACCTAAAAGGTGATATGACCGTAGGCTGGCGTGCAGGAAGTGGACCTGCTCCTGCCTCACAAAATATTTTGTGGGATTCTAGTCTCGGTTATCCTATGGCTGCCTTTAATGGCTTAGTTTTTCTATCTGGTGGATACGCGGTTGATCCTTGGACGGGAGATCTGGTATATCAGTATGCAGGTAGTGGCGCAACAAAGATCGATGAAACATACTTTTTTGCTTCAAACGCGGTTTTTGAAACAGCAACTGGAACTAAACTGTTCGCATATGATGTCATAGCAAATAACTATGATCCTGATTTGGGAATGTTCTGGACTCAAGACAGCCAGACTGGAGGAGGCGGTGGGCCATCAATGATTCGTGCTTGGAACTGGCCTGACATAACCCAGGCTCCTACATTGGCTTGGGAAAAATTCATACAGGAGAACTACCGAGGAGCTACGCTGATAGTAGAGGACGGTCGAATACTTGTTGGAACGTTAGAGTCTACAGCTATTGCTTTGGATGCTAAGACTGGGGATTTGCTTTGGGAAACGCCAATGGTTGGTTACATGGCCTATGATGGAGCTTACTATGATGGGAAATGGATTCAAGCATCTCAATCTGGTTACATGTACTGTTTTGATGCAGCAACAGGAAATGTCTTATGGACATATGATCCACAGGGATTTTACAGTTTCTGGTCGTTCACTGGTGCTATTTATGATGGTAAAGTCTACGCTATTAATTGTGATAACCATGTATACGCAATAGACATAGAAACTGGACAGCTTGTTTGGAAGTGGAAGACTACAGATGGTGGTGTTGGATACCCAACATATACTATTGCAGGTGATGGTAAGGTCTTTGCCTATACTGGGCGTTCAGACTATACCGATCCAACTACTGGTGAACGATATAAAGAAGAATATGTGTGCTTGGATGCTGATACTGGTGAGTTTCTATGGAAAACACGCTCAACTCTAGGAAGTAACAGAGACTTTGGTGGACCGCCACGAATATATAACATACTTGCTTATGGCAACCTTTACCTTGGTGACGTTAGAGGTCAAACTGTAGCTTATGGTCCTGAGCAAGCATGGACTGATTTTCAGGGAAATCCTCAACATACTGGTGAAAGCCTTGCTAATGGACCAGAAGAGTTGAGCCTGAAGTGGACATACGATGCTGGATCAGGAATATACGGTGCTCCTGCGGCGTACAATGGCAAAATCTATGTTGGTTCAAATGATGGCGTTTTTCATGCTGTTGACCATATGACTGGTGAGCTCGTGTGGACCTATGAGACTGGTGACGCTATTAAGAATAATCCTGCCATATACGGGGGAAATGTTTATTTCGCTTCTGATGATGGCTATCAATATTGCTTAGACGCAGATGCTGGAACTCTAGTTTGGAAGACCTATATTGGATCAGATGCTCCCTTTTACTACCATACTTTACAAAGACATACTTCATCACCAACAATTGTAGACGGCCTATTGTATGTTGGTTCAAGGAATTTTACTGCTTTCTGTCTTGACGCCGAAACAGGAAATGTTGTTTGGAACTTTGACGCTGGAGGGCTGATTTCTAATAACCTTGCTGTAAGCGATGGTGCAGTATATCTTTCAGTAGGTGGACTCTCAGCATGGAAACAAGCGGATACAGGAGGAGATAACGGTACTTTGTATAAACTTAATGCAAATACTGGTGCTGTTATTTGGGAAACCGCAATTCCGTATCACAGATACACTGGTAGTGGTCAATTGGTGGGTAGACATTTCCTTGCATCTCCTGTAGTTGCTGATGGAATTGTTTTCCAAGCTTCAAACGCTTGGGGTACATACGCAATTGATGTGGATACCGGCGAGCAAATATGGTGGTCCAATATTACTACTCTTCCTGAACACATTATTACAGCTGCTCTACCCTATGATATTACTCCAGTTTACGTCGATGGCAAAATCTACATAATGGATTTCTTCAGTATTCTTTGCCGAAATGCTACCAATGGAGACTTGATTTGGTCTCAGTACCTTGGTCATAACTGGCATGGTGGTCCACTCTATGCTGATGGCAAAATATATGTTGCTAGTGAATTGCAGGTCTGCTATGTTCTTAATGCTGAAACAGGGGAAAAACTTGATTTTGCTGATTGGCAAGCGTTTTGCTGGTCTTCGCCTTGCATCTATGATAATAAACTCTATTGGGGAACGGTAGATTGGTTGCTATTCTGTTATGAGCAAACTCCTTACGGTGAAACAACTTACTACGGAACAACTACACTAGGTTCAGAAATGACTACTGATCTCATGACGTCTGAACTAGAATCAGAGCCTAACGCAGTTGACCTCTCTGTTGAAACAAACGAAACGACCCTAATCACAACAGAAACAGCGATTATCGCGACAGTTGTTGTTGCGGCAATTATCGGTGCAGTCAGCTTCTACATTATACGAAAGCGAAAATAAATCCACAATTTTCCCTCCCTTCTTTTTTTGGGAGTAAAAGACATTGGAAGAAAATGGGGACTGAAAAGGCTTCGGCACAAAAATGGAAATAACTAAAGCAATAGTAGCTGTTTTGTTGTTTTTCATTTTTTTCTCCTCTTAATGCGCGTGCAGGAGCCTCAGCAAACCCCAATTCTTCATGCAAAACAAAATTTATGCATAGCCTCAGAATATGTTCACTGTTGAAAAATGCAATATTCGCTTATTATTTCTTCATTCATCAAATTATGTTACAGTGAAAATAAAAACCGTGAATTGTTGAGGTGGTATTGAACACGTTTCATTAAGCGTTTACCTTTCAGAAACTGTGCGGTGACTTTAGTTTTAGGGTTTGTTTTTGTAACGTTTAATTCTTATAAACGCTGCTAGGGCTACAAACATGCTGGCTGAAAGCATGATTGTGCCCAATGGGGCTTCGGGGATTACTGAAAAGCCTGTAATTTCTAAGGAATCAACTTGGTCTAGTTGTGCGTCGAAGACTCCGTCTTGGTCTACGTCCATTACGATGTCGTAGTTTCCTATTATTGTTGGTGGGACCCAAATTTGTATTGTCTGTGTTCCCTGTCCACTGTTCAACGTTACTGTTTCGATACCGTCAAGAGAAACATCTGTTAGTATGTCACCGTCGTTCCATGTTGATTGCGTGTCTACTACATACAATGACACTGTTTGACCCGCCTCTGGAACCGTTACATACACAATTTGACCAGAACTAAACGAGTTCTTCACATTACCCAAACCATCAGAAGACCAAATATCACCAACAGGAACATAACCAGAACTGACTGTGAAGTCTGCGGTGTAGTCGGTGCCGTAATAGTAGAATACGTTATTTTGTACGTTATCTCTGCATTCTACGTAATCAACTGTCCATACTCCAGCTTCGGCGTATTGTGGTATTGTTACTTCTTTTTCCCATAGGCCTGAAGATGGGTTATAGTCTAGTCCGCCGAATTGTATCCATTGGTCTGCTGTTGGACTTAGAATGATTGGGAATACACTTTTAGTTCCAGATATGTCGTCTGTGATGTCTGCGTAGATTGTTATGGTTTCTCCGTCATTAACTGTTGATGGTGTAACCCATACATCATTCAGAACTGGTGGGGTAACATCTTCTATTGCGTAAACTGTTGTTGTGTTTGTAACTATGTTGAGTACTAATGTTGGCGTTGCAGCTAGCAGTAGTACTATTATTATGGTGGTTATTGTTTTCATCTTCATTTTCCTTTTCTCCATTCCCTAAGCTACGCTGAAGCTTTCAAAGTTAATATTATTCATTATTAAAGGAATTACGTATTAGTCTTTCTACAACATTCATCTAGAAAATGTAACCCAAAATTCTATATGCCACAAACAGTACCTAAATTGCTTCACAAGTCTTCACCAGAACAAAAACATAACCAAATCATCAATAACCTACTATTTGGAGTCTTTTATGCTTCTGATAATTGTTGGAGTGCTGATGTCTATTCCATGCTGGTTGCATTTTTCTAATACTGTTCGTTTAATTTCTGCATCTATTTCTGGTAACCGCTTAATCTGGTCAATAAAAACATACAAGGTGTACTCGACAGCATAATTCCCAAACTTGGTAACCCACACATACGCTTTAGGCTCCTTCAAAACGTGATTCATTTCCACTAACTTGTCTGCCGCTTCTAACAATGCAGCTTCAACCTGCTCTGAAGCCAGCTCATAACCTGCAGTAATCGAGCAGCTTCTCCGCACAACAGTTTCTTTTCCATAATTATCTATCTCATCCTTCAACAATTCTTGGTTGGGAATAGAAACCAAAACATTATCCAAAGTACGCATCTTAGTGTAAATCAACTCGATGGCTTCAACATCCGCAAATTGACCCTTAAAGAAAATTCTGTCTCCAACCTTGAAGGGACGACTGGTCATAACAATTAAACCTGCAATGGTGTTTCCAATGGTGTTTATTGCAGCAAAACCTATGATGGTTCCTCCAAGAACTGTTAACACCCCTGAAAGTTCACCCAACGATACTCCAAACTGAGCCAAAATAACCGCAAAAACCGCCATAAAAATAAGCCACTTCATGATTCGGTTCAATGTGTAAGCTGCATGCTGCTCAAGCCTATTTTGGGTTCTAAGAGATTTTATCTCTCGTGCAACCAGCTTGATGACAATGTAGCCTACAATGATTGTTATAAACGAAAACATGATGTTTTCTAGGTTTGTTAGGGTCCATTCGCCTATTGAATTAATGAAATATACAGTATTCATAAACTAAAAATTCCCCATGTTTTAATTGTGATAAATCTTTAAAAGCTTCACCCATCAACCTAGAATACTACAAGTACCTCTGGTGTGCCTCAAATGATACTCTACAGTATACCTGTTTTACTTATATCATTGCTTCTGATAATGCTCATTAGCGACAGACTCATTCGATACGTACTAGTTATATCCAAAACCCTCGGCTTATCCGAAATGGCTGCAGGATTCATCATACTATCCATCACAACATCTCTACCTGAACTGTCAGTCTCAGTAGTTGCATCCCTAAGCGGTGAAGGCGGACTTTCAGTCGGTAACGTCCTAGGCTCTAACGTCGCAAACCTCACCATAATCCTTGGATTGGCAATACTAATCGCCAGAAAAGCCATCACCCTCAAAGGACAATCCAACAAAGAACTTGTACAATTCCTATTCATATCCTCAATAATCCCCTTGTTCATTGTCCAACGGGGCAGCCTAGACATTGTCTTAGGAATCGTACTCCTAACACTATTCGTTTACTTCGGCATAACAATATCTCGTAAAACCGAAGCCACAACCGTCATCGATGAGACCCCCAACCAACAAAAAAACGAAAAAATAGCTTTTGTAGTAATCAAATTCTTGATAGGCGTTGGACTAATAATACTTCTTTCCAACTTTGCAGTAGACAGCTCAACCGACATCGCAAACTTCATAGGTCTACCCACATCAATAATCGGCGCAACCATAATCGGTCTTGGAACCTCACTACCCGAACTTGCAACAACAATCCAAGCCCTAAAAAAGGGATTAGTCAACATGGCACTTGGAAACCTGCTCGGAAGCTGCATCACCAACATCACCCTTATACTGGGAATTTCATCCCTGTTATCCACTTCCGAAGTGAACGTTGTAGCCGTGCAAAGCATCATGTTCTACGTGCTGATTTCGTCATTAAGCGTATGGTACATGGTAGGAGCAAGTGAACGGCTAACCAAAAAATCTGCAATATTCCTTTGTGTCATATATGTAATATTTATTCTACAACAAGTGGGAGTCTCAGCAATTATCTTCTAAACAATAAACCTGAATGCAAAAGTGTTTAAACTAAACTACAAACACTTGATTGTTAGAAAACCTAAAAAAGACCTGCACCCTTCTAAGAATGTGCTGAGGAACTTTTTATGCTTGCTACCCTTCAGGGAGTATTCGAAGATCCAATTCTGATTTTAGAAATAGTCAGTACCGTAATCGGAGCCTTTGTTATTGTAACAATATTTAACCGGCTAATAGGTAGAATCGAAAAAAGAGGAGAACTAGAAAAAGGAAAACTTGTACATCTCAGAAGATTCTTCCAGATAATCATATACCTTGTAGCAGGTATCATAGTACTCTCTCTTTTGGATGTCAACATTACAGGAGCAATTGCAGGTCTTGGAGTGGGTGCCTTAGTTATCGGCTTTGGCTTGAGCGACATAATAGAAAATTGGGTTTCTGGCGTTCTGATAATGTCAGGCAAAACTTTTGCCATCGGTGACGTAATCCGAGTTGGAACCTTAACAGGTACAGTCACGGACATAGCCCTCAGAACAACCAAACTAACCACTTATGACCGAAACGAGATAATCATCCCAAATGCAGTGCTTATTAAAGAAAAAATAATCAACCTCACTGGCGGAAAAAAAGAAGCGGTGGCAGAACTAACCTTTGCCATAGACTATACCGCAGATGCTGAAAAAGCCAAATCCATAATAGAAACCATACTAAAAAACCACAAATCAGTCATCTTTAACCTGAAAAAGAAAAGAGAAATACGGTTCATTTTCCGCAACAAAGAGTGGACCAACGAAATTGAAACCCTGTTTTGGATAAATGAACCCTCCAACGAAGAATTCATTAAATCAAACATTACCGAGTTAATCCAGAAAGCCTTCAAGAATGAATGTATACTGCCTCCAATTCCTTCACTGATGAGGAGAGAGTATCTAACTGGACAAAAAACACCAAACGACCAACAAACAGAATAGATACTAAATTAAGTTCTTGATGTGCGGTTATAGTGACATTTTGGGCACGAAAAGAAAACCTGTTTTTTTCCTTTTAGTTTTCGTGTAATCATCTCGGTTTCGCATCTTGGACATTTCATACCAAAGCAATCCACACATCGTTATTTTATGTTTTTCTATAACTCTTCATTTCTGTGCTTATGTATAATATATCTGTTTCATGCTGCACAACAAACCCATCGGCAATTGTGCAGCCAAAACACGACCATCTGTTATTACATAACTATTTTATTTATAAGCACAAACAACATAAAATATTACACAACAAATTCAAACAGGACGTAAATAAATATGAAACAATACGCCTTCATCGTCTTGAATTTTGAGAAATTCTGGAACAGACTCTGTAGCCAAAACAGAGCAGGTAAAACCAACCACTCTTTTGTCCGCAGAGGTGTAATGGGTCCCAAAAAAACAGAGAAACTCTTCTTCTATGTGACAGGTCAACGAAAAGATATTTCCGGTTATGCAGACTTCGTTGAACGCGTAACTGATGATGCTACAGACATCTGGGAATCTCTTGGACATGAATCGCTGCTGAAATCTTATGCTGAATATAATAACGATTTTTTGCAGGGAAGAAAAAAAGCTACATTCGTAAGGTTCAAAAACCTAAAAGAATTTCCAAAACCCGTCAAAATGGAAGCATGGGCACAAATCATCGGGAAACAAAGAATGCCGCAAGGAGGCATGTACATAACCAAAAAAATGGCCCACCAACTGCTGTCAGCTGGCGGCGTAGACCATTTTTAGCTACATGCCTCAAAAACTATTGTTGAACTGCTAATGCTCTGGATGTCTGCTGTGTCTTTTTATTGTATGTTATGATGCGCCAACCGAGCCTTCTGCAGCCATGAGTTGGAATAAATATTTCTGATTAAGAAATGTATAAAGGCGGCTGGGGGTCATTGTTAGCTGAAGTGGTTATTGTGACACGTGTCCGGGTTCAAAAGATTGAATCTACTAAAGATCCTGAAGGCAATCTTGGTAAGCGCATCGAACTCATTGAGGATCGGGTAATCCCCAAGTTTGCTGTTAGGCCTGCAACAGAAGAGGCGCGAATGGTTCAAGAAGTAATGAAAAGTTTGCAACAACAAATTCCAATGCTTGCTACACAAAAAACCCAGTTTGCTCTCCAGAAAATGATTTTGTTTCTAACAGAGAATGAATATGAACGTCTTGGAATTATCTTTGATGTGAATCAAATTTATGAGCTAGAACTGTCTGGACAATCTATTAGTTTCAAGAAATCATCTTAACCAAGAATCGGTTCGTGTCTGCCGTTCATTTGTTGCTCTGCTAGTTGCACTGTTGTGTTGGTACTTGGTTGATGAAATAAATGAATGTTAGAGCCCACATTTTTGTAAGTGGTAGAGTCCAGGGCGTATTCTTTAGAGTAGAGACGCGCCATGAGGCTATGAAACGAAACGTTACTGGTTGGATTCGTAACACATCTGACGGTAAAGTGGAAGCCATCTTTGAGGGTGAGAAAGAAAATGTGGATGGTCTGATTGACTTTTGTAGAAATGGACCCCCCGAAGCCCGAGTTACCCAACTAGATATTCAATGGGAAGAATACACTGGAGATTTTAACAATTTTAAAATCCGAAAAGCCGTCATCATCTGACGACCTCTCTTTGCTTTCTTATTGTGCTTGACTATAATTTAGAACTGAAAGGAGGATGGGGGACTTGGCACATGCGCGCGTATGCACCGTCGATCGCTCAAGGAGAGGGTATGTCTCTTGGCGAATGGAGAATAGGGTTTTTTCTCTACGTCCCCTCACCATCCATCAAGAGCGTCAAAAAAGCATCCTGTAATATAAACTTATTGCAAATAGAATATGTATTGTGTCTTTGTTCTAGCTGAATATCGCTTGATTTTTCTTTGACTTTTTCAAATATTTACTGTTTTTTTGATTTTCCATGTTGTTTTTTAGTTGGACTGTTTCTCTTTGTTTTCGCGTTTCTTTTTTTCTTGTTTAACAGCTGCTACATATTCTATGAATGACAGATTATTTTGTTTCGAATAGTTTTTGATTGAGTATCTAAATTTCTTGAAGAGGCTTTTCATTATTTGAATTTCAATTATTTTGGCTCCTGTTCCAAAAATATTCTCAAGGATGTCCGTGAATTCTTCAATTCTGTACGGAATATTTTCCCTTTCTATTTTGAATGTTTTTTCTAAATGGAAGTAGACTATCTGTTTTGTTGATTCTCCGAGTACAGCTAGTCCGTCATCTATGGATTCCAGCAGTTTTTCTTCAAAATTTGGTGTTTTCTTGGTTCCCGCGTTTTTTGTTCTTTTTTTTGTTTTGCAGTTTTTTGTTGTTGTTTTAGAGTTTTGTTTTTGTGATTTTGCGGAGATTTGGTGTAATTGTGTTTTGTATGTGTGGTTTGGTGTTGTGGATATGTGCATTGTTTTTTCCTCTTTTGTTTTTCTGTTCTTTTGTTCGTTTGTTCTACTTAGGAACATATTATGTCTGATTACTTAATATACGCTATTTCATTCGTAAGCATGATATAAAAACCGATACATGTCTGTTCGGAGACACATATGAATGACTATGACCTAAGTGTTTCAAGACATTAAGAATATCCTAAAATAACGGAACATCATATCTAAAGCAACCGGAGGAACTGCATTGCCTACTATACTAGTAATTAACGATGACGGCATCAAATCAATTGGGTTGTCTATTCTTGCAAAGCATCTAAGAAAATTGGGGAATGTAATAGTTGTCACTCCCCGAGATGAGAGGAGCGGTATTGGAAAAGCCATTAGCATAGGTCGCGTAAACATGACTGAGGCTAGTTTCGGAGACGAAACAAAGGCATACGCCATAACTGGCACACCAGCAGACTCTTTTATGATAGCCGTGAACAAACTCCTAGACTGTCCACCTGATTTAGTTGTGTCAGGAATAAATATAGGTCCAAATCTTGGAATAGACGATGTTTTGACATCAGGTACAATAGGTGCTACCTTTGAAGCAGCCATCCACAAAATACCAGCCATCGCCGTTTCCTATTGCTTATCCGAAATCACAGACAAATCGCCTGATAAAAACAGAGTTTCTGCAAAAGACTTAGAGTTAGCTGCAACTTTTGGCTATAAAGCTGCTAAACATGTGCTAGAAGAAGGGATGCCTCCCGATGTGGATATTATTTCGATAAATGTGCCGGAAAATGCTGACTGTAAAAATGTAAAGCTTACGCGCCTGTGTTATGATGGCTACGGAGACATACACATAGAAGTGGAGGATGGGTATAAAATAAAAAGTTGGTCATTGCGCCATTATCCGGATGGTGAGCCTGGAACAGATTTGCATGCAATAAAGAATGGTAATTGCGTCTCTGTTACGCCCATTAAACTAGGTTTTATCCACAATGTATCATCAATGAAAGGTGTGCTTGACTCTCTTTCACGCTAATGTTACTCATTAAACGTGGTCTACACGAGATGACTAGTTAATTCGGCACATTGTTTGTCACGTCATTTTTTGATGTTTCTGTCTAGTTTTGTTTGAGGCGTATTTTGGTACTTTTTGTGCTTTATTTTCTTATGATTAATTCTTTTGATGTGCTTGACTCCAAAAAGGTTCGATATAACAATCTAATTTAACTCAATTTAATCAAATATAATTTTCTTATTCAAGTTCTAGTTTATTATACGGAATCCTTAAATCCTAAGTTTTTACTTCCCGTCACAAAGGCGGAGGTATTCAAAAACGCACACAAAACTAACGCTTTCGTTCACACACAAGGCGGTTTTCGCTGTCTTACTAGGTTGGCATCTGCTCCAACTGACAACAAAACAACTTCTTGGGACACGAAAACCAACAAGCAACACACCTGTTGTAGACACAATTCTGACAATAGACGCTAAATACCTGTTATAATCTTTCGAATGGTGAGGTTAAACATTTGCTGCTGGAATCTCTTTTTGCCTTTCTAATTATCTTAATCCTTGCAACACTACTTTACTTATTCAGCCGTCTGTTAACCCAAAAATCACCTGACACCGAAGAAAAAAGCGCAATGTACGCCTGTGGAGAAAAAGTCTTCTCAAAAAGACTTCTTGTCAATGTAACTCTCTACAAGTACCTCATATTCTTCGTAATCATAGACTCTCCTGCACTTATTCTAGCCTTTGCAGCCTTAGCCCTAGAAATGATTAATCCGTTTAGTTTACTGATTTATTTGGGCATAATTTTAGCGGCAGATTTGCTGCTTTTGGGAGGATATTAAAGACGCCCGACCTAGGCTTGTTGAAATGGGCTAGAACAAAATCGCCTTGGTTGCTTCACTTCAACACAGGAGCATGCAACGGATGCGACATCGAAGTTGTTGCACTGCTCACACCCAGATACGATGTTGAACGTTTCGGCATAAAACTGGAGCCCTCGCCCCGTCATGCAGATGTTCTTGTTGTAACTGGGCCTGTGACAAAGCAGTGTGCACCACGGCTCAAGATGATTTATGAGCAGATGCCCTCGCCAAAATTTGTCATAGCCGTAGGTGCCTGTGCATGTTCTGGCGGAATATTTCAGGACTGCTACAACATAAGTGGGCGACTCGACGAGATAATTCCGGTAGACGTATATATCCCGGGTTGTCCTCCAAAACCCGAAGCAATAGTTCAGGGCGTTGCTAAACTGCTTGGAAAACTGAAGGGATAAACCATGGAAAAGTTTGAAACTGCTGTAGATGTTCTCAAGAACAATTTGGCTGATGCTATTGTTGAGCTAAAGGTTCCTAGGCCCAGAAAAGCCTACATTCTTCTTAAGTCTGAACGCCACAGAGATGCAGTCTCTTTGCTTCTGAAGCATGTTGAAGAGTCGATGCTTTCGACAATAAGTGGCGTTGACTTGGGAACTGAGATAGAGTTAAACTACCACATGGTTTGTGGGGGAACAGTAACCCTCAAAAATCGGGTTCCACGAGAAAAACCTGTTACAAAAACAATTACTGATATTTTGCCTGGAGCAAATTTGTATGAGCGCGAAGTATTCGACCTTTTAGGCGTCGTTTTTGAGGGGCATCCTAACCTAGAACGGTTGCTACTTCCTGACGGCTGGCCTAAAGGAAACTATCCTCTCAGAAGAGATTGGACGCCTCCACTTATTCAAGAAAACGATTCGGGTTCTGAGGAAGATTCGCAGAATAATTCAGAGGAAGATGATGTTGGGTCACTAGTTAGTGTTGTTGTGGGTCCTCAGCATCCAGTTTTGCATGAACCTGAGCGATTCAATTTCACTGTTGATGGCGAGACTGTTGTAGATGTTAAGCCCCGTCTTGGCTATGTTCATAGGGGTATTGAAAAAGCGGCTGAGCGTATGATGTACTTCCAAGACGTGTTTTTGGTGGAACGTATATGTGGTATCTGTAATGCTGCTCACACAACCGTTTTCTGTCAAGCTGTTGAGGACATCGGAAACATTGAAACTCCGCCTCGGGCTTTATACTTACGTACCATTGTGCATGAGTTGAACAGGGTTCACAGTCACCTTTTGCTGCTTGGTGTTGGTGGTCACCTGCTTGGGTTTGAAGCACTATTCCAGCATGTTTGGCGTGACCGTGAGCCAGTGATGGATATTATTGAGCAAATTACTGGCAACCGTTTGATGAGCGGCTTTAACACAATCGGCGGAGTAAGGCGCGATATTAATCCCAATACCGTCGAGAAAGCCCTAAAGACTGTCAAGGCAGTTAGGAAACGGGCTGTTTTCTACAAGAACGTGTTCGAGGAAGATGCAACATTGAGGCTCCGAACCGAAGGTGTTGGCGTGTTAAGCAAAGAAGTTGCTCTGAAGCTATGTGTTGTTGGTCCTGTTTTGAGAGGGTCAGGTGTTGCTTCGGATGTCAGAAAAGATGATCCTTACGCAGCGTATGCTGAAATTCCTTTCAATGTACCCTGTTATGATGAGTGTGACACGTGGGCTCGGCTGATGGTCAGGGTTGACGAGGTGGTGGAAAGCTTGAACATCCTAGATTATGCGTTTAACAACCTTCCGGGTGGACGTTTGCGGGTTAGGGTTCAACGTAAAATACCTGAGGGCGAGGCTGTTAGTCGTGTTGAAGCTCCTCGAGGAGAACTTATACATTACGTTAAAAGTGATGGAACTGCGTATCCTTACAGGGTTAAGGTTAGGGCTCCAACTTTGGCGAACCTTCTGGCTTTTCCAGACGCTATTCGTGGCGGCTACATCGCTGACATTCCCTCTGTGATGGGAAGCTTAGACCCCTGCTTTTCTTGCACTGATCGTATGGCATTCGTTGATACTGCAAATGGTCAAAAATGGCGCTGGAGCCTTGACGACGTAAACAGTCACAAAAACCGGAGAGTGCTACTCTAAGATGGCCATTGACCTCATTTTTTTTGTGAGGACACTGGTATTTCCTGGATTCCTTTTCCTTTTAGTGTTGGTGCTCTTTTTTGACTGGTTTGAAAGAAAGGTTGCGGCTCGTTTCCAGAACCGCATGGGACCATCGTATGCTGGTCCATTTGGTATCCTTCAGCCAATAGCTGATTACATTAAGCTGTTTTCGAAGGAAGACATTACTCCAAAGCAAACCAACAAGTTTTTGTTTGTTGTGGCTCCAATTCTTGCGTTTTCGCTCTTTGTTTTTGCCCTTTTTTACATCCCGATTGACGGCTCGAACGTGATTTTGGATTCAAGTTTCGAGGGCGATTTGCTTTTGGTTTTGCTTTTGGTGACTCTTGCTAATTTTGGAATTTTTCTTTCTGGTTGGGCTTCTTTGAATCCTTACAGTGGAATTGGTGCAACCCGAATTTTGACGCAGTTTCTTGGTTATGACATTCCTCTTATCCTTTTGGCGATTGGTCCTGCTTTTCTTGCAAAAAGTTTGTCCATTGTGAGTATTGCATCTAGCCAAGTTACTGTTCCATTTATTTTGTTGATTCCTTGGTCTTGTGTCTTGTTTATTCTTGTTTTGCAGGCTGAGCTAGAAAAAGACCCCTTTGATATTCCTCATGCAGAAACCGAGATTGTAGGCGGTTACGAAACAGAGTACAGCGGAAGAAAACTGGCTTTCATAAAGCTTTCAGAAGATTTCCAGTTCTTGATTGGTGCTTCTCTTGTCACTGTCCTGTTTTTGGGCGGCTTTCATGGGCCTGTTTTTATTGGACCTGCTGAATTTTGGTATGTTTTCTGGTTTATTGTTAAAACTCTTGGTGTGGTGTTCATTTTAGAGTATGTGGGCAACGTGTCTGCCCGATTGCGTATAGACCAAGTTGTTCATGGCAACTGGAAACTGTTGATTCCTTTGTCTATTTTGTCTCTTGCTCTTACAATACTTGTTGAACCCTTGTTGCGGTCGGTGATTGGTTAGGAGGATAATTGTGTGACAAAAAAACGACGACGATTACCCGCGCTGATAAAAGACATGGGCTCCTGTCTATTCAAAAAGCCCTTTACTCAAGAGTATCCTTTTGTTTCTGTGCAGGCTCCTGAAGGTTACCGCGGCAGACAAACTTTTGATCCTGAAAAATGCATCAGTTGTGGTTTATGTGAGCGAGACTGCCCTGCTAAGGCTATAGAACTTGTGGAAGTTTCTGGGAAACGGATGCCCTATTTTTACCTTGACCGATGCATATTCTGTTATCAATGCGCGGAAGGTTGTCCAAGAAATGCAATACAGCTTTCTACAAATTTTGAGATGTCAACTACAGAAAAAGACGAGTTGCTTGTAAAGGCAGAAGAATTTATTTCTAAACAAAACATCAGTTCGGACGAGGGACAATAAAATGTGGCTTGAAACAGTTTTGGCTATTGGAATGGTGACTTCTGCGGTCTTCGCGATATATCTGAAAGAAACAGTTTCTTCGGTTTTGTCCCTGAGCACCATGATGATTTTGCTTGCTGTGCTTTACTTTAATTTGAATGCTCCGTTTGCTGCCATTTTTCAGTTGGCGTTAGGCACTGGAACTGCCGCAATTTTCCTTCTTGCTGGTGATTCGTTAACTAAGAAAAGTGACTTGAAAACATCCAGCAAAACCAAGTTTGTTGGGCTAATTGTTTCTGCTGTTTTATGTGTTCCTGTTATTGTTGGGACTGTGGCAACTGCGTCTTTGAGTGCTTCATTGGATTTGTCGATTTCTAGTGCAATATGGGAGTTTAGGGCAATCGATGTTCTTGCTCAAGGCTTAGTTGTTTTGACTGCTGCACTTGGCGTAGTTATCCTTCTAAAAGAGGAACGGAGGCGCAAGTAAATGGATTACATTATACTATCTGTTACTATATTGGCGATTGGAATAGTTGGATTGGTTACAAAACATGACTTGATCAAAATGCTGATCGCCATAGAAATGATTACTGCCGCAGCAACAATGAATTTTGTTGTTTTTGGTTCCTTAATGGAAAACTCTTTAGGTCAAGCCTTCTCGATTCTCGCTTTATCTGTTGACGCTTGCGTAACTGCTGTTGCTCTTGCACTTGCTATTGCAATCTACAAAAAACTAAACATCCGAGATGTTCGCGATCTATCGGAAATAACAGAGACCTCATCAGACAAAGAAACCCAAACCGTGGAGGAAGACCAAAAGTGATTCCGGTTGAGTACGCAGCGTGGTTATGCTGGGCGATTCCTTTTGCAGGTTCATTATTTGTACCTTTAGTTGCTAAGGTTCGTCGTAGAAGCGTTGGATGGTACGCGGTAGCCGTCACTTTTCTTGCGGTTGCATGTACACTCTCTTTGATTTCAGGTATGCTTGGTGGTCATGCTGATGCGCATGTGTATTCTATACCTTGGATGCCTGCTCTTAACATTGATCTTAGTGTTCTTGTTGACCCGTTAAGCGTTATGATGGCAAACATTGCAGCCTGTATTGGCTTGCTAATCATGATTTACTCAGTAAACTATATGAAAAAAGAAAAGGCAACCCCTAGATTCTTTTTCTTTATGCTTCTTTTCATCGGGGGAATGCTTGGTTTAGTTATGGCCAACAATCTTTTGCAGATGTACTTTTTCTGGGAAACCGTTGGACTTTGTTCATACTCCCTTATCGGATTCTGGTACAGCCGAGATGACGCAGCAAAAGCAGGAATGAAAGCATTTATTGTAACAAGAGTTGGCGACATTTTCCTTTTACTTGGAATATTGTTGTTATATGTGAACACTGGCACCTTCAATTTTATGGAAATAAAGGAACTCATAGCCGCTGGGGCTGTTTCGGTTCCAATGTTAACTATATCAATTTTGATGCTGATTGGAGCTATCGGCAAATCTGCCCAAGTTCCGTTGCATGTATGGCTTCCAAATGCCATGGAAGGGCCATCACCTGTCAGTGCCCTTATTCACGGTGCAACAATGGTAAAAGCAGGAATCTATCTTGTGGCAAGAATCTACATCCTATTCTCGATAGTGCAACCATGGTTAACAACAATCACCTATGTTGGCGGAATCACAGCTTTTCTTGCCGCAACCATGGCGTTGACCAGCTCAGACCTGAAACGTGTTCTCGCATTCTCAACAATAAGCCAGCTGGGTATGATAATGTCCGCGCTGGGAATAGGAACTGAGCTTGGTTGGTTCGCTAGCCAATTTCATGTAATCAGTCATGCACTCTTCAAGTCGCTTTTGTTTTTGTGTGCTGGAGTCATTATGCATGTTACTCACACACTTGACCTAAAGCAGCTTGGCGGTTTAAGAAAGGCAATGCCAATAACTTTCATAGTGAGTGTTATTGGAGCGTTTTCTCTTGCTGGTATTCCGCCATTTAGTGGATTTTGGAGCAAAGACACCATATTTGAGGCTATAATATTAGCCAACAACGTTCCCTTGTTTATTTTGATATTTGGAACCTCTGTGCTAACAGCAATCTATAGTATACGCTGGATTTGTTCAGTTTTCCTTGGAGAAAGATCCGCGTTTCTGGCAGACCATCACATACACGACCCCAGCCCCATAATCTATGTGCCCCTTATCCTGTTGGCTGCTGCTTCATGCATTACAGGTTTCTTCAAAACCCCACTAGAGCATTATCTTGGAGTACATGCTGAAGCTTCAATGTCTGGTGTACTTTTGGCAAGTGCAACTTCTGCTGTAATTCTTGCGATTGCAGTTCCTGTAGCCTATTATCTTTACTACAAAAAACGTGCAACTTCACTGTTTTTCGCAAGAAATCTTTTAAACAATCCACTTTATTTGTTAATATCTAATGGCTACTATTTCGACGCCGTTTACAATAAAATCTTGAATGGAGTCATGGGTTTGGCACAATTCACCTGTAGAGTAATAGAACGCTCTGGAGTGCAGCAGTTCCCATATGTTGTAGCATGTGGGGCTTCCAAGCTAGCCCAAGGTACACTAAACTATATCGAATCGTTTCTTGACCGATTCGTTTACGTCATAGCTGGTGGAGCTGTGATTACTGCCCACAAAACCCATGTGCACCTTGACGCTTTTCTTGACCGCTTCTGCTACATTCTAGCCGGTGGAACCGTAGAGACTGCCCGAGTAACCCACGAATATATTGATTCATTCTTGGATAGAATGGTCTATCTTTTTGCAGGAAAAACTGTTGAGCATGGGCAGAAAATCAAGAAAATGCACCGAGGACCCCTGCCAGACTTTGTTTTGGCAGCCGCGCTCGGATTCTTCCTAATTGTAATATTACTATTATTAACTGCTTTGAGGTAAAACAAAAATGGAAACCCTATTAATTGCTTTGATGTTGCCTGCTCTGGCTATTCCAGTAGTGTATGGCATTGGAAAAAAATCTGCGAAAACTGCTGCTTTGATTCTTACATTAATTGTTTTGGTTAGCCTGTCTCTTTTGCTAACTTTGGTACCCACGGTTCTTAGTGAGGGACAATACATTGAATCGTATTATTGGATACCTACTTTAGGTTCGGCTTTCACGCTTTTTGTTGACGGAATAAGCCTGTCGTTGGCTATTGCCACATTAATACTTGTTTCAGCAACAACAGTATATTCAATAAACTATATGGAAGAGAAAAGTTCACTTCCAGAATATTTTGCGTTAATGAGCTTACTAACCATCGGGTTAATTGGAGTTTTCATAACCTCCAATCTTTTGCTCTTTTATTTCTGTTGGGAACTCATGCTTGTTCCAACATACTTTATCATAGGCGGCTGGGGATACAAGGACTCCTTCAAAACAGCCTTCAAATTTTTCATATTCACTCACGCTGGAGCAATCTTTGTTCTCTTAGGCATCGGCGCCATCTACATGCTCACCGGCACCCTTGACATATTCGAAGCCCAAGCCATTCTAGCCACCACAGTAGACCAAAGTATCTTACCTTGGGTGCTGATTTCGTTTGTTGCAGGATTTGCTGTAAAAATGGCTATTGTTCCACTTCATATGTGGCTTCCAGACGCGCACGGTGAATCACCTGCACCAATGTCTGCACTCCTTAGTGGTGTAATAATTGGGGCTGGAGGATACGCTGTTTTGAGGATAGCTCTTGGAACCGTATACACTGCAATGGTGCCCGCAGGGAACGAATTCTTGTTAGTGTTAAGCTTTTTCGGCGTATTATCCGCATTTTACGGGTCATTTTTGGCGTTAGCAGAAACCGACATCAAACGAATAATTGCTTACTCTAGTATAAGCCACATGGGCTACGTTCTGTTTGCACTTTCCCTGTTTCCATCTTCCGAAGGAATCACTGGAGCAGTGCTCCATCTGGTTAACCATACCGCAAGCAAGGGGCTTCTCTTCTTGACCGCAGGCGCAGTCATGCACCAAACTGGCTTAAGAAACATAAATGACATGGGTGGTTTAGCTTCAAAAATGCCCCTAACCGCGATAGCAACTGCTATTGCAGCCTTTAGCATAGGTGGAATTCCACCGTTTGCATGCTTCATAAGTGAGTTCCACATTTTCGTTGGAGCTGTCACCGCTGCTGGCGCAGATAGTTCATATTATTTGCCTACGATTTTGATGCTTATTGCAACTGTTTTCAGTCTCGCTTATGTCCTCAGATACTTCTGGAAAGTTTTCTTAGGGTCTCCCAAGGCAAAAACTGACGTTGAACCTGTTACAACCGATGAAACGGGTGAGCAAAAAACTAAGAATAATGACCCGTCAATGTTCATGCTTATTGCAATGCTTGCTTTGGCAGCGTTTGTTGTGATATTGGGAATTTATCCTGGAGTTTTCATTGATTTAATTCATGCTGTTACATCAATAATATGACGAGGCGTACATTAAATGAATATTATCGACATTCTATTACCAACAATAGTCTTCACGGTTTGCTCTTTACTAACCGTTCCACTTCTACGACTTGTACGAAAAACCAAGTTTAATCCTCAACATTTCATGGTTGCTTGGGTACTTCTCACCTTTTCTGCAGCTGCGGCTGGAGTTTTTCGTATAGCAACAGAGTATTTTGGGCAGGCTGAGTCGTTTCTTCAGATTTCTTCTGTAGACACGCTTTTGGAGTCCATGTCAACGGTATTTCTTGTAGACACAGTTTCGGTTTACATGGTGATAGCCTACCTGATTGTAGGTTCAATCACGTGCCTGTATGGTGTTTTGCATGTTAGTTCACAGGAAAATCTGTCTGAAAGGTATTACGCGTTGATGCTTATGGTAACTGGCACTGTGATAGCTGCTACTTTTTCAGGAGACTTGCTTACGCTTTTCATCTTTTGGGAGGCAACAGCGGCTGGTTCTTGTTTTCTTGTGGCTTACAAAAAGTCTCGTGAATCGCTTGAGTCTGCTTTGAAGTATCTGGTCATGGTCATTATAGCTTCTGGTTTTATAATCTATGGTTTATCCTTGATTTTTGGTCTTACGGGCTCGCTTAACTTCTGGACAGTTAGAGACGTTTTGTTAACTACTGCTAACCCTGAGCTTTTGGTGGTGGCTTTTGCTTTTATTATTGCAGGATATGCTATCGAAACTGCTATTGTTCCGTTTCACATGTGGATGCCAGATGCTTACACTGCTGCTCCTGATTCTGCTTCAGCTTTCTTATCTTCAATAGTTGACCAAGGCAGCTACTATGTCTTGTTGCGTGTTTTGCTGTTTATTTTAACACCAACTGCGGTTGTTGATTGGCGATTTACTGTGGCAATATTTTCTGCGATTACTATGACCGCGGGGAACTTGTTTGCGTTGGCACAGCAAAATGTTAAGCGCATGATTTCATACGTTTGTATTGCAGATATTGGCTATAACTTGATAGCTATTACCAGCATCACTTCTATTGGTCTTATGGGTAACCTGTTCTTTTTCTTTGTTGCAGCCATGGAAACTGCTCTTGCCTTCATGGTTATTGGGGTTTTCAGAAAAATGGGATTGGAAACGTTAGATGATTTATCTGGTATGGGACGTAAAATGCCTTTGACCAGCGTGGCTTTTGTTTGTGCAGCTTTGTCGTTTTCTGGTGTGCCCCTGTTCGCAGGGTTCATCGCAAAGTACATGGTGTTTACTTCAGTTTTGCAGTCAAGCGTTGCGTGGTTAGCTGTGGTAGGCGTTCTAAACTCGGTTCTGCAAACATCTTACTTCCTAAGAGTGATACATTACTTCTATGCCAAACCCGCGAAAAGTGACGTACCATTCAAGGAGCCAAAAAAGTTGCTGGTGCCAATTTATTGTTTGGTTGTCATAATTGTTGTTCTTGGATTATATCCTGATTTGGCGCTAGATTTGCTCTCTGCTGCTGCGGCATTGTTGCCTACGTAACCCAAAATTTTAACTTGCTAGAATGATACAAGATTGTAAGGGAATTGTTTGGCAGCAAAAAAAGGCAACCTAATAGCATATAATGATTTGGAAAGTAAAATCATTAACTCTGGATTTTGTACCTTCTGTGGAGCATGTGAAGCGGCATGTCCTGTTCATGCGATAAAAATAGAGGGCTACAAAGTTGAGCACTCTGATTGCTCTAAACACATTGATTCCTGTCCGATATGTTATGAGATTTGTCCCCATTCTGATGAACTTGTTTCTGAAAGCCTAAAGTTTGTTTCAGACTCGCCTACAAAACGCGAAGGTTTAGGGTATTACAGAAGAATTCTGCTTGCACAAGCTGCAGACCCAGAGCTTAGAAAGCTTGGGCATGGTGGTGCTATTGTTACTACGCTTTTAACAAACGCCATAGACACTGGGATGATAGATAGTGCGATTGTTTCTCAGGCGGAAACCAATATTCCAATTAAACCTAAAGCCCTTGTTGGTGTGGTTCCAGATGACGTGTTTTCTGCTGTTGGGAGCAAATTCTTTCCATCATCTGTAGCTCGAGCTTATGGAAGTGCAGTTTATGAGTATGGAAAAGGCGATATTGCGTTCGTTGGGGTTCCTTGTCATGTGTTGGCTCTTCGTAAGCTTGAGGCTTGGGAACATAAAATCACTGGAAACCTAAAGGTGATAATTGGGCTCTTTTGTTTCTGGACACTTTCTTTTGGGCACCTGCTTGATTACCTGTCAAAAACTTACAACATTAACCCCGACGAGATAAAACGGCTTGATATAGTAAAGGAGTTGATAGTTCAAACCGACAAAGGTACAATAACCGTTCCATTGTCTGAAGTTAAGCCGCACATTTTAACTAGCTGTGAAACCTGCACTGATTTTACTTCAGAGTTAGCTGACATTTCTGTTGGAAGTGCTTATCCTCTTAAGGAGTGGTCTACAGTGATTATTCGAACAAAGGCTGGAGAGGACTTCTTTTATTCTGCAGTAGAGGCGGGGGTGATAAACACGGGCGTAATAGAGCTTGAGCCAGACGCTTTTGCGCATGTGATTGAGACTGCAGTGAATAAACGAAAAACTGCACTAAAAGAGCTAAACGAAATGAAGGAAGCATATGTTCCTGTTCCAGTTAAGCCTTTACAGGAAATTTCTATTCTCTCCAAGTTTAAAGTGAAGGATGTTATGTCCAAGAAACTCAAAACAGTGTCTCCAGATTTTACTGTTAGTCAACTCTTGGATTTTATGGCTAAGCATCATCACACGGGGTATCCTGTTGTTGATGAAAGCGGAGACTTCATGGGACTCGTCGCGTTGGAGGATGTTGTGAAGGTTGAGAAAGAGAAAAGAGATGAAGTTCTTATTCGTGACATCATTCAAAAGAATCCTGTTGTTATTTTTCCTGAAGAGCTTGCTTTGGATGCCTTCAAAAAGATGAGGGTTCATGATGCGGTTCGTATTGCGGTTGTTGACAACGCTAATCCAAAAAAAATAATTGGTATGCTCACTAAAACTGATTTGCGACACATTCTAAGTGACTAGCCGTGAGTTGTTACAAACCCTGTTAGTGATATTCGTTAAGAAAGTTAAAATATCCAATGAAACTTAGATTTACATGTGAGATTAATGAGCAATAAGCAACTTTTTAAGAAGATTCTTGTTCCTGTGGATGGTTCACACTCTTGTCTTCACGCTAAAATGCTTGCGGCTTCTATCGCAAAAAAGTTCAAATCAAAAGTAACTGTGGTTCACGTTGCTTCTCATGAGTTTATGCATCCTGAACTGAAAGCACAGTATCAGTTGCCCCATTCAATTTTGCATAAGGTTGACGAGGCATATTTGCAGGCGGGCAAAAAAATCATCAGAAACGCCGAAGAAATGTTCAGAGAAGCTGGAATAACTGTTGATTCTAAGCTAGTTACACACGAAGACCCTGCTGAATTTTTGCTTGAGTTAATAAAAAGCGAGAAATACTGTTTGGTTGTTATAGGAAATCGTGCTGAAAGTCAATCTGAGCGCTACTCTTTGGGAAGCGTTACCGAAAAAGTTGCAAGGCATTCTGAGTGTCCTGTTCTTATAGTCAAACAAAAACCAAAAGTTGAGAAGATTCTCACCGCTGTTGACGGCTCTAAATATGCAAACAAAGCACTTGAATATGCAGTTGAATTAACTAAAAGCTACAGCGCAAACTTGGCTCTATTGCACGTTGAGGAAGACAAACTTGTTCGCATTGGCGGACCACAAGTTATGGATTGTCTTGGAACTGTTGGTGAATGTATCCTAAAAGATGCATCAACTAAAGTTCAAGGCGTTAAATTTGACAAGATGCTGGAATATGGTAGCCCTGCAGAAATAATAATCAAAGTTGCAAAAAAGGCAGATGTTGACATTATCGTTGTAGGAAGCAGAGGCTTAAGCAGTGTAAGAAGATACCTGCTTGGCAGCGTCAGCGACGACATAAGCATGCATGCAAGAAGTTCAGTGCTAATTGTCCGATAAACTGTTCATTTGAGAAAATATTCTCCAGCAACGCTACAGCTACTTTTTTACTACAAGTACGTTGCAGTTTGCTTTGGAAACTACCTGTTTTGATACGCTGCCTAACAAGAAAGCTGCAGCATTACCCAGTCCTCTGCTGCCAACTACTATTAAGTCAATTTTCTCGTTTTCTGCAGTGTCAACCAACGCTCGGGACGGATTGGAGCCAAGAATAGGCTCTAAACTAGACTCGATTTTTTCTTCATCTAAAAGCTGTTTTACTTTTAGCTGAGTTTTGGCTGCTTCGTCTGCTTCTCCTCGTTTGTAGATTGTAATAACTTTTATGTGACCTGAAAACTTTTTTGCGATGCTAATTGCTTCCATAAGTGCCCATGTGGAATTGTCTGAGCCGTCAACTCCTACTAAAATTTTCATTCCTGTTTTCATTTATTTAACCTCGCGAATGTTTCCCCTTTTTTATTTTAGAATTGTTACTATTCATTATTTATTCGCCCAAGTTTTAATGCTTTCTCTATGCTTTCGCATCCATAAGTCCTGGATTATTTTTTATGCCTCTGGCAAGAATTGGCGGAAGGATAAGCGTAGTTATTAGACTCATCGATACTAGGGCAGAGAAAATCTCTGGAGAAATTAAGCCATACTGTATTGCAATCAATGCAATCACCAATTCTGCTGCGCCTCTTGAGTTCATTGCCCAGCCTACATAGTAGAGTTGTTTCCAGCTTAGGCTAGAGACTGGTTTAACAATTAATGTTCCTATAATCTTTCCAACAGTTGCAATTGTTACTGTTATTGCTATCATGGGTATGTTGGCAAGAAATGTGTCGATGTCAAATGTTAATCCAACGTTTACGAAAAAGAATGGAACAACAAAGCCCATTGCAATAAGTTTGATTACATTTAGCAACTGTTTTCGGTTCTTTTTGCTGATTTTTTTCATTGATGCCTGCAGTAGAAAACCTCCGAGAATAGCACCAATCAAGTAGCCCACGTTCAAGGATTCGGAAAGAGCTGCAAGAACCAGAATGAAAATGAGCACTATAGAAAACAGTTCTGTTTCTTCACCTGTTTTTTTGTCTAGGTTCTGTAGAACTTTTGAAATTATCTTGAACGCGATGAACGCAATTACAAGGAAGACAATCATTTCTACGGGAATCATTGCTAAATCAAGTAAGCTTCCGCCCTTTGCCAAGACTACTACTAGCGCCAAAAATAGTACTTCAAAGATGTCGTCTATTGCGCCTGCGGCAAGCATTATTGCTCCCAGTCGGGTGTTTAAGACGTTAAAGTCCATGAGCACCTTAACGTTTGTTCCTTCGGAGGTAACCATCAGTGCACCCCCAAAAATGACGCCTGCCATAAAGCCTTGTTCAGGGAAAAGTAACATGATAAAAATGAAGCCCAGTGCAAATGGAATTAGCGCAGAGCAAATTGATATGAGAATTGAATCTCTTGATGTCTCCTTTATTTTTTCGATTTCAATCTCTAATCCTGCCAAAAAGAGAAGCAGTAGTATTCCAAGTGTAGCCAAAAAATCGATTATTACAAGCGTTGATCCTTCGCCGAAGAATAGTTCCTTTAATGCTGGGATTCCAAACATTAGGCCTGCGAGTATTTGTCCAATAACTGATGGCAAGCCAATTTTTTTGAACATCTCACCGAGTATGAATGCGGCAATCAGAATGATGGGTACAATTGCTAATATTTCCATGTCTAGTTCACCCGAAAATTCGATTTACTCAGTGACTTATTCAAAGTCAGTAGGCTATTGTCTATAAGCTTTTCTAGTTGTAAAATCATCATTTTTGTCAACACCCGCGATTATTCAACTGTTGAGCATTAGCGTTTCCAATTGTTGAAGCTAAATGTGCGCGTAGCACCTGAATTTTGTGCAACTGCATTTGGACCTTTTTTCTGAGACACGCCTCAACATTTCCTGTTTTTCTGTCCTGAAGGCAGAGCATTGGATTTAAGTTTTTCGTCTAAAGATATATATGTGAACGATTGGATTAATCAAAGTTAATGAAATTTAAATTGCTGGTACAGTTTCATGTCAGAGACAAGAAAAATCCAAAAAATAGGCAACACACTATACATATCAATTCCTAAATCTTGGACAAACACCTTAATGTTGAAACATGGAGAAAAAGTTACGTTAGTTACCCAACAAGACGGCTCAATCTCGATTTATCCAAAACCTGAAGACAGCCAACGCCGCGAAATAACCTTGACCATGACTAGCAAAAGCTCCAGTCAATCCCTTAAACGAGGAATTATTGCAGCTTATTTGGATGGTTTTGATACAATTGAACTCAAGACTGAAACAACATTCACTGAAGACCAGCATGAATCTATCCGAAAAACAATCAACAGCCTGTTTGGTTTGGAAGTAATTGAAGTAACAGGCAATAGAATGATGATTGTGTGTTTGCTCAAACAAACTATGCCTGTTAACAAGGCGATAACTCGGATTCATAATGTGATTTTATCTATGTTTGGTGAGACAATTTCTGCCATAAAAACACAGAACACTGATCTAACCAAAGGTTTAACTCGAAGAACCAAAGACATCAAAAGGCTTTTGCTTGTTACTAACCGTTTGCTCAGAAGCTCTATATTGTTCCCAAAGCCATCCCAGACTGACGACATAACTTTGATTGATTGTGTAGATTACCTGCAGATTCTTCACATAACATCGGAGATAACTGGAAATCTAAACAAAATCGCCGAAAACATTAACTCATTAGCAGAAAACCAGTTGCCCCCGCCAATAATGAAATCTCTAGTTGAAACAGGCAACAATATCCAAAACCTGTATGACAGTTCCGTGCAAGCCCTATTGTCCAAAGACATTCCTTTAGCAAACAATGTTTTAGACGCCTCATTTGACCTCGAAACTCTATGGAACACTTGTTTGCAAGCAAACGATAAAAAAGAACTTTCCAGTTTGACGCTAGCAAACCTGCGAATAGTTATCGACAGCCTAGAACAAATACAACAACACACCCACGAAATTGCTAACACATCAATTGACCGCACCGAAGCTGCTAACGCAAGAGCATCAACACTGGAAGCACCTTCAAAGAAAAAACAATCAATCTTCGGAAAGAAACTAGGCAATACCCGATAATGTAACTTGCCTTACGCATTTATTGTAATGATGTGTTTTTTTTGGATGTGCTTGTGTCCGCATTCACATTCAAAACCCACTATTTTCTCGTTGCGAACTATTTCACGCCACCCATCTGCATTGCATTGCATTTGTTGCTTGTGAACTTTCCATAATGTCTCAGCTTCTTTTGTAGTCAACGGAACAACACGTTTTGCTGACAACAAAAACCAAGCAGTAGCCAAACCTAGACTCAACCATATAGCAGGTATTAGTACTCCAGAACTGAACAGGGCATCTAAGATTTGTGCCATATCTTCCACATCAATGTATCTTAACAAGAACTGTGGAAAAATCCCTTTTAAGAGATATGAATGTTGAATACAGATGTAATCATTAATAGCGTTACTTCACTATTTTTTTATACAAACATCTGTGACACAAATTAAATGGATAAACTATAAACAAAATTCCAATCACAAATGAAATTTTGTGTTGTTGTGTGTCGTTTATTCACATGTTTGTGCGGCATATTAGTCTCCTAATAGAGGTTCATTGTTGAAAACTAGCTTTTTTTCTGAAATTTTTTGCACAGCACACATTTG
>JAOZIF010000125.1 GCA_026014495.1 Candidatus Bathyarchaeum sp.
GTGGTTGCTCCAGATGACTAGTAGTCCTGTGTAGCTGCGTTTTGTGTCTGCTTCACCTAAAAACAGCAGAGCCTCCTTGCCATCAACTATAACTCCGCCTCCGAACATATTATCCCTAAGCCTAACATTTCCAAGCAAAGAAAGCTCTTTTTGTGTCCACTTGCCTGCAAGCATCACTTTAACGTCTACGCCGCTTGTGCGCACCTGCCCCAAAACGGATACAGAAGCATCAACAAACGTCTTCGCAAACGAGGGAACAGCAATCATAACCTCATTTTTTGCAACATCAAACATCTCCCGAAGCTTTGCCAGTATACTAAACTCGCCCCGCAAAATCCAGATGTCAGGCTTTTCCATCAACTCACGCTGCTCATACAAGGGCTGAAGCTCACCAACCACTGTTTTTTTCCACCCGTTAACCATATCCTCCAGCCTAAGCCGCTCCGCCTCCAAAGCCTCAGACGGCGCCTTAGGAAAATACCTGCTAGGACGCCCCTGCTCCACCTCTATCCAGCCCTTACGCTCCAAACTATTGAGCGTCTCATAAATTTTAGAATACGGAACCCCGCCATGCTCGCTGACCTCGCTTGCGGTCATTGTTCCATGCTCAAGCAACGTCAAATACGACTTTGTTTCATACTCTGTTAACCCAACTTCACGCAACGTCTTTTTTGCATCTTCACTTACTGGAGCAGACAACCCGATTCACCTTATGAAAAGTTTGGAAACCTTCTTATATACACATCAAGCACATAAAAAATATTACCCCCAACAGTGGTGTCAAACTAATGCAAGTTATTAAAGAAACAAAATCACTATGCCCAGAATGCCTCAAAGTACTAGAAGCAACAATCTTTGAGGAAGACAACAAAGTCTACATAGAAAAAACGTGCCCAGAACACGGAAAAGTAACAGAACTATACTGGTCAAACTACGACCAATACCAAAAAGCAGAAACCCTAAGAGCAGACGGCACAGGCATCCAAAACCCCAGAACACAAACAAAAGACGGCTGCCCCCTAGACTGCGGAATCTGCCCAGAACACAAAAGCCACACAGGCCTAGCAATCATCGACATAACCAACAGATGCAACCTAACCTGCCCAGTATGCTTCGCAAACGCAGCAACCGCAGGATACGTGTACGAACCCACAAAAGAACAAATATTCGAAATGCTCGAAAACCTCAGACAAAACAAACCAGTAGCCCCACCCGCCCTACAATTCAGCGGCGGAGAACCAACAATACGAAAAGACCTCTTCGAACTCATCAAAAAAGCAAAAGAAGTAGGCTTTCACCACGTAGAAGTCAACACGAACGGACTCAGACTAGCAAACGACAAAGAATTCGCCAAAGGACTAGTAGAAGCAGGACTGAGCACAATATACCTACAATTTGACGGACTAACGTCGGACGTCTACAAATTCACAAGAGGACTTGACCTACTTGACATCAAAATGAAAGCTATTGAAAACTGCCGCAAAGCAGGACTAAGCATCGTACTTGTCGTAACGCTTGTAAAAGGCGTCAACGACCACCAAATAGGCGACATTATACGATTCGCGAAAGACAACTTCGACGTAGTTCGATGCGTAAACGTGCAACCAGTCAGCATCTGTGGCAGAATTGCCGAAAATGAACGCGAAAAAATGAGAATCACCATACCCGACTTCATGCAAGACGTCGAAGACCAAACAAACGGAACAATCAAAGTAGAAGACTTCTACCCAGTCCCAACAGTAGTCCCAATCAGCCGAGCCGTCGCATCACTCAAAGGCAAAAACTACGTAGAATTCACCACCCACCCCCACTGCGGAATGGCAACATACGTCTTCATAGAAGGAGACAAAATGGTCCCAATCAACCGCTACGCCAACGTAGACGAATTCATCTCCACCATGCAAAAAATCTACGAAGACGCCCAAAAAGGCAACACCAAAAGAGCCAAAATGCGCCTAGTCGGCCTACTCAGACACATCAAATTCGGACTACTCAGAAAATACCTACTCCCCATAGTCAAAAGCGGCAGCTACGACTCACTAGGAGACCTACACAGAAAAATGCTACTAGTCTCCTCCATGCACTTCATGGACCCATACAACTTCGACCTACAAAGAGTCCAAAGATGCTGCATCCACTACGCCGTACCCGACGGCAGAATCATCCCATTCTGCGCAATGAACTCCATACACCGACCAAAAATAGAAGAAAAAATGGGCATCCCACTAGAAGAGTGGAAACAAAAACACAAAAAATCAATCGGCGAAGTAATGTAACAGACAGAAAGGCTATAAGGGGCGACTCTTCTTCAAAACAATAGTGAACACACAATGGGCGGCGGAAAAAAGAAACAATCCATCAAACAAATGACAAAACCAAAGGCACCCAAAGAACCAAAACACAAAGAAAAAACAGACGCACAACCAGCAGCAAAAAAAACAATCAAACTAACAGTACCAGACGTAAACAACAAAAAAGTACTATCCGAACTAAAAGGACTAAAAGTCCTAACACCATCAGTAGTAGCTTCACGATATAACATACGCCTAAGCCTAGCAAACGCTTTCCTCAAAGAACTAGAAAAACGCAAAATGGTCGAATACGTTTCTGGCGGAAAAAACCTCAAAATCTATAAGATGCTACAAGCATAACTTATTTTACATCTTATAGCGGGGGACCAAAAACAAAATGGATTTTCCTGAACGAGTCTACACCAAACAAGAAGTAAAACAGGCTCGAGAACTAATCGAAAACGGCTACAAACACGACCTGAAAATTAAAGGTAGCCAAGAATTTACAGACAAAGTCGAACAAGCCCTAAAACTAATCAAAACCGCAGGATACTACGACTTTCTAAGAACATACATCCGCACAATCAGAGAAATCGAAGGACTAAGCCAACTACGCGAAGAAGAAGCAGCAATCTGGTTCAACATAAAAGCACTCGACGACCCAATCGACGACGCAGGATTCATCATCCAAAAAACACAACAAATGAAAGACTTCATCGAAGGACGTCTCTACTACGAAACAGCAGAAATAAAAGCAGTAAACAAACGCCTAGAATTCATCGAAACCCTCAAAAACAAAACAGACAACCCAACAATAAAAAAACGCTGCGAAGAAAACATCCAACGCTGGAACGAACAACCATTCCCATAGCGTTTTTAATATTTATTCCACTTTTCGGTAATCTAACTCACTTGTCAAATTCTCAAAATTAATCATTTAAAATAACGATTTTGAATTCCGAAGGTTCTTATGTATGATGTTTTAAACGCCTATTCTTGGGATGAGCGCTTCATTTGATCACTTGATGTTGGCCTTAAGGTTTGCCTTTTGGTCTTATCTT
>JAOZIF010000158.1 GCA_026014495.1 Candidatus Bathyarchaeum sp.
ATCAGTACGCTGAATTCAGGACCGACTTCCTGCTCCTGAACCGTAAGTTGATCCAAATCCTGAGCCGTGAACAAAAACGATTCCAGTATGCTCCAAAAGGTCACGAACAAACGCCATATCATTTACCCATTTTGAGCCAATCCCATCAACTCTAGGGAAGAAATAGAATGCTCCCTTAGGTTGGGCACAACTGATTCCATTAATCTGGTTGAGGCGCTTATGAGAGTAATCTCTTCTTTTCCGAAGCTTCTCTACCATTTGAGCTATGTGACCTTGTGGTCCCCTCAATGCTTCGACAGCTGCTTTTTGAACAGGAGTATTCGCAGAAAGCCTTATTCTCGCCTCTTTTGTAAGATGCTCGCGCAATTCTCCCAACATTTCTTCATTGTATCCCGTAAGGTACATGTAACCCAGCCTCCATCCGGTCATCAAATAGATTTTTGAGAAGCCATTAAGCCCAATAACAGGCACGTCCTTGGCTACATTGGCTGTGCTTACTGGTTCGTCATACGCAATCTGGTCATAAATCTCGTCAGATATCAACGGGATGTCATGTTCTCCGGCGAGGTCACTCATTGCCTTAACAGTTTTCCTGTCGTAAAGTGCTCCACATGGATTGTTAGGATTTATAATGACAATTGCCCTTGTTGAATCATTCACTTTAGCTCGAACATCATCCAAATCGGGCTGCCAGCCGTTTTCTTCAGAAGTTTTGTACTGAACCGCTTTACCCCCAAAAAACTCGGTGTATGAAATATATGGCGGGTAAGCTGGACCCGGCACCAAAATCTCGTTTCCATTATCAACCAAGGCTCCCAGAACCATCTGAATAGCCTCAGAAACGCCGTTAGAAATTATCACATTCTCAGGCAGAACATCAATGCTGCCAACTTTCTTCTCTTTCTCACAGATTGCATCTCTTAGTTCAGGAAGACCCTCTGATGGAGAATACGCATTAAATCCCTCTCGCACTGCCTGAATCAGCGCCTCTTTGATATTCTCAGGAGTATCAAAGTCAAAAAGTAAGGGGTCGCCAATGTTAAGATATATTACTTCTTTTCCTTTCTTTTCCAGTTGCTTGGCTTGAACTACCACATCGCGGATAGCATACTCAAGATTCTGGACTCTTTCTGTGAGATTCAACGCTTATGACCACAACACGATTGCTATTCTACAATAAAATCCTTTCACTTTTATTTACTGCAAACACAGGACAACAACAATGATAACCGGAACTTCCTTATTACACCTAGACTGTAAATGTTTCTCCTGCCTTTGGCGCCACAGCTTCAAGCCCTACTTCCGTTTTTATCCACTCAGCAAACATTTCACAGGTCGCAGGTTCTCCATGCACCACATAGACTTTTGGATTTCCATTCAAGTCCTTAACTGCACCTTTAAGCTCGTTTGCTCCACTATGAGATGAAAAATCGAAGCGCTTAACCTGTGCCTTCACATTTTGGACCTTTCCATCAATGACACACTTTCCTTCATCAAGCAATTCACGTCCAGGAGTTCCAGGAATCTGGTAACCCACAAGGAAAACTCCGTTCTTGCTCTTTTTTCCAACCTTTTGGATGTAAAACGCGGCTGGTCCACCCTTCAACATTCCTGCTGGAGAGATAATTGCCCCCGGTTTACCTGCTATTTTTCTACGGTCCTTCCAGCCATCCACCCAAACCGCAGAATGAAGAGCTTTCATGAACAACTTAGGGTCCCTCATGTACGATGAGTGATTCATCATTATACGATTAGCCTCACGAGCCATACCATCCATTGCCACAGGGTACTCAAAATGGTTAGCTGCTAATACACATGCTATTTCCTGTGAGCGCCCTACACTAAAGGCAGGAATCAAGGCGGTTCCTCCTTTTTCAACAACTCCATTAACATGGTCCATGAATTCTTTTTCTATCTCTTTTCGGTTAGGATGAACTTCGTTAGCGTATGTGCTTTCGATTATTATCGCATCAAGGTCACCGTAATCTCGATCTGCGCCCGAGAGAAGCTGCGTATCTGTAGCATTGTAGTCTCCCGTGTAAACAATTCTTTTTCCATCTGCTTCTATCAAAACTTGAGCTCCTCCAGGCAGATGACCAGAATTCAGAAGCTGAAACTTCATGTCTCCGATGGTTTGTTCTTTTCGGAAGTCAAGATGAACCGTGCTTCTCATCATGGTTTGCAATTCTAAAAACTCGAACGACAAGTAGTAGCCTGACAGGCGTATAAAATCGGAGATTAGCGGCTTGGCTAAATCAAATGTTAGTTGTGTTCCGAAAACGGGTTTCTTGTCTTGTATGTGAAAGAGTGGAATACCGCCTGAGTGGTCTAAGTGACTGTGCGTCAAAACTATTGCGTCTACCTCTTTAGGTGGAATGTGCATGGGAAAACCTGGTTCGTCGTCTAGCATAACGCCATAGTCAAGGAGCATCTGATTTTTCTCAGATTTTACTGCTATGCCTGCTCTACCAACTTCTCTTGCACTTCCGAGAAATCTGATGTTCATCGGGTTAATTTCATCCTCCGTTATATATTGTTAAATGCGATGTTAAATTGTTTAACGATGAGGTATCATTTAAACAGTAACCTTTTACCCAGAATTTTATTGTCACATATTGCTTTTAACATTCACGACCCTAAACATGGTTTTAGGCTAAATTACTGCCTCACATGTTAGTTTGGCAAGCTGTTCTAGGGTGCTTTTAGCCCATGGGTCTTGTTCTTGCAGTGCCTTGAATGGGACCTGTTTCTTTTTACAAGCACGCCTGCAGGCTGCCAAAACCCGTCTTTTCCAAACGTTTGGGTCACCAAGCATGATTACTTGTTCATAGCTTGTTTTTGTTATGTAGTCTGTCACCTGTTTTGCTACGTATGTTACGGTTCCATGGTCAAAGGGAGACGCGATAATGTTTTGTGAAACTGGATAAACATCATCAAGTTCCGTGGGAACAACGCCAAAGGGAGCACCATAAGTGCAAACGTGAACTAAACGGATTTTGTCACCAAGAGTCTGTTCCAGCTCTTTTGTTGCTGCTTCGTGTTCTTTTGAGCTGTGAAATGGTTTCTTTCTGGGTTGCGGAAGCAACAACAGAACTCTAGCTTTTGCTGGCGGAGAGTATCTGTCAGCAAGTCTTTGCCTGTAGTGAACAACTTCTGGACGGGCTAGCCCTAATGAACTAAAAAAGAAGATGCCACTTTTTTTGGTGATTGGGCTGTGCTGTTCTATGTATTTGCTGTATTTTTTCACTTTTTTTAGGGCCTGAAGAAGTGATGGATGCGCATGAGCCCTCATTTCCATGTGCTCCCAAAGGCGCCCCTCTGTGATAGCCTGTTTAATTCGTCGCAACTCACAGAAACTAACATACAGGTTGTGTTCTGCAAGCAGTTTTTGTCTTTCTTCTTTTGGTAGTGCTCTTAACGTTTCTGGGTCTCTTTTATTGCACGCTGGACATGAGCAGGGCAAATAGTCCATTTCCTCAAGCCTTACGGTTCCCGACTCGGTCAAGTAACGGTCTTCACGAGCAAACAGGGCATATGCTGCGGAATCAAACAAGTCGCATCCTAGTGCTACTGCCAAAGAAAACATGAATGGGTGACCTGCCCCAAAAAGGTGAAGGGGACGCTCTGGAGGCAGATTCATTTTAGCAGTTATAATCATGTCAACAAGTACATCAAACTTGTATTGCTCCATCACTGGAGTTGGGCTACCTAAGGCGTGAACCTGAAAGGGTAGTTTGCCCATTGCTTTTGCTGATTTGGCAACAAGGTCAAGGTATTGTCCACCCTGAACTGGACCAACCCACGCCAAGTCGTCACGAGACTTCATTTTTTCTAGCGCTTTTGCGCGTTTGATTGTCTCTTTCACTGTGTATTGTGCATACTCTTTGGAGACGCCCCATCCTGTGGGAATATCAAGTATGGTAGCTATGTCGGCGTCTATTGCCTCTTGGAACTGAACAATCTCTAGGGGGTTGGTTTCTACGCCCTTGTAGATAAGAAGCTGATATGCGCCAGAGTCAGTCATGATTGACCCGTTGAAGTTCAAGAATTTGTGCAATCCCTTTTCGGTGGCAGTTTCTTTGAAGTTGTTGTTTATTATGTAAGCATTGGTTATGAGTGCCGTGCAACCAAATTCTTCTTCTAACTTTTTGGGAGAAATCGGCTGAATGCTTGGATTAATTACCGGAAAAAGCAATGGAGTTTCCATTACTCCACTCTTAGTTTCGAACCTGCCTATCCGCGCCAGCAAGTCTTTGTTTACAATCTCAAACGACATAACCAAACCGCCAAGACACACTTATATTGAAAACCTGTTTCTTATTTGTGCTGGTTTGTTTGAGGGTTAACGTGAATGGTGTGCAAGGTTCAAGTTTATGAGAAGCCCATCTTAAATGACCCCGTGTTAATAGAGGGCCTGCCGGGCATCGGTTTTGTTGCAAACATTGCGGCGCTACATCTCATCAAAGAATTGAATGCAACACTATTTGCAGAAATCAAATCCTCTGCATTCCAAGACCTTGCAATGACAACAGGCAATGGACAAACATATTTCCCAACAAACCAGTTCTACTACTATAAAGGAAAAGAGGGCGAACGTGACCTCATTATTCTCTACGGTAACACGCAGGCCTTGACTACAATTGGGCAGTATGAGCTGTGTGGAAAAATTTTGGACATATCTGAGGAACTGGGCTGCAAATACATCCTGACTATTGGTGGACTAAAAAAAGAAGAAAAAATTGAAAAACCCGACCTTTACTGCACTGCTTCAGATAAAGAAACATTGCAGGATGCACTGGATTTTGGTGCAAAGATAATGAAGGGACACATCTTTGGTGTTGCGGGGTTGCTTGTTGGGTTATGCAAATTAAGGGGCATTAAGGGTCTTTGTCTTTTGGCTGAAACATGTGGCTTTTACCCTGACGCAGTGGCTACTCGCGAAATTATGAATGTGTTAAATCCAATGCTGCATCTGAACGTAAACTTGGATAGGATAAATGAGGCTGCAAAAGAACGTGGTGAAGTCTTGAAATCATTTGGTGTTGGTTCTTTGGTAGAAAAAAAGGATCGGAAAGAGGATTTCCGATGGTTTATTTAGATGCTTCTTTAGTGAATAAGCTGTAGACTCTTTGTACGCGCTCTGCTATTGGACCTGAGCCTTCTGTTACGCCTTTTTCTGTTACTTTGATTTTCTCCATGACCCAAATGAAGCCTTGGTCCTCGTAGAGTTTTACCATTGTTGGAAAGACTTTTTCGAGGCGCTCGGATAGGGCTTTTAGGTCGAATGGTTTTTCGATTGTGAGTATTTGTCCAAGGATGCTTCCGTTCAAAAAGACCTTGTGTGTTGTTGCACCTTTTTCGTCTTTTGCGTCTGATAATGATAGGCTCAATGTATCAGGGTCTATTCCTGATAGGGTTCCACTATATTTTTTTCCGTCAACTGTTATTACCATGACTGTCTTGTCAATGAGTGCTCCTATTTCTCCAGCAAACTTTCTTTTAGCTAATGACATCTTAACACCTAGCCACTAAAATACAAAGAGAACTTCTTATTTATTTCTACACCAAACACCCAATTTGGCTTCATACCATCAAAAAAATAGTAGAGGGCACCAAAAAAGCGGTGCCAAACAAAACGGGAAAGGCGGAGACGTCAACTCCACCACAATAGGTCCCTACGCCTTTTTCGGCTTTTTCGGAACCGCCGTTTTAGCCTTCAACTCAGCATTCTCTTTCTGCAGCTCAACAATCGTTGCTGCCATCACAGTAAAAGATCTGTTGACTTCTTTGAGTAGGTCACTGTATGCGAGATTTGTGTTACTAATTCGAGCGTTTAATGCATTCATTTGTCGCTGGACTTCAGGTGGAATCGGACCTGTTTTTGTAGTCAATGTTTGTTTTCCTCTAGTTATTGCACCCAGATGGTTGCAAGGTTTCCTGTTGTTGCTCCTACAAGGACTTTATATTCAACTTCACCTGTTGCAACATCTCCTGTGAAACCGCTTGTTAACTCATGGGTATGAGATGATTCGTAACCGGTGGAACCTGACATTGATTCATCATGTGTACCATTTGCGGATGCGCCGCCAGTAAAGCCGTGATAATGACTGCGTCCAGAAACTTGTCTTGCTATGCTGTTCGTATCATATACAGTATAGTATTGGTCATATCCTGTGCTTTGAGCAGCTGTTGTACCCCCCACTGTATGTGCGTCATAGTCATCAGCGCCAGTTACAGTCACTGAAAGTGAGCCATCAGTGTGTTTATGCTGACTGCCAGAACCTATTTCAAGTGTGCCTTTGTCGTGGTTGTGTGCATTGTATTTGATTGCACAACCGTTTTGGTCTGTGGTTACTCGATCGCCTGCGGTGAGGTTTTCGCCCGCAACAACTTGCGCTCTACCAAGTTTTATGACTTGTACAGATTCGCCTTGCGTCTTTGTTGCGACTGCTACTCCATGTAAACTTGTCGAGTTGTTCATGTCTGAGATGCCCACGGTATTGTTGCCAGTTATACTACAGAAATGATTTGCCTCAACCCCTGATGCGTCAGCAACACAACCTGTGTCTATAAAACGGTCGATTCCAGTATTTAGTTTAGCGGGTGTTCCATCAAAGTTGGTTATGTAGAGTGTATCAAAGTATCCTGCAAAGTCTGACCTTGGACCCTTATCTTGCCATATCGCTCCATCATATTTGTAGAGACGATTCGGATATTCACCGGTAAAGATGAAGAGTTGCCCGTTTACAGGATCACCAGGATAACTTGAACCAGACGGAATAGGGGGGATATCTAATAACCCGCCGCCGTCCAAGCGCGAGACATTTGAATTGGACAAGATAATTTTAGGAACATCAACTTGATCATCTCTTCCACTACCCAACCAAAGCTCACCTTGATTTGCGCTAACAAAACCTCCAGCAGCAATGTCCTTTTGAACAACTAAACCTCTGTTTGTTGTGAGTATCGGCTCGTTATCCTGCTCATCTTCTATCACAAACAGTTGTGTTTCAGCACCAGCTCCAATAGCACTCCAGAAAGTTATGTAACTATGACCAGGAGTGAATCCTTCTGGATTCCACATGCCATCTTCAAATCCATATATTGCATTAACAATTTCTAGTTTACTGAGTTCTGGTACGTCGTAGTCAATTAATCTCAAATTACCATATTCATATAATGTTCCCTCAATTGCCAAAGAGCCATCAGTTTTCAAATAGTTTAAAGCCTCACGATACAGCTTTGTGTCTCCTTCAAAAGTTAATTCCATGTTTTCTAGGTTTAGTGTTCCGCCTGAAGATATCGCGCTTATGTTGAGTTGTTTGTCTCCGTCGTTTTGTATTCTAACGTTGTAATCTTCGCTTCCGCTGTTTCCGTAATGGAAATCAATGTATGGTTTTGTGTTTGATTGTGAAGAATCACCAAGTTCTAAGGCGCCGCTTTCGTCTGTTGATAATACTGAAGTGCCGACTTGAATTTCGTTAGCCTCAAATTTGTCATCAGTTTTCAATATGTTAGCGTCGCTACGGTAAAGGTTGGTGTCTTGTTCTGTTCCAAAATACAGTGTTGAGTCCACTTCTAGTTGGTCGGTAGTCAAGTTGTCGATGTGACCGTTGCTGCCGTAAATGTCTTGCCAAGCATGAGTCTCCGAGCCAAGATCGTAGGTGTCGTCATTAAGTGGAATGATAGATGATGGAACAGCTGTCCAATTTACTGAACCTGAACCTGCAGATGCCCAAACAGGTGGATTGCCTGTGCCCTGAGCGGTAAGAACGTAACCATTTGTTCCTTGGTTTGGCATGTTAGCTAGGTCCCAAACATACGTGTTGCCCGCAGCGGTTTTGATTTCATCAGAGTTTACTTGCGTGGCAGTCAATGTACCAACATTCAGGTCTACAGGGCTTTCATCTGATTCTTTTACGTAGAGCACACTTTCATCTGTTGCTAAAATAGAAGTGCCTATTTGAATTTCGTTAGCCACAAAATTGTCATCAGTCTTCAATGTATCAGCGGCGCTACGGTAAAGGTTAGTGTCTTCTCCAACGGTTATCACATTGTTTACTGTTAAGTTGTTGACTTCCAAGTCACCTACTTCAGATTCTGGACCTACATACTCATCAGTGACAACTATGCAATCGATATAGATTTCTAGGGTGTCGTCTGCGTCTATGTCTGTGTTGCATGCTCCGATGTGGACTCTGTCTATGGTTTGATCTGACGCGTCAGTGTGCGATAGCAACTCATCGCCGTCTACCCAAAGCTTTGCCAAGTCTTCTCCGTGAGCAAACTCTACACACACCCAAGTGTCAACTTCTGGAATATTTGACGTTGAAGTCGAGTACTCTGTACTTCCAGTGTCTCTTCTCATCTTCCACTTCTTTGTTCCACCATCATCAATGAGTTGAATGTAACCCACTGTTGTTGACGTGTCAGCGTTTTCGAAGCAAATTATTGTGTAGTCTTTGTTTGTCTCTGGAAGCTGATTAAAACGGAAGTACCCCCTGCAATAAACTGGCTGCTGCTCAGCTACGTCAAAGTAGCCTTCCGCGTACGCGCTACCATCCCCGTTAACGTCACATTTACCTGAGTATGTACCATGGTGAGCAACAGAATCTGTAGCTGTAATAGTGCCACTGCTAGTTTCTGTATCATCGAACTCTGAAGTATCACCAGTCTCAAAACCAGCTTCAGCACCCGCAGGAGCCTCTTCTTCGGGTCCAATGTATGTGTCAGCAATTATAACGTTGTCGTAATAGTAGTAGTTTGGTCCCCATGTGGCATAAATGCACGCGCCAACTCGTATTGTGTCAACATAAGTATAGTCGCTGTCATAGTCTGTGTCGCTAAGAATAGATTCACCGTCTATCCATAACTCACATTCAGCATCCAAGTTGCCATCTGCCGTGCTGCACAATAGCTTAGCTTCAACACAATACCATGTGTCAGCAACTGGAGCGTTAGTGTAACTTGAAATGTTTTCGATACTTCCTGCTTTTCGATAACTCAAAGTCCATTTGTGATCAGATTGTGCGGAATTATTCCACGACACATACAACAGTTCGATGTTATCTTTGAAAACACGAAAAACTCTGTGCCCCGACCATCCACCCATAGTATTTTCTGCTTTAAAATAAGTCCTAACATAGACTTCACTCTGAGCTGATATTGTTTTTCTTAAATATGCGTTATCTGTGTTTTTGTCGTTGATGTAACAGCTTAAACCATACGTACCAGACTTTACTGCTTCAGATGCTGAAGAAACTGAAACTACTCCATCACCTGCTTCAGCTTCTGATGTCCACTTTCCGTCATCTGTAGTATCAGAACCGCCAGAGTCTTCCCAACCAGAATTCAAAAATTCAGTGAAATACTCAAACAATAATACACGTTGCTTTTTCGTTAATTTAGGCGCTAGCACTTTGTGTGCATACTCACTCATAGTATCGTAGTTTTTGAGGAATCTTGGTGGAACCCGCCATTTTGACTCTTCATACGCTGTTCCACATTGCATACAAGCCTGCACTGTGTCGTCATACTGTTTTCCACATTTTGGGCATTGATAACTCCATTTAGGAAATAGATCAAGAACTTCTTTTGGCAAATTGTTAATATCCATGATTTTTTCCTCCTAACAGTCTATCAGATACGAGTGTGGGTTGGTCTCTTCAAACCTGCAAACGATTTCGACGTGTCCGTCATCAAAAAAGAGGGACTCCGTTTGCATACCGCTTTGGCTATTGCTGTTTCTTTGCGTGTTTGTTGAGACAGTTTTTGTTTGATTTTTTGTTTCTAACATTTTCTATCAGAAAAACATGATGTCAAATCACTTATATCGAAAGGTTAACCTTAATGATATATCTGGCATTAATGACTATTAGATTCAAAAAACACAGTTATTATGCTGCCAAATCTAACAAAACTATGAACGTAACATTAACTTGGAACAAAAACTATCCAAAACACTATTTTGAAGGATAACCGTATCAAAAGAAGAATCATTACTTTTTCAGTAATTTCTTCATTAGTTTCTGTTTACTCTCGGCTGAGACTGTTATTTTGTTCTCTTTTTTTGTGTAACTATTCCTGTTCACGAAAATGATTGTTTCCGGTTCCAAGTCCTGTTGAAGATCCACATTTGGTCCAACCATGCTCTGCGGGCCTATCTTTACTCCCGGCTCAAGACAAGCATTTATGCCTGTTTTACAGTTGCTCCCGATTATTGCACCTAGCTTGTTTGTGCCTGAATCTATTCTGTTTTCGCCTATCTTGACTTTGATGTTGTTTTCGTCGAATCTGTAGTTGGCAGTTATTGTTCCTGCACCAAAAAGGCAGTTATCCGAGATTATGGAGTCGCCGATGTAGTTCATGTGGAACCAGCAGTCGTCTCCGATAAGTGAATGCTTGATTTCTGTTGCAAAACCTACAACACAGCCTTTGCCTAACGATGTGTAATCACGAACCAAGCTATTGCCTCCAACAACACAGTTCTCGCCTAAATAGCAAGGTCCTCTTACACAAGCGCCCTCAAACACTTTTGCGCCCTTTTCTATCCACACGTTTCCTTCAATTGTTGCACGCTCAGAAATCTGAGTGTCGTCTTTGATTGTTTGCTCTTTTATTTTGCTATCCATGAGATGTTTATTTATAGTGAACAGGTCCCACGGATACTTGTAGCCTGCAAAAAATTTGTCATAGCTTACTGCTTTGACAACGTTTTTGTCTTTGATGAATTCAAGTATCGCGTCCTCATACTGGTGGTCTGAGAGTGGAATCTTTTTGTAGTAATCAAAAATCTGTTTAGTTAATATGTACACTCCAACTACAGCCAAGTTGCTTGGCTCTTTTCCTTTTGGAGGCTTCTCAACAAAATCTGTTACCTGCTCATCCTCTACCCTGATTATGCCAAACTTCCACGTTTCCTCTACTGGCTTGCAGGAGAGAACTATCTCTGCTTTTCCCTCTTTGAATTGCATGTGCATCTGCTTTATTAATGAAGCCTCGAAAACGTCGTCAGCGTTGACCACAAAAAAGTTGTCTTCTGCTAACATCTCCACAGTTTGCAGGGCATTTGCCATCCCTAAAGATTGCTTTTGAACAGTATATTTGATGTTGACTCCTAGGTTGCTGCCGTCTTTGAGGTATTCTTTGATTTGTTCTCCCTTGTGACCTACCACAACAACGTAGTCTTTTAGTCCAGCCTCTTTGAGGCGGTCTATGACATGATGAATCAGCGGTTTTCCTAAAAGCTTGAACATGGGTTTAGGACTACTTGCAGCAAGCGGAAAAACCCTTCTTCCTTCTCCCCCCGCAAGGATAATGGTCTGCAATCAATCACCTTTCATTGCTTTGTTTAGTTCTTTTACTGCAAAATCGTAAAGTTCATTTAGTTTCTCTTCTGTTCGAGCTTCTGCAGAGATTCGTATCACAGGTTCAGTGTTTGAAGCTCGCAAAATCACCCAGCCGTCTTTTTCTATCAGCTTTACTCCATCTATGTCCAATGTTTTGTGTCCAATTTCCTTGAACTGTCTTCGAACTTTTTCTACAACAGCAAATTTCTTTTTGTCTGGACACTCAAAGTTCTTTTCATAGACTGAGGGATATTGTGGAAGCGCAGCAACCATTTCTGAAAGTTTTTCATCGGTTTTTGAGAGAATTTCTGCCAGTTTCATGCTTGCGTATGTGCCGTCGTCCATGCCGTAGACGTCATCGAAATAGAAGTGGCTACTCTTTTCTCCTCCGAGTACTGCCTTCGCTCCAATCATTTTATCCATTATGAATGTGTGACCGACACGTTCAACAATGGGGACTCCGCCTAGTTTCTTCACGTATTCTTCAACCGCCATGGAACAGCTTAATTCGTAAACAACTTTTCCTCCTGGATGTTCCTGTAAAATGTCTTTAGCAAAAATCAGCAAAGTCAGGTCTCCAGGAATCAATTTACCTTTCTCATCAATGAACACGGCTCTATCACCATCACCATCGTATCCTACTCCAAAATCTGCTTTGCGTTTCACTACTTCATTCATCAGTTCACCCAATGTTTCAGCCTTTGGTACGGGTAGATGCGCTGGGAACGTGCCATCTGGCTCCTTGTTTAGTGTTAAAATATTGCATCCCATTTTTTCGAATAGAGCAGGAGCCACCAATCCACAGGTGCCGTTTGCCGTGTCGGCTACAACATTTAGCTTTCTTTCAAAGTTTATTTTGCTTTGAACAAAATTTTGGTATTCTTTAATTACGCCTTCATAGTTGTCTGCCGTTCTCGTTCTTATACCCAACTCTTTAGGGTCAACCTGCTTTGCATAATGTTTGATGGTATCCATGGCACTACCGTAAATGCTTCCCTTTTGTCCCCAAAATGCCTTGAATCCATTCCATTTGGGTGGGTTATGGGAAGCAGTGACCATGATTCCCGCGTCCTTGTTGAGAATGTTTGCAGCAAAATAGAGCAGAGGCGTTGGAAGCACGCCCACGTCAGTTACGTTGCAACGGGAAGTGAGTCCAGAGACTAAGGCGTCACGGAGTTGTTCTCCGCTGACTCTGACATCTCTGCCTACTACTACAGTTTTGCCTTCTAGGAACTTGGCGAAGGCTGCTCCTATTTTTGTTGCAACTTCCCGTGTTAGGTCTTCGCCAAAGATTCCTCTTATATCGTAGGCTCTAAAGATGTGCTCAAAGTCTGTTTTTGAAGTGGTCAATGATTTTCCTCTCAAACTAGTTTTTGGTCAACTCACTTAAATTATAATCGATGTTAAAATCAAGAACAAGAGCACATTTTTGTTACTTTGTATTTTCTTGTGTTTCTTCATAGGTGTTGTGGATGACTTCTTTCACTTTTTTTGTGATTTTTGGTCCTAAACCATTAACATCCTTTTGCCACCTGTCCACATTATTGAGGGCATTTAATGGGCACTGATAAGAATTCAAAAGAGACACTGCTTTTTCGCGTCCAATATTTGGGAGACTAGCCATAAAGAAGATTTGAGCATCCGATAAGCTGTCATGCTTCTTTACAGGATGAACAACTGGAGACCTCTTTTCTACAATTTGTTCTTGTTTTGCTGCTGTGTACAAAAAATCTACAGTTTCTTTGTAGCTGTTTGTGTGCATCAGATTGATTCCCTGCTTGGCAAGGGCGAACATGGCGCCCCAAACTGACGCAGGCTGAATTTTGCTGTATTTATACACAATTGGCAAGTATCCTTCAATTAGGATGAATGGTTTTTCGTAACATTCTTGGAGTGTGAATAACTGGTCAAACAGGTATCGTCGGGTAAGCGTGTAAACAAAATCGTTGACTGTTTTTCGTTCAAATGCACAAAGGTTCGAGATGACGTAGTCGCCTTTCTCTAGGTATCTTATGCTGATGTCGGCGCCCCGTTCTGTTAGTCCTTTGACTATTTTTGGTGCTGTTTTCGCTTCGCGGCTATCTACTATAATTGTTGGTTGGTCTGATTTTCCTTTTTCTTTAAGAAACGGAATGAGTGATTCAGCTCCAGACATGCTATTCTCCATCCATCATTTAATTACAAGATAAATGTAATAAATAGTAGAGGGTTTATCGCACATTGAGAGAACAAAACTATGCACTGTCTGGTCTCCTTGGACCTTTGATTGCAGTTATTTGTATTGCAGGGTCTATACTTTTGTCTCCGTGGTTCAGCTGGGAAATCAACGCTTTGAGTGACCTTGGGCACTCTGTTAATAGTGATGTGGCGCCGTTGTTCAATTTTGGATTGCTTTCCTGTGGTTTTTTAATGATTTTTTATTCAGTTACAAGTTTTAGGGGTCACGCAAAATACACGAGCTATTTTCTGATGTTTTCTGGGCTGGCTCTACAGCTGGTTGCTACTTTCAATGAGGTTTATAAACCGCTTCACTTTCAGGTTTCTGTGCTGTTCTTTTTGTCGTTATGCTTTGCATCAGTTAGCTACATCATAGAGAAAAGGTCGATTCTGGCAGTTGTTGCTTTAACTATTGGTCTTATTTCGTGGATACTGTATGGGCTGGATGTGTACAGTGCTGGTATTGCGGTGCCCGAGACCGTGTCATCAATGGCTACTGCCTCGTGGGTTGTGTTGGCTGCTCTAAAAGATTACTTTGCTAAATAAGTGCATACAATCAATCTGCAATTTAGCCATTTGTTTATGTTAAAGCCGTGAGTATTGCTTGGGGTGTATGTATCGAAATTTGGAATATATCTAAAAACGGAACAACAACTATGAAAAATTCTGAAGCAGGCAGAGAGGCGGTTATTGTTTGTGTTCAAGTTTTTGTGACAATCAGGTTAGGGGTTGTGGTTGTTTTGGGACACAGTTGTTGTTAATTGGTATTCGGTTTAGCCCTATGCTTGTGAGTCTACGGCAGATGTGGTTGAGGGACTCTTCTGTGCCGTTTAATAGGTTGGCTCCTTCGGGAGTTAATGAGTAAACTTTTCGTGGACGGTAGTTGTTTAGGTCCCATTGGCTTTTGATGTACCCTTTTTCTTCTAGGACGCCGAGCATAGGGTATATTGTGCTTGGACCGAAGTAAACGCCGAAGTTTCTGCGGATGCTTGTGATGATGTTGTATCCGTGTCTGGGTTTTACTTTTAGGAATTGTAGGATTACTAGGTCTAGTAGGCCTCTCATGAGCTTTATTTGTACTTCTCGAAGTTTTTCTCGCATTTTTGTTTCCTCTTTTGTGTTTTTGTTTTACAGTTCTTCAGTTTTACACATATACAATATGTCCATTTTCTGACATATTACAATATTCATATAACATAAAAACACGATATAAACGTTCGTGCGACCTGCAAACATAAAAAAGCATACCTGAACATACAAAAAATGTGGAAAAACCTAGGCAACTTAAATAAACACAAGCATCCAACTACAATAATACACAACAGGAAACCAAAAACGTTGACAGAAAACGAAAAAAAACAACTTGTTCAACGCATAACCAGAAATTTCCTAGATGTACTAATTTTAAGGCTCATACAAACAGAACCAATGTGGGGCTACAAAATAATCAAAAAAACCGAAAAACTCTTCGAAATAAAACTTAGACACGGCGCACTATACCCTTTACTTAACACCTTGGAATACGAAGGATACGCCAAAAGCAAAAAAACAACCAAAAAAGGACGCGTAAGAAAAGTTTACACAATCACTCCAAAAGGAACACAACTCGTTGACGCATACTACTCTTTCCTGAAAGAACAACTAGAAAAAATGGACCTAAAAGAGGAGGCTCAAATTGAAGAAAATTGTGGCTTACCTGAAAGCTCCAGTTGAAACTAAGCGTTATGGCAAGGACTGGAACGCACATCCATTTGATTTGTCGGTAGATGTGAGTAAACAAAGAAATTACCGTTTAATAAAACTGGGGAACTTGAAATGAAAAACAAGAAGTTAATTGTACAAGTTAACAAGCTGCTGGTAGAGCGAAGCAAAGAAGCACTGAACCGTGCAAAAAAAGAGATTACGAACGAAAAACGGGCAAGCAAAACGATTAATGATGCTTTCAAGTATTACGCAAAAACTTGGAACGATGTTGTGCATCCGGGATTGGTTTCAATTGGTTGTGAAGCGGTGGGCGGAGATGCTGACGATGTAATTGCCATACAGGTTGCTACTTTGTTGCTTACTGCTGGGTTTGATGTACATGACGACATAATTGATGAATCAGAGACAAAATATGGCAAACCCACTGTTTACGCCAAGTTTGGCAAAAATGTTGCTCTTCTTGTAGGTGACGCCTTTTTGATGAAGGCACTAATTCTTCTCCACAAATTAGAGAAGCAACTTTCTTCAGAAAAGATGGATGCGATCTGGAACATAATTGATGGTCTCTTCTTCGAGTTGGGAGATGCTGAAGCTCTAGAGGCTTCCTTGAAAAGCAATGTAGATGTTTCTGCGGAAGAATGCTTCAAGATTCTGAAAATGAAATCTTCAACTTTCGAAGCACACATGCGAATTGGTGCCATTGTAGGCGGGGCAAAACAGGGTGATGTTGAGTTGCTGGGCGATTTTGGTAGAACATTAGGCCTTTTGATCAATATTCGTGAGGATTTCATTGACGTATTCGAGGCCGAAGAACTCCAAAACCGATTCAAGAACGAGTGTTTACCCATTCCAATCCTGTATGCATTCAAGAACAAACAGACAAAAAAGACAATAATGAATTATTTTTCAAAACAAAAAATTACGGACAACGATGCAGAAAAAATAGTTGATATTGTATTTGATGATAAGAATGTTGAACTATTAAGAAATGAAATTACTTACATTTCTAAAAGAGCATGTAACACTATCAGCCATATTTCAAACAGTGAATTAACCGCTCAACTAAAAATACTGATTAGTGGAATAATTGAAGACTTATGAATGGCGCCTAGCGGAATTAAACGCCATATATTCTTGTTGGTTTTTGTTTTTTCTGTGCCATGTTTCATCACTAACTGTATTCATGTTCTACAAGTTAGATATAAGCTTTGTTCTACACAACTACAAATCGTTTACTTGACACTTAGTCTAGATTAGAATTCTATTTACAGAAATTTTGATCAATCATTCATCTAAAAATATTAACCAGCGAAATAATTGAAGACTTATGAATGGCGCCTAGCGGAATTAAACGCCATATATTCTTGTTGGTTTTTGTTTTTTCTGTGCCATGTTTCATCACTAACTGTATTCATGTTCTACAAGTTAGATATAAGCTTTGTTCTACACAACTACAAATCGTTTACTTGACACTTAGTCTAGATTAGAATTCTATTTACAGAAATTTTATCTCTGTAATGCCCCATTATTGGCGTGATGAGTTGTAACAGAATGGGAGAAAAAGCGGCTATAACCAAGTCCATCTTTCAGAGAGAGTTTCTTTCGGTACTAATTATAGTTGTAAACGCGTTCTCATGGTATTTTCCATTGTATATACTCTTCCAAAACGCCTTAGAACAATTTCAACTGGATTCCACTTTGTTGTTGACTGCGTTCGGAATTCAAGCTGTGGCAGCTATTGGTTTTGCAATAATTGGAACCACTTTGTTGAAAAAATTTCCGAGACGTGATCTATTTCTAACCGTTTGGATGTTCATTGGAATTATTGTTTCTGTACTATTGATTACGTTAGAGACATTTAATGTGGCATATCTGTTATCTGTTTCTTTTCTTTCTGGATTTTCGTTAGGATTAGGTTTTCCCTCTTGTCTCGCATATTTCGGAGATCACACTAAAGTTGAAAACAGGGGATTGTTGGCTGGAATCACATTCTTTGCGTCAGGCCTCGCTATTCTCTTAATTGGTTTGATCATAAACTTTTCCACTCTGGTTACTGGAGCATTGATACTTGCTGCATGGAGAGGAATTGGTTTGCTCCTGTTTCTTCTTGTCAAATCAAAAAAGGATTACCCACAAGAAAAACAGTTCGAAGCACCCTATAAAGCAGTTTTATTCGACAAGTCTTTTCTATTATATTTCATTCCATGGACTTTGTTTTGTGCAGTAAACTTTCTTGGAGTGCCTATAGAAATTAATCTTTTTGGAGAAGAGTTGGGTTCTCTCATGCCTATTGGAGAATATGGAGTTGGCGGTTTTGTTGCATTAATAGGTGGTTGGTTCGCTGATACTGTTGGTCGAAAACGGATAATTATTGTCGGGTTCGTAATGTTAGGAATTGGATTTGCTGTGTTAGGGCTTTTTCCGGGTGATGTTCTTTCTTGGTATTTGTATATTATCGTAGACGGCATCGCATGGGGAATCTTTTCGCTGATGTTTTATCTTGTCATTTGGTCCGAACTGGCTGGAAATCGAACAAAAGAGAAATATTACATGCTAGGCGTATTACCGTTTCTCACTGCAAGCTACATACAAATATTATTCACACCTTTTGCTGGAAGTGTCGAGGCATCGTCAGCGTTTTCGTTAGCCAGCTTTTTCCTATTCATCGCAGTTTTGCCTTTACTGTACGCCCCGGAAACTATGCCTGAAAAGAAGATTGAACTTAAGCGGCTCCAGAAATTTGCTGAAGATGCGAAGAAGGCTAAAGAAAAGTACGAAAGAAAAATGGAAAAATAAAAAAATTAGAATTTTTCTACTTTTTCTGCCAAGTCTTCTAGGGTCTCTGTGAATGGGTGGTCGGGTCTTTCTTCGGTGAATATGAAGTTTCCTGCTGCGCGAAGCACTTCACAGAAGCATGGAATTGTGGCTAATATTGGAAGGTTGTGGATGTCTTTCATTTTTTTAGTGAACTTTTTCTGCTCTTCCTTGGATTTTAGATAGTCTACGATTACTTTGTTTATCAAAATTCCTGTTTTCTTTTCGAAGAGGTCGTAAAGTTCGCTGGTCATCCGTTGACTTCCGTTAATGTCTGAGGCGTCCAAGCTTGTGACCACCAAGACAATGTCTGCGGCAACAATCGCGTTTATGGAAGAATACTGCAGTCCAGGACTTGTGTCAAAAATAATGTAATCAAAATTGCCGTCGTTAAGAAGTGCAGATCTAAGTGCCAAAAGTCTGCCTAGTGCTTTCATTTCCCATTTTCGGTCTTTGGCTGTCATGTCTCTTATTGCTTCGGTGGATGGGTTAGCTAGTCCAACCAGTAGTTTGCCGCCGTTGCCGTTATTGTTTGTTGCATCGATTAAGACTTTGTTGATTTCACATACTCCGTTAAGGTAATCGTTTAGCCAGTAGTCTAGATTCTGTTTTTTGAATATAGCGTGAAGGCTTGGTGCACGAAAATCCAAGTCCATAAGACAGACTTTTTTACCATTTCTAACGAATGTAGCGGCTAAGTTAGTTGAAAGTGAAGTTTTCCCTGTTCCACCCTTATATGAGTGAACTGCTATAATTTTTTTCATCTATTTCAAGTCTCCCTATCAACATAGAAGTATGCCTTGCGGCCTTCCCTTTCTTTTTTCATATATCCCATGACCACTAACTGATTTAGATAACCACTCTCTACTGCTCTGGCTCGTTTTGTTTGTTCCGAGACTTCGTCTGCTGTTGCTTTTTCTAGTTTGCAGAGGGTTACTGCGGTTTTTCTTAGGTGGTCGGGGAGTGATAGTAATGTCATTACGTCCAAAGCTTCGGGTAGATTTTCTGGAAGTTCTCTTTGGCCGTGTTTTTGTATTTCAATCATCACATCTATTTTTTCGTTTAGTTGTTCGAGGTTTTCTCTGATTTTTTCTAGGATTTGTGTTGATTTTCCCTCAATCTTTCGGTATGCTGCCATGGTTGTGGTCCTAGATGTGTTTTCCGTATCTACAGTATTGTAACTCACAAGTTTATTAAATCTTACGATATATTAGTTCATATTCTCAATGCGAACAAACATAACCAGAAAACGTACAACAAAAAAAATCAACTAAACAAAATAACAAGAAAACAAAATAGAAACTGAAGAAAAGGTGCCGCTAATAAAGTGAAGCGGGTATTCTAGCTTGCCCATCTTCAATGACGGGTAGCATGACCTTCAATTCTCTGAAATACTTCAGAACCTTCAGTCCTTTTTCAGAAACGACGTAAACTATCCTCTTCTTACCTACAGTCTTCTCTTCGACAAGTTCCTGCTCGATGAGAAAGTCCAAATACTCCTTGAGGACACTGCAGTTCACGTTAGCCTTATACATGATGTGCGTTAGCTTCAGTGGACCCCTTTGGGCCAGAACCTTGAGGATGTCAATATACATCTCGAGTTTTGATCTTCGCATGTTAACGCCTCTTGAGCTTATTTTTCTCCAATTTATATATATCATTTATGGATTCAAAGTAATGTTTTTGTGATTCATTTTTGTTAAATAGTTGTTTTCGCTTGAATTCTCTGGAACACTACAAGACGGTTCTGAAAAGCAGTAACCATATCATCAGCCAGTATAAATTGAAGTTCAGGTGTAAGAGTGTGTATTTCACTATCGAATGCATCCATCATCATTTTTTGAAGCTTTTTACGGTTTTGGGGCGAGAACGATTTTTCCATCACATTTTTCTCCTAAACAGTATTTAGCTTACTGATTGCAGTTAGTATTTAACTAACTTATGAAGTCGGGATATAGATTTAGAATAGCCTATTTGAGAACTATTGCTTTTCTAGTTTGCTTCTGTGTTTTTTGAAGAATGAACGAACTGACTCTGCCAAGTCATATTTTTCTACTTCTTGTAATGGAACCCATCTGGCGTCTGTCACGTCGCTGCTAGGCTTTAATATTCCATTTTTTGGTCGAACAAGAAACTGCAACAAAACATAATGATAACTAAGACAACCCGCTTCATCCTTGGTCAAAATGTCATACGCATCTATTGGAACATCTTCAACAAGCTCCACATCCAAGCCACACTCCTCCAATGTCTCCCGTACAACTGCATCTCTAACTGTCTCCCCTAACTCCACGGCTCCACCCGGAAAACTCCACTTACCCAACGAAGGCTCAGCCCCCCTCTGCACAAGAACAATTCTGCCGCCCTCAACAATAACTGCCCCAACCCCAACAACAGGCTGACTTGGATACTTGCGCCTCAACAACAAACCACCAAACAACAAACAAAATCTATTAGGAGACTAATATTACTTCATTGTTGAAAACAACCTTTTTCTGAAAAACCAAAGCAGCCCTTAACTGATTCACACGTCTGTGCGGCATATTAGGATACAAATAGAGGTACATTGTTGAAAACTAACTTTTTTTCTGAAAAATTCTGCACAACACACAATTAACTCAAAAAGTTCACACTAACAACAGCATAAAATAATAAAAGAATGGTTGAACAGAATTTTTTCCATCAGTGGTTTGTTATTCTTTGCTTTTTAGCAGTTGGATGGCCGCCATTTTTGCTCCAATTTCTGCGATGTCTTTGTTTTCTCCACATCCAACAATGATAACATCGTTTTCTTTTGGATTGAATCTGCTCACTAACTTTTTGTGCAACTCGGGCATACTTTCACAAAGATTCTCTTCTTGAGCAGGCAAAGATAACTTGTTGTCCGAAAAAACCAGAGTTGTTGCCCCTGATGCACCACTCTTTATCGCTATATCCCGTTGTTCCATGCCGCTACCTACTGCCTTAGCTGAGTCTCTAACAAGAACTGCAATGTTGAAGGGTCCAAAAGTTAAAGAGCTGCGGGCAACCTCTGCGCCTTCACTGAGTTTACTTCGCAGGTCAGAGAAAAGTTGCTGGCCCTCTTCAGAAAAAGAAATTCCACTTCTTGAACTTTGTGTTATTCCCTCTGTTCTCAGGTGTTTTAGGAGTGTTCGTGTTGCGCCTTCTCCTAACCCGAGCTCTTTAGAAAGCCGTATTCTGCCAATCTTTCCGTGGTCACCAATTAGTTCTAGCGCCTTAACTACATGAGCTTCATTAAATGATGGAGCGGGTCCTGGTGCGATTTTTCGCGTAACACTTTCAATAATCTCCAGCAGATTCAATGTTGAAACCCCATCGTATATTAGCATACTACAAGGAATATAACAATATAACTTAACTCTTTAAAATATTAACCGAAAAAGTTTCAACAAAAAAATAAGAGCCAGCAACAAAGAGAATATACGTACGAATATGGCCGCCAATTACGTAAAAGCACAAAAACAAAGAGAGTGAATAAAATCAAAACTGCAATTTTGGTAACGGGCACTCCAGGCGTGGGAAAAACCACGGTTGCAAACAAGTTAGCTTCTAGATTAGATGCTGCTTGCATTTGTATAACAGAGATGGTTAAGAACGAAAAATTGATCACAGCCACAGATGAGCAACGGCAAACATTAGTTGCAGACACAAAAAAGCTAACAAAAAGGGTACAGGATATGTTAATGGAGTTAGAGGGAAACATCATACTTGAGGGGCATTATGTTGTTGATGTTGTACCAAAAGAGCATGTAAACACAGTTGTTGTCCTCAGACGCGATCCACATGAACTAAAAGAGGTACTTGAGAAACGTGGATACTCTGAAAAGAAAGTCTGGGAGAACATAGCCGCCGAAGTGTTGGATGTTTGCCTCTGGGATGCGATATCTACATGTGGAGTTGAAAACGTCTGCGAAATCGACGTTAGCAACAAGACGGTAGAGACAGTAATAGAAGAGATTGTTTTAGTGCTTGAAAGAAAACAAGAATGTACATCAGGAACAATTGATTGGCTAGGCAAGCTCGAGATTACAGGAGAACTCGACGAGTTCTTGAAAAAAATAGGCTAACCCAGCAGCCTCAAAATCTGCTGCTTAGACAGCAAAGTAATACCGCGACGATTAGCATACGCCTTAGCGTGACCACTAAACTTTTCAGCAATTATTATAGGCTTAGGAAAACCCACATCCTCCGCAGCATTATCGATGTTTATAACCATATTAACGCCAACTGTCCGATTCCAGTCCTTAATCCAAACAGACCTCTTCTCTCTACCTCTACGAATAATCAAATCAAACTTACGAGAAAGCCCAGACACACCTTCCAAAACAGCATCCTTCTCGGTCTCATAACCGTTCTGCCTAAAATATTTAGCAGCAAGATTCCCAAGTGACAGCCGACTCATTTATCTGCATCCTAATACAGCATTGAAACGTTCGAAGAAAAAGGTTTCCTTCAAAAGGTGCTTCACATGTACGATATAATTGTCTGCTACAATTGTGGAAGATTTCTGTTAGCCAAAAGTGGTCAGAAAACTAAAAACTGTTCTTACTGTGCAGCTCGGCTAACTTTGATTAAAACAAAAAAGGTGGCGCATGCAAGAACTGCACAGGAAGCGTCAGAGTATGTCCGTGTCTTGAAGGAAAAAAAGAGTCGTTGAACTTTTAGACAAAAGAAGTTGTTGTGGTTGATGCTTTTTTGGGTTGCACTTTTGTTATGTAGGTGTGATACCTAAAACAAATATTGTTTAGTGTGACAGAAGACTTAATATTCTAGCGAAGTATCTGTTCCTGTATCGAGGAGGCACACATTATGGAAGACAAAACAATGATGATAGCATACATCATGCTCTTCACAGGAATCGGATTACTAGCATTCACATTCATAAGTGCATACATATTTCTCGCCAACAACCCAACAATAGATGCATCATCCGATTTAGTGGATGTTTTTGGGAGTGCCTTGGCTCCTTTAATTGGGGCATCGATTAGGATAATGTATCTTGGTGTTATGGGCTGGATAGGTGCAGGGCTAACTTCTAGGGGCGTGCAACTTGTTACTCAGCTTAAGCGTTTATCTCAGCCACAAATCGGTTCAGGGACTGGTTCAATGAACAAGTCTGTCGTGTCTGTAAGTGCCAAAGAGGCTGAAAAGTCGAGTAAAGCGTAGTTTCTGTAAATAGTTATAGGTCAAGTGAAGGAAAACGATAGATGAATATTGCTATACGGATGCTTAAAGTATCGACGTTCATTCTTTGGGCAGTAATAATCTTCTTTTCGGTCACATCGGTTTATTCGGTTATGAATCTAGGCGTAAATGTTGGAGAGGTTCAAATGCATCCCTCCAGCAACGGCGTTACTTTGGCTTTGCCGTTTTCAATAGATAACAGTGGCTACTATGAGATAGCTGATTTGAACTTGACAACCCGTGCTACCGATCCGTCTGGAACGGTTTTGGATTTAACTGAAACATTTGTCTCTTCGATACCACAGGGCACCATTATTAATGCGTCGCACAAAATTGAGATAGGTCTAGACGACATCATGGCACTGGATTATACTTCTTTGTTGCTGGAAGATAGCGAGTTCAATGTTGAAATCTTTGCAGCCCTCAATTTTGCTCGTGCTGTTCCTGTGCAACTTTCGACAAGTACAACAATACCCTGGGGAGCGCCCTTAGCGAATTTCTTTGTTGGAGATATTTCAGTAGATAACATTGCTAATGGGGAAGCGTCAATGCGTTTAAGCTTTGAGAATCATGCTATTCTTGATTTGGAAGGAACCTTGAAACTGGAGGTGTATGCTGCGGGTAGTTCGCAAGATTTGGTTGCTTCTTCAGTTACGGGCATTAGTGTAAGGTCTGGGCAAAGTTTTGATCAAAGAATTTACGTTAATGTGAATCCGCAAGATGCCTTGAAATTAACAAGTGGGGCAAGGGTTCACGTGGTTTTTGAGACTCCAATGTTTACTGTGGAGTGGGATGAGCAGTATGGTTGAGTTAACCGAGAAAATGATTATGAAAACTGTGTTTCCCAGAGTTCTTAAGGCAACTATATGGGGTTCAATAACTTTTCTTATTGTCTATTATTTGCCAATGCAGTTCTTGTCCACGGGTATTCTTCCCCTTGATTACAGTGTTGCTCTGTTGGACTTTGCGATGATATCTGTCTTTTTTGTTGTTGTTGGTCAGCTTTTGTCAGGAACAATTATAGGATGTGGATTTGGCATAGCAAGGGCACTTGTCATAATGTTCTTCTTTTTTTCTGTCGCTGATGGCGGCATTTTCAGCCTGATGTTACCGATTACAGAGGTTACAATAGAATTCACAGTTGACCTTAGCATCGTTCTTTTGATGATTGTTTCTGTGAATCTGTTTGACATAGCAAAAAATCTTCTTGAAGCCATAACACTGCTTACCGACAAAACAACTGAAATTGAGATTGATTAAATCATGTCCTGCAGGGGATAACATTGGTTAGATTAAACAAATCATCACTAATCCTTTTGTTAACACTCCTACTGGCGTTAGAATTACTTGCTTGCCCTGTGTTTTCTGCCTCTTTAAACAAAACAGACACTAAAGCTATCAAAATTGAATTCCCAGAAGCTGAAGCGCCTAATGAAGCAGCTATTTTCCAGAAGGGCATGTCATACACGGCTTGGTCCAGTGATGCCTTTAGCTATTCTGAAGCTGATGAGTCTTTGGAGCTTCTAATGCAAACAAACACTGAGTGGGTAGCAATATGTTTTTCTTGGTTTCAATCTAGCACGACATCATATGATATACATCTTGATGCTAGCAGTTCGCCAACCACAGAATCGGTTAAACATGCTATAACAGCAGCTCACAGCTTAGGCTTGAAAGTTATGTTAAAACCCATGGTTGAAGCAACAGAACGCAAAGAATCACTGTCATATCCAGTGTGGAGAGGCGAAATTCAGCCTTCTGATGAGTGGTTTGAAAGTTATTCAAGTTTCATCAATTTCTTTGCCGAGTTTGCTGAAGAAAACAATGTGGAGCTTTTCTGTGTTGGCTGTGAATACAAACAAACAACTGGAGAAACAGAACAATGGGAAAACGTAATCCAAGGAGTACGCGAGCACTACCCTGGTCCAATAACTTATGCTGCGGACTGGACAAACTACCAAAACATCGAATGGTGGGACTCTTTAGACTATGTGGGAATAGATGCCTACTTTCCGTTGACGCTCTTAGATAGCGACCCAACCTTTGAGGAACTAAAGACCGTTTGGATAAACCACGCAGACGAGATTGAAGCATGGTTAGCCACAGTAAACAAGCCCGTAATATTCACAGAAATTGGTTATAGAAGTGGCGATGGAACGAGCATGGCTCCATCAAACTACTGGACAGACATGGCGGTTGATGTTCAAGAGCAAAATGACTGTTACGAAGCCGCCTTTCAGACATTATGGACTAGGAGCTGGTTCTCTGGATTTTATTGGTGGACGTGGACAACTAAACCCGCAGAAGGTGGACTTGACGATTCTGGTCATGTGCCACAAAACAAGCCCACACAAGATGTCATAGCTTCGTGGTATTCTTTGGATAGAAAAGTTGCAGTTGTAGACCAAACATTCACAAGCGCCCAGAAATGTGGTATCAATGAAGCACAGTTAGTAGGTTTTCATGTAAGTTGGGAGCACGACGGCGCTGATGTGGTTGGTACAAGTGTGTACGTTAATGGAACCGAGCATGTGACAAATGGAACCGGGTGGATAACTTTTAGTGCAGTGTATTCAACTGTAGGTGAGCGCTCATGGGTTGTCACAAGTTTTGAGCATCACGAATCAAGCGGATACACGCTAGCCGTTGAAAGTCCCCGTATAGTTTGGGACCAAATTATCATTAATATAAAAGTTGACTTATCGTTTGGTACAACAAAAGTAACAGTAAAACCAATCCACGTTTACGACCAATCCGCAGTAACGGGCGCAACGATTTTTGTAAACGACAAAACATGTGCAGAAACAGAGCTCGGAATCTACGAACTGATAATAAACTCTTGGAATCCAATCCAGTCGTTAACTGTTAAAACTGACGCAACAGAACTGCCCACGGAAACTTTGACAACATCAACAGTTCATACCCTGAACATCATCTTATATGCTGTACTTGCCGCGGCAATTATTATTGTACCATTGGTTGTGTTCTTAAAACGGCGTCACAAATCCCAGCTAACCCCATGAATGCATGTATAACAAGTACACCAAAGTATCTTGTTGACAACACTCTTTTTTCCAAGAAAAATTAGTTCAACCGTTTTCTTAGTAATGTATTTGTGAACTTTTTTAGTAAATGTGTGCTGTGCAGAATTTTTCAGAAAAAAGCTAGTTTTCAACAATGTACCTCTATTAGGAGACTAATATGCCGCACAGAAATGTGAAT
>JAOZIF010000004.1 GCA_026014495.1 Candidatus Bathyarchaeum sp.
AATGAAAATTACGGTTCAACCTAAACGGTTGATGAACCTCAAACAATAAACAAATATCTGTCATACTAACCACGAAGCTAAAGGGATCTCGTTCACGAAGACAGACTGTTTCGTTCCTTTTTATAATTTCTTACTTACCAATAACCTTCGATGATTACTGAACAGGTTTGAACAATTTTCAGACTCATAACATTTGCACTAAAGCCAAATGGCGGATTAAATTTTGCTGTTTTTTCCAGGCTTATGTATCCCTTTCTGTCATAGGTGTACAACAAACAGTAAAATTCTGTTTAGTGTTTGCGTTTCATGATATAGAAGATGAAGCCTACACTGACAATAGCAACTGGCACTGAAATGGCTACAACCGATGTTATCGGGAAACACTCTGAATTGGGTCTCACGACTATGGTGAATGTAACTGTCTCTGAGGCTCCGATGTTTCCAGCATCATCAATTGCGTAAACTGTTAAGCTGTGTTCTCCACTAAGCAGGTTCGTTAACGTTATATTTCCAGTAATGACCTTTTTTTCTTGCGTGTCTAAACAGTACGTGATTTTTGAGGTTGTGTCGTTTATAGTGAAGTCTAACGGAACACCTGACGTATAGTATTCATTATTTTTTGGTACCAAAATTGAGATTATTGGTGAATTGGTGTCAACTGTAAAAAGCTTTGTATTAGAGATTGCAATAGTTGACCCAATGTCTACGAGTTCCCCAAAAGTAGAACTGTATCTGGCAATAATTTTTCTCATTTTTGCATAAACAACTATGCTGTGTTCGCCTTCAGATAAATTGGTCAGTCTCAGCCCATTTATTTCCGTTACAGACTTTCCTCCATTAGGATAGTAGTGATATTCAGTGTATTGAGAAACAGGGTTAAAAGTCAGGTTTCCTCGCCCATCAAGATTGTATTGATACAGGTCTACGGTTACAAGGTCATTCTGCAGTTGGTTAGCATAAACGTAGTCATGGTCTACTAAAAAATACAACGTAACATCATTTGTGCTGTATACATTATAGTTTATCACTGTGTATGCTCTGCCTTCCGGTATTGAAACCGATATGGGGAGATGATTGTCGTCTGTTTCTGCAGTTCCCACGTTTATAAACTGGGTTCCAGCTACCACTGAGAAAAAAAGTCCGAGAAAGAGAGTGGTTAATAATGATGCTCTCTTCATAACAATCCCCATTAATAATACGTTAAACATAGGTTTATCTGTTTTGGTTATGCTTTTTTGCCAGGTTTAAACTTTCTTTAATTGGTGCTATGTGTTTTTTTTAAAAAAAAGGAATTGCCCGTGTTTTAGCCCATCGTTGCTTTCAGTTTAGTATTTTGCTACAGGATAACTCTTAGTGTACGGGGCCACCATTTATAGCAATAGTTACCGTCGTTGCGTTGGAGCCATCACAGACATCAAAGTAGCTGAACACCAGAAAGATTCACGTAGCACCCCATGCTAGACGAGACTGACAGATGGCATTATGCAGTAGTTGCGCAAACACAATCCACTTCCACGGCAGATTCCTGATATGAAAATTCTTTATAGACGCTGATCGCAATATACTTAAATTCTCCATCAGACGGGGTACCAAAGGGATCGGGTTCAAGTTCAAAAGTCGTCCAAGAGCAATTTTGTGGGGCAGTCCATCCTGCTAGGTACCAATCCCCTTGCAGATCATCTTCAGTCCACACTGTAATGTAGTTTTCGTAATACGGACTAGTTGCCAGTGATCGACAAGTAAGGAACATATCGTCGTTTCTTTCTGCCCACGCACCCATTTCTCCAACGACAAATGCCATGTCACCCACTGTAATGTTAGCTACCAAAACCGTTCCAGTCCCATCAATTCCGCCTATCCACTCCTCCTCGTAATCGTACCAACCATCCACATCATCCACTGCATACAAGTATGATTCTGCGTAGCAATATCCTCTATCTAAAAGTGAAGACCTTTGTTCGGATTCATTAAAGAATTCAACGCCGTCTGCATTTTGCTTTTCTTTTTCTTCAACCAAGCGCTTCAGCATATCGTTGAGAGAATTAAGTTTGTTCCTGACCTCGTTTATATAACGTTCAGTCAAACCAGTCGGCGGAGATACTTCCTCTTGTTCGCCAACCGATGGGCCCGCGAAAGCACCCTCCAAATTAAGAACCAACAAAAGCACTATCGTAAATGCAACGATGAATGGAACCTTGAGTCTTTTCTTTGTTTTTTTCAATTTTTTTCACTCCTTTTTCGACTGTTCTCTTTCTGTCCCTCACTTGGGACTAGGCGGTGACACGCCTCCGAAACAGTTAGCCTCGGTTTCTGCATATCAGTTAAAACTGTTGGTGCTTTTGTGACAACATTTTTTATGGGGAACATTTCTGACAAAAATGCAATTAGCACCAAGTAAAACGTTACTGACACACATCTCCCCCAATATGCATTGTTATGATATCAACTATATATACTTTTCAAAAAATGTGATTAAACTGTATATACAGTTCAATTTATCTGGAATTATCATTCATATTTTCAACATTGTTTATTTTGATACATCTTTTAACGTTACAGTAGTTTCATCAAGTAGTAAATGTGGACGTTTTAGCTTTTGAGACAGTGTATTATGAATAATGAATTCAAACATTTTTTTACGCATCGATATAAAACATGCACCGAACAGCATTTTTTACATACACCACGAGTTTTTTGTAGTTCACATTTAGTTAAAAAAACGCTGATTAAACGCGTTTTTGATTAAAGTTTTGTTGCCCAGCTGGTTTCATACCCAATTTGTTTCATGATTACAAACGCTTTTGTTGATCGTAGATTTACGTATTGACATGCATTATATCTAGTCGATAACTGAAGTAACAGCTCAATTGCTCTGAAACCATTTCTGCTAGTTGATTTGCTCTCACACACCCCAAATCAACGACACCTGTCCAAATACTCCACATTGATAACAAACATTTCTTATGGTCTGATAAGCCCGTTTGTTAAAGTGGGCATGTTTTTACCTTTACGTAACTTTGAAAAAGTCAATGGTTAACTTGTTTTAACCAATTCACAATATCACCCTAACAGCTCAAAATGTAGAATCTATAACACCTCGCATCAATTTACATGGGGTTTACTTAAATTGTGGTTTCAAAACTTGCAACGAAGCTGGCAACATACTAAAGTTACATCAAGATTACAGGCTATCTGTACGCATCACATACTGAAAAGTACCACTGCCACGTAAAGAACAGCAATAGTT
>JAOZIF010000194.1 GCA_026014495.1 Candidatus Bathyarchaeum sp.
ATACCAGCGGTCACCGCCAATACCTGATGCTGTTGGCGGAGCTCCGTGAAGCCAGAAGATAAGGAACACTGTTTGACCTACACCAGTTGGTGAAGGCGAAATAGCCAGATAGGGGTATGTTTCAATGTCCTGCGCAGGGTCATGTGCAATAGCAAGGGGCAAAGTTGATGTTATTGTAACAGTAGTTAGTATTAGAACCAAAGCTATTGTAGTGAATGTTTTGTTTAGTTGTATTTTCATCAGTTTTTTCTCCTTTTTTCATTTCTTTTGATTATGCTGCCTTAGACTTGAAGAAATTTTAAGCATTTGCGTTCAGTGCTACTTGTGACAAGTTGTAATAAGTGGAATAACATACAGTTTTGTAAAATAATTTAAAAAAGCGCTTGAGGAGATACTTTATATGATTCAAGAGGAAAATGTGCAAACATTGATGGATTTGGGGCTCACTCTTTTGCAGTCAAAGGTCTATCTTGCACTGTGCCGAACAGGAACGGCGACAGTTAAAACAATCTATAATGCATCAAATGTTGCCCGACAAGATATCTATCGAATAATGCCTACGCTACAAGAACTGGGTCTGGCAGAAAAAGTGTTGTCTGCACCAACAATGTATAACCCTACCTCCCTTAAAGAGGGTTACACCCTTTTGCTTCAAAACAAATCAAGTGAACACATTGCCATAAAAAAGAAAACAATGGAATTAATTGAGAGTTTAAACGAAAGTAACCACAAAACAACGCTTCAAAATGATGACTCGCAGTTTGTAATAACTTCTTCAAAAAACCTTTTTTTAAAAAGGCTCAGGGAAGGAGCTGAGAGAGCGCAAATAAGCATTGATAGATGTGGTAAACGAGGCATACGGAATATGCTTCTTAATCCTGATAATGTTTCATTCTACAAGAGCGTGTTGAAGAGGGGCGTAAGAATTCGAGTACTCACAGAACCGGATGAAAGCAAATTAATACAAGAGCATATTCAAATCTTTAACAAGAATCCTTTGTTTGAAGTTAGATATCTTCCTCATGCACGACCAATTGGCACAGTGATCTATGATGGAAAGGAAGTGAATTTGAATTTAACGACACCAACTAATAACACTGCCTTGCCCTCGTTATGGACAAACAACACTCAGGTTGTAAAAATAGTAATCGCCTACTTTGAGGAGCTATGGGCGAAGAGCAAGTAAATGTCAAAAATTATGGCATTTAATTCAGTGGTGGAAAACAGAAGATGTTGAAAAGTAGAGAACTGACTTTTTATTATAAGTAGTATGCCTAGTTTTGTACATTTTACATGATGGCGGCATATTTTGTATATGTATTTTAGATAGCAACAATGGGACATCATATCGATACTTGCATTTTTTCTGTTACTCCAAAAATATGTCCCATTCTATTTCTACTGTCTTCCAAGCCTTTTCATAGGCAACGATAAAGCCCGTTCAAACTCGTAGATTGCCCTTGAAGCTACTGTCCACGCTTCCAGCATCTCCAAGTCCACGCATACAATCTCATCCAAAAGTTGGGTTGTAGTTTCTGAGAAGCTCCCATGTGCAAAGCCGCCGATAATCACTGCTGGATTTTGTTTTGACTGAAGATTAGAAACTGCGTTTTGGATTGTTTTTGGTTTGCCTTTTTTGGTGAATGCTAAGATGTAGTCTGGTTTTGTTTCCGAGAGAAGCTGCTGTAATGTTTTGTGCTCCAGCGTAAGTAGTGGTTCTCCGTCAGATGGGGCCTTTCCTTGTTCGAACAGTTGTTCTATTAATCCGACGAAGCGAGTGTAATTTCTGGGCAGTCTAACTGTTGGATTAACTGTTATGACGTAGTTTTGGTTAGTGTGAACGTATACTTGCAAAAGTCCTTCTTTGTTTAGTGGCGAGCCTAGGGCTTCAAGCAAAACAAAATGTGTTATGTCTGGGCGCCCTCTTTTCAGGTTATCCTCTAGTTGCCTCATGGCTGCGTGATGAAGTGACCTGTCCAGTAGAAGCTGTTTTGGAGGTTTTTTGTGCCTTTTGGAGTTGCGTCGAACTGCTGCGTGGTTCCACAGTTCCTTTGGGACTGTTTCGAGTGCAGCTTCAGCTATTATGAACGTTAGCAAACTTGACCCTACATTAGGGTGTTATGGTGTTGTGATAAAAAGCTTCAGATACTATTAATCTAAAACAAAAAGTCGTGTCTTTAAGGTTACTGCGGTTTCTTTTGTCTCTTAATAATTACTGTTGCGGCTATAATCAGCGTTACCGCAACAAATATGGCTGTTAGGATTTCTGGACGCAAAAATAATTCCACCGTATATTCAGCAAGGTTTTGGGTTGAATATTCTGGAAGATTTTGTGCAGCTACTGGCAAGTAAAAGTAGGTGATGTTTAATGGCAAAGTTATCAACGACGCTTGGGGGCACCTGTCTAGGTTGAATACTGTAGAGTTTGAAAGCCACTCAAAGTTTTGGGCAATAGCATACATGTTAAGCGAGGAAAGTGCTTTAACGGTCTTCGTATACTCGACAATTACATGCATCGCGTCACCTGAATAGCTGCAGTGAGACAGCCCCAAATTGTGCCCTAACTCATGAACAACAATGTTTTGCATGTCAACTTCGTTCATAACATGACCGCTTGGAGCCTTTGCTGCAAGACAAACTGTACTGTTTACTATTATGCATGAATATTTGATACTTGATCTTGTTTGTCCTATAGTAGACTCGTTTCCACACTCGGCTATCCATCCAATGTAAATATCAAAACCAGAAGTTTGCTCCTCAGTTACTGTTGGAACTAAACTGAGCTCTGAAAGATACGAAAACTCTGTGTAATTTGACGCAAACTCTTGGATTGCATCATTCCACTGAGAAATACCATTAAGCGCGGCATCAAGGTAAGACGGCTCCCACCAAGATTCATTTTCCATCGGAAATATGCTGATGCTTATTGTTGAATGGTCCCGAGTATACCCCATGACCTCTATGTAATGGTCTGCTTGTGCTTTTGTCTGGCAGGCATAAAGAGGCACAAGAGTTGAACCCAGAAGAATCATCAGAATGGAGGTTAATGCGAGTTTTCTCACATTCGCCACTACATATACTATCTGGGTAACCTGAAACTTATGAGTTCCGTTTTTGACATTACAGAGCCTT
>JAOZIF010000043.1 GCA_026014495.1 Candidatus Bathyarchaeum sp.
ACAACGTCAGAAATCTATCGAGCGATTTCTTTCTGGAAGAGGCAAAACTGAATGGTGTAACCGCCTAATCTGGGGAGACAAAAAATATGTTCTTCCAAGCTTAATGTCTGAATTTGCCAATTCTGTAGATTTAATTTATATTGACCCTCCCTTTAATACAGGGAATGATTTTTCATATAGAGCTGAAATACCTGACCATGGAACAAAAACCACTTCTTTTACAAAACTTCCTAGCATGATTGAACAAAAAGCTTACAGAGACACTTGGGGTTCAGCATCTACTCATCTTGACTCCTACCTTCATTGGTTTTATGAGACAACCACTTTGCTTTCAAAATTGCTGAAGCCAACTGGAAGTATATATGTTCATTTGGATTGGCATGTCGGGCATTATGCAAAGATTGTTTTGGATGAAGTTTTTGGACGTGAGAACTTCAAAAATGAGATTATTTGGAAACGCTCACTTCCCCATAATGACCCGAAAAAATATGGTTCTATTCATGATACAATACTATTCTACACAAAAGGAGAAAAATATCTTTTTAACCAGCAATTTATAAAACAATCAGAGAAGTACAAGAAGTCTCATTACACCTTAAAAGACCCCGACGGTCGTGTCTACCGTCTACAATCACTCTCAGCTTCAGGTCCTGGACCGGCTCGGAAGTTCGGAAAAAAAACTATCCTCCCTCCGAACGGGACCCATTGGCGTTTCAGTCAAGACAAAATTGACGATTTGCTTGCTCGGGGTCGAATTGTTTTTACAGGAACTGGTCGACCAAATTTCAAGAGATATCTTGATGAGTCAAAAGGTTCTGCGCTCCAATCCATCTGGACTGACGTCAATCCTCTCAATTCCCAAGCTATTGAACGTCTGGATTACCCTACTCAAAAACCTGAAGCACTTATAAGGCGAATCATTAAATCATCCACAAAAGAAGATGATTTGGTTCTGGATTGTTTTTGTGGAAGTGGGACAACTGCGGCAGTAGCTGAAAAACTAAAACGCCGCTGGATTGCCTGTGACCTTAGTCGTTTTGCGATTCATACGACTCGAAAGCGTCTTCTCAACATAGAAAATGTTAGACCGTTTGTTATACAAAACTTGGGTAAATATGAGCGTCAGGCATGGCAAACTGCTGAATTCGGAAACGAGGCTGGAGCAAGAATTCAATCATACACTGATTTTATACTTAAATTATATTCCGCTCAACCTTTGAGAGGTTACATGTGGCTTCATGGCACTAAAGGTAATCGTCTAATTCATGTCGGTTCTATTGATTCACCTATTTCTCCGATAGACGTAGGACAAATTGTGGCGGAATTCAAGCGTTCGATAGGAACAGGCAAAGACGCACCAGTAAGTAATGGAATAGATATATTGGGATGGGATTTTGCTTTCGAATTAAATGAACTAGCTAGACAACAAGCTGCTCAGGCAAATGTTGATGTACGCTTCTTGCGAATCCCACGTGAAGTACTTGATAAACGCGCAATAGAACAAGGTGACATCCGCTTTTTCGAATTAGCGGCATTAGATGTGAAATTGACACTTTCTGGTATGAAAGCTACTATTGAAATAAATGATTTTGTGATTCCAGTGGATGATGTGCCCGCTGATGTTCAAATGGAAATTAAACACTGGTCACAGTGGATAGACTATTGGGCAGTTGATTGGGATAACAAAAATGATACATTCCACAACGAATGGCAAGAGTATAGGACACGAGAAAAACCCAAACTGGCAACAAAAACTTCTAAGACTTACGACAACAAAGGAGAATATCTTGTAGTTGTGAAAGTAGTTGATATTCTTGGCAACGACACAACAAAAGTTGTCGAGGTGAAAATTTAATGAGAAAGCGCCGGAAAATCCCGCAATCTCGATTTGTGTCCTCAAAGGGTGAAATCAAACTTGTTGCTCCAATAAGAACAGCACCATGTATACCAGCTATCAGAAATGCTGTAGAAGAATGGGCAGAAAGCAATTACACTACGCCAGAAGGTTGTACCCAAACAACTAAAACTCTATTGAACTATTGGTTTCACACAGACCACCGATTACCTAATGGACGCTACTTTGCATATTACCCAGCTCAACGCGAAGCAATGGAGACACTGGTTTACATTTATGAAGTAGCCAAAATTCATTCCCAAAAAGATTTGCTTGAACGATTTGCTGTGGAAGCTAAGCATTTAGAGTTACTTCAACACGATGATTTTGCTAGATATTGTTTTAAAATGGCAACAGGTAGTGGAAAAACTAAGATAATGTCCCTTGCTATTGCATGGCAATATTTCAATGCTATTATGGAAAATATATCTGGCTACTCAAGAACTGCTTTGTTAATAGCACCTAACGTTATAGTGTTTGAGAGGCTTATGTCAGATTTCGCCGGAGGTAGAATATTTCGGACTGACCCGGTGATACCTCCGGAGTTTGTGAACAGTTGGGATTATGAGTGTTATATGAGGGGTGACTGTGAGAGAGCCCATTCTACAGGAGCACTATACCTTACAAATGTCCACCAGTTATATGAAAGACCGACTGGAGATAATAATGAGCCAAAAGAAATTACAGACGTTCTTGGTCGTAATCCTTCGAATTGTGTTGATTCTGTAGAAGATTTTAAGCCTCGTTTATTAAAGCGAACTGGACCAATTCTAGTAGTAAATGATGAAGCCCATCACACTCACGACGAAGACCTGAAATGGAATGACATTATTCGTGAATTAAACAGCAAGGCGTCAGACGGAGTGGGTGCTCAACTTGATTTCTCTGCAACTCCTCGATTTAAACATGGCACCTTATTCTCATGGACAATCTATGATTATCCACTAAAGCGAGCTATCCAAGATGCTATTGTAAAAAGACCGCTGAAAGGTATAGCTTCAGGGATTCGCGAGGCTAGGTCGGATATTGCTAGTACCAAGTACAGGGCATATTTGACAGCTGGAGTTGAACGGTGGAGAGAATATCGAGACCAGCTATTACCCCTGAAGAAAAAACCAATACTTTT
>JAOZIF010000033.1 GCA_026014495.1 Candidatus Bathyarchaeum sp.
ATGCAAGTTTTGTCGACGTTGATGTTGCTGGGTATACTTCGCTTACAAATATGGCCCCCCCTTACTACAATAAGGAGAATATGCGTTTTGACGAAGAACTGCATGCGCAATCTATGCAATTGGACGGGCTTTGTGTTCTTGGTGACTTGGATGCCCGAAAGCAATTTAGGCAACCCATGAAGAGTGCTATAATACCATCGCCTCTACATGGGATTTTTCCGCCGACTTCCGCACCAGCGAAATTGCGTTGTGGTGAATGGGGTAATCCTTTGATTTCTGGTATTTTGAAACAGGTTTCTACCCCTGTTTTATTTGATTCTACGTGTGTTTCTTTGGCTGTTGCTTCATATATTGATAATTTTTGTTCTCGCTATTCTCCTTATTGTAGTAAGGGTGTTCTCTCTGTAAGCGAAGTCTTAAATGGGGTTCCTGGCCTCGAATATATACGACCGCTTGAACTTAATACTTCACCTGGTTGGCCATATATTTTAGATCGTCGTTTTAGAGGGAAATTGGGTTTCGTGGAGGGTGAAGTTGGAAGTCGCGTTCTTACTCCCTCCATACAAAGCGCATTGGAAAATCTCCATGATGGTTTTCTTCAAGGAGTTATTCCCACCATTCTCATCGTTGATTGTCTTAAAGATGAGCGGCGTCCCTTGGCCAAAGTTGCTGCCGGAAATACACGTGTGTTTAATGTTGTTCCGTTTGACCTAAATATTCTGTTAAAGCAATATTTTGGGTCCTTCTTGGGACATATGATGTTTTTGCATCATGATACTGAATGCGCTGTTGGTATAAATCCGCATGGAGCGGCTTGGTCTTTTCAAGGCGACCGCTTGTCCCGCTTTCCTTCTTTTGTTGACGGAGATTTCTCGTCTTTCGACAAGCGTCTCTCTTATCAAGTGGGGAAAGAGTTTGCTAAAATCGCGAACGCTTTTTATAGAGACGAATTTTCTATGGTCAGAGAGCTTCTTGTTGAAGTTTTGTTAACCTCATTTCATCTTGCAGGTAAAACTGTTTATAAAGTTTACGCTGGCAACCCTTCAGGTAATGCTTTGACTACTATCTTGAATACTGTTGTCAATGGGCTTTATTTGCGCCTTGCTTATCTTGAAATGTTTGGTTCTTTGCAAACGTTTGATGCGTATGTTGTTCCGTTATTTTATGGTGATGATTTTGTTTTTTCCGTGAGACCTGACATAGGATTTTCTTTTCACGCATTGAAGAAGATATATGGTGACCATGGCCTTGCAATCACTCCTTCAACTAAAGATGGTTGTGATTATGATTATCTTTTGTTTTCAGATGTCTCATTTCTTAAGCGAAAATTCGTTAGACATGATGGAGTATGGAAGGCTCCTTTGTCTTATGATGTTATTTGTGAATCTTTGAACTGGATTCGTGTTGGTCATGACCCTATTGAGGCGCTTCAAGCTGTTGTTGATTCAGCTCTTCTTGAAATGTCTCATTATGGGAATGAGAAGTACGATTCCTTTGTTGAACATTTGCGTGTTACTTGTTTTTCTCGCAAAATCTCTTTGCAGTTTGACGATTTTGAAACTACTTTGTCTAAACTGATTAGTGATTTTGCTAAGTGTGTGATCTTGCCATTTGATAAACCTCAAAATTCCTATGGTAATGCTGCACTTTGGGTAGAGGAGGAGTTTTCGGATTCCTAGCTAAAGCGAGCGCCTCTTTAAATATAGGCTTTGAGGTTTGTGACTGCGTTTAGCACGGCGCTTTCACATTTTATTTGTGCTACCGAACCAATTAATTCTTCTGAAAATGGAGCCGATCAAAATATGTCAATTCAGCATGCTACTGTTGATGATCATACTGCTAATGTTCACACTGACATGGTTTCAACTAATACTCAAATCATGTCTTTTTCCGACGCTACTCGTCTTGTTTCCGTTACTCCGCAAATAGATGTCATTCCTCCATTATCTGCTGACCCATATGTGAAAGAAACTCTTGTTGATTTTCTTTCGCGTGTTTATTCTCATCAGGTTGTCTGGCAAACATCTTACCCTCATGGTTATCTTTTGGCGGATATGCGTTTTCCTGATTTTCTTTTTAGTCGTCAGCAAATTTGGAACAAGCTTCAGAATTTTAAATTTTTCCGTGCCGGAGTTAAGATTGGTATTCGTATTAACGGTACTCGTTTCAACTATGGCTCATTATTGGCTATGTGGGAACCAATGTCTTATAACACCGGATCGTTGGTTTTCGCTACTCACAATGTTTACGCTGCTTCTGGATATCCTTGCTTTACTATGAACCCTACGGAAAATGAAGTTTTTGAGTTTATTATGCCCTACGCTCTCCCTTATCCATATATAGATATTGAGCGTTTTACCGATGGTGTTTCTTATAATTGGTGGGAACAAGGCTCTTTGTCGATCTATGTTCTTAATCCTCTTAATCCTTCTGGACCTGTTGACGTGACAATCTATGCAAGTTTTGTCGACGTTGATGTTGCTGGGTATACTTCGCTTACAAATATGGCTCTCCCTCCTTTCTTCTTTGCTGATCAGACTACTTTCCCCGCTTTGCTTCCACAACCGTTCGCTTTTGCAGCTCTTGAAAAGAAAGACGATAAATTGGAGGCTCAAGGTAAGAGCTCTGTAAATCGTTCCTCTGAGGCTCAGAAGAAATCTGAGAGAGGAGTGATTGGTGGTGTTTTTGAAACAGTTTCTCGTGTCGCAGGAGCTCTTACTGTTGTTCCTGAAATTGGCGTCGTTGCTTCTGCTGCTTCTATGGTAGCCAAAGGTATTTCTGTTGTAGCTGACCTTTTTGGTTGGTCTAAGCCTCCGTCTCTTTTGGCTACCACTCCTGCTGCTATTCAGTGGTCTAATATTTCTAATACACATGGTTTATCTGATTGTCGTGTTCTTTCAGTTGACCCAGCAAATTGTGTTCACGCCCCATCTTCTATAGCTGGAGGGCGTGATGATGAAA
>JAOZIF010000075.1 GCA_026014495.1 Candidatus Bathyarchaeum sp.
AGCACCAAAAACGCACAATCCTCCTCTTAGGCAAGATTTTGCAAATAATAAACCGGAACGGCTTATTCCTGCTCCGGCTTTGCCCCCAACTAATAACGAAATTTTGTTACGTATCATTATGGCACCAAAAGTTACACAATTTTTTCGTTGGTTTCTAAATTGATGATGCTAATAGCTTTAAACGGACAAGCTTTTGCAGCTTTTTCATAGCATCCTAGTTCTGTTATCTGTTTTGTTTCACCTTTTTCGTTTTTTGTTCCATCATTCATGTGGGATTTTCCTGTTTCGTCAGAAAGAACAAAATCTGAACACAATTCTACACACGCCCCAAACCCCTGACAAATATTGTGGTCAATCTCCACTCGATATTTACCCATAAAAACACCTGCTGCAATACAAATGGGATTTTCAAGCTATATTGTTTACTACTTTTTATCTAAATTTGAAAGTTTAAGTGCCATATTTTCCTTTTATTTCTTTGATTGGGGTCACAATATTGAAAGAAGCAATGTTTTATGAAAAATCAGTTGACAACCGTGTTAACTGTAACTTGTGCAGTCACCGTTGCCAAAACATCACAGAATCAAAAAGAGGACTCTGTGGGGTACGGGAAAACATTGATGGTAAACTTTTCAGTTTAGTATACGACAGACTAGTTGCCCGGTCAGTTGATCCCATCGAAAAAAAGCCCTTGTTCCATTTTCTTCCGGGGTCTTTATCTTATTCTATTTCTACTGTTGGGTGCAATTTTCGTTGTGATAACTGCCAAAACTTTGACATATCCCAGTTGCCTCGAGAACGTAAAGCAATCATTGGACGAGAAACTCCTCCAGAGGCTGTTGTTTTGGCAGCTAAACAAAACGGTTGTAAAAGCATAGCATACACATACACCGAGCCCACAATCTTTTTTGAGTATGCCTTGGATGTTGCAAAACTGGCAAAGGCAGAAGGACTCAAGAACGTTTTCGTGACTAACGGTTACATTACCGAAGAAGCCTTACGTGAGATTGCACCTTATTTGGATGCCGCAAACATTGACTTGAAAAGTTTTACTGATGCTTTTTATCGCAAAACTTGTGGAGCACGTTTGCAACCTGTTTTAGAGTCCATCAAACTGCACAAAAAACTAGGAATCTGGGTTGAATTAACGACTTTGGTTATTCCTACGTTAAATGATTCCGAAGAAGAATTACAACAAATTGCAGTTTTCATCAAAGACGAAGTAGGACCTGAAACTCCTTGGCATGTGAGTGGTTTTCATCCCATGTACAAGCTTTTAGATGTTGTTTCTACACCTGTTGAGACCTTACGAAAGGCTAGACAAATCGGACTAGAAACTGGTTTGAAGTATGTTTATGTCGGCAACGTTCCAAGAGAGAATGGAGAAAGCACCTTTTGTCCAAAATGTGGAAAAACTTTGATTCAACGAATTGGTTATCGTATCCTCGAAAACAATATTGATTGTTCTAAGTGTCCTTATTGTGGAGCCGAAATTGATGGTGTATTTGTTTGAGCAGTTGTTGTACGTGATAGAATATGACACCTAACAGATTAAACGTTTTAATGCTTAGGTAATGTGTGTGGAAGAGCGCACACAAAAGAAAAGGGCAAAACTAGTCTTGGAGTTCATCCTTCTTCTTTTGTAGTGGGTGGAAACGTGCGCTCTTCACTCACATCCTCTTTGATTGATTCAGATTTAACGGTTCAGAATTAATGCTAATTATTTAAAATCAGTTTTTTTATTCCCAACGAAGTTTGCTATCCTATTTATTTGTTGATGCATTCAAACCTTGTCAAAAAAGTGCATCAACTAAAAATGATGTTCCAAAATAAATTAGAACTGCTCCAAAACTGGCGATCATGATTTTGTACCATTTTTTTTGTAAAAGTTTGGCTCCTTTTTTTGTGAATGCAGCAACCAGTATGAGCCATGCATAGTCCACCCAAACGTGGCATATGTACATTAAAATTACTCCTAGTATGCCCGCAAATTCTATGGAAATCAAAATTAGGTTTGCTCCAATGGTTAACCACCAAATTATGAAATACGGGTTTAATCCTGTTAGGGCTAAACCAATCAGTAACAAGTTTTTGTTGGAACTTTTTGTTTGGTTAGTTTGTTTGGGGTCCTTTAATGAACTGCGTATCTGCACAAACCCAAAAACTACCAGAGCAACACCTCCAATGGTCCCGACTGCAAGTTTAACTGTCGGCTCGTTTGCAACGGTTAGCAGTCCTGCGGCAAGTAACATGACAAGACTAAATTCAATTATTGTGTGGGATATTGAAAATAAAACTCCGCTTTTTGCTCCGGATTTCATGCCGTGGGATATGGTTACGAAAAATAGGGGTCCTGGGGCTAGGGCGCCCGAAATTGTTAAGATGATAACAGTGGCTGCGAAGTTAAAGGGGTCCATGATTAATTGGAAAATGGGTTCGAGTATGTGAATGTTCTGTTTTTGTTGTGTATTTGTGTTGGACAAAAACACAACAACGTTTATTATGAATTAAGATTTAATATATTGTTTGATGTGAAACAACATGAGAGCAACCCCAATCTTTTTCGCGTTTTTCTTACTATTCACCTTGGCATCCTTAGCAGTTCCAATCCCGTTGTTCCCCGGAAGCGCCATCACCATGTTAATTCAAAACCCAATATCCGCAATAACCGAATACCTCGTTTATGTTGCAGCCATAACAAACGGGCTAATCTACGGCATCGTAGTTTGGGTCGTGTTTTTCTTCGCAGACAAAAAAATAGAAAAAGCAATAACAATGGAACCAAACGAACTCAAAAAACAATCAAAAACCCAGTAATTTCCAAATGAAGGGGTCTGCCAGCCTTGTAGTCTTCATTCCAGTTACGGTCGGTCTGGGACGGCTACATCATCCCCC
>JAOZIF010000124.1 GCA_026014495.1 Candidatus Bathyarchaeum sp.
TTACTACTGTGCTCAGAGCCAAACGATTCTTTAGAATATTTTTCATAAACTTCCCACCTCCTTGTTTGATTTGGATTTGTTTTGGTAGTGGGTGGAGTTGGAGATGTAAATGAGGGACAAGGTTACGAGTTGGCTTAAAAAAACAATAACAACTCTTCTGTTGTGATGAAGATTTTCTTGTTCCGTACTTTTAGACATTATTCGATCCACCCACTTTTCGAACAAAATACTAGATAGATACACTCAAATAAGTATATTATGTTGTATGATTCAATATTCGTCTTGTGGTTTAACACCTCAAAAGAAAACTACATCTTTTGTATCAATATGAAAAATCAAACTCTAAAGTCAAACAAAAAAATCCAAAACACAAAACAGTACCCAGTATCAAAAAAACCACTCAAAACCACTACAACACATTACATGTAGCACGCATTGACACACATGGCTAAATAATTCACACCCAACAAAAAACAGGGCGCACAACACACAGGATAACCTGAAACTCCATGGAGAAATGAAAAAATTGTCTTTGGATATGGAACAATACAAAGAAGAATTCATCGAAGAAGCCAGAGAACACATAGAAACCATAACTCAATCGCTCCTGATTCTAGAAAAGCAACCAAAAAACACAGAGGCACTAAACAACATTTTCAGATCAGCCCACACACTAAAAGGCTCATCAGGTATGATGGGATTCAAGGACCTCTCAGATTTAGCGCATTCAATGGAGGACGTGTTTGATGGCCTACGAAAGGGCGGCAAAGTTTCAAGTGACTTGATTGATGTTTTGCTTGAATGTATTGATGCGTTGACTGTACGTATAGAGAGTGTGCAAAATGGGGGGGATGAACAAATTGAGATTGAGCAGTTTGTTGAAAGGTTGCATGAGTTTTCTAAAAAAACGCAAAGTGTTGACAAAAAAGGCAAAGTGTCTTCAAATGGTGTTCGGGGAGAAGCTGGTGCATTAAGGTTGGGTAAAAAAGAGAAGCAGCGGCTAAAAAAGTTGGAGTCTGGCGAGGAGTGTTTTTTGGTTGTTGTTAGGTTTAGTGATGATTGTGCGTTTAAGCCGTTAAGGGCTAATATGGTACTTGAGAATCTTGTAAAGAAGGGTGAAGTAGTTAAGACAGCCCCGGTGCTCAAGGGTGCAGGTGCGGATAGTATTGGGTCAGAGTTTAAGATTGTTTTTGTAACAAAGTCAGGCAAAAAAGAAGTTGAGGAGTGCGTCAGTTCGGTTTGTGAAGTGGACGCGGTTAAAGTGGAGGGTTTTGGTGTTGATTTTTCTGAAACTAGAAAGGTTGCATCAAAAGTCAAGTCTGCAAGTAGTAGCGTTGAACCTGTAGTTGATGCCAAGACAAGTCAGACGGTTAGGGTGCATTTTGAGCAATTGGACGAGTTAATGAATTTGACTGGAGAGCTTGTGATAAACAAGATTGCTTTGTTGCAGACGACTTCTGAGCTGAAAAATGATGGCATAAGGCGGTTGACAAGAAATATTGACAGGCTCACAACAGACCTTCAGGATTTGGCTATGCAGATTAGGATGGTTCCTGTTAGTCAAGTTTTTGATCGGTTTCCAAGGCTTGTAAGGGATTTGGCAAGAAAGAAGGGAAAGAAAATTAACCTGATTATCAAAGGCAGGGACATTGAGGTAGACCGGACAGTGTTGGATGAGATTGGTCAGCCGTTGATACATATAATCAGAAACAGTGTTGATCATGGAATAGAATCGCCTGAGCAAAGAAAAAGCGCTGGCAAAGACTTGACTGGAACAATAAAGCTTGTTGCGAGGCGTCAGGGAGAGCATGTTGTTATTGAGGTGTCGGATGATGGTGCAGGTATTGATTCAGAGAAGGTTAAAGCGTCTGCGATAAAGAAGGGTTTTCTTTCAGAGGATGATGCTAAAAAGATGAGTTCTGAGCAGCTTACGAACCTGATTTTTTTGCCTGGAATGTCCACGTCAAAGACAATCACCGAGACAAGCGGCAGGGGAGTTGGAATGGATGTTGTGAAAACCAAGACGGCTGCTCTGGGGGGCTCAGTGAACATGGAGACGCATGTGGGTTCGGGAACAAAAATATGTCTTAGGTTGCCGCCGACATTAGCGATTGTTACGTCTCTTTTGGTTAAAGATTCAGATCAGGTGTTTGCGATTCCGACAAGTACAGTGTCTGAGATTGTTCGGGTGTACAAGGAGAACGTGAAGGAGCTTGGGGGCTTTAGGGCTATAGTGGTTCGTGGCAGGGTGCTTCCTTTGTTGCATTTGCATGAGCTGATTAACATTGAAGGCGACAAAGAGGCTAATCATCTTGAAGTTTTGGTAACGCATGGAAGTAACGAGGACAAAAAGGTTGGCTTGGCGGTGGACTGTGTTGTTGACCAGCAGGAAATAATGATTAAACCACTAGCAGAAACAATGGTAACAGTCAAAGGATACAGCGGATTCACCATCCTAGGAAACGGACGAGTAATACCAGTCCTAGACCTATCACACTTCATCAACAACCAAAAAAACAAAACACAACAATAAGCAAAGATAGCCTTATCAATCTAAATTTCCAACAAACCAACTAAAACATGCCAATGCAAATGTGAACTTTAGAAGACAAACTTGTGCTGTACAAAAAATTCAGAAAAAAGTTGTTTTTCAACAATGTACCTCTATTTGTATCCTAATATGCCGCACAGCAGTGTGAATAAAATATAGTCAACACAAGACAAGCAACCAAAAGGAAACACAAAAACCAAAAATTCAGTGTTCGACGACCAGTTCATATAGTTGCCCAAACGTTCTTCGCAGTTAAAATTTAACTTTTCTCTCTTATTGTTTCTTCTTGTTTTCTTATACGCACAAAACATCACACATCACCCA
>JAOZIF010000062.1 GCA_026014495.1 Candidatus Bathyarchaeum sp.
AATATACGTAGGTAGAAAACCCCCCATGAACTATGTTCTAGGCATCGTAACCGCATTCAGCGGAACCGAAGTAAAAGACGTAACCGTAAAAGCACGCGGACAGGCAATAACAACAGCAGTAGATGCAGTTGAAATCGCAAGACGCAGATTCGTCAAAGAAATGAAAGTAGACAAAATCACAATCGGAACTGAAGAGATGCCACCCAGAGAAGGAGAAACCAACTCAAGGATGATTTCCACAATCGAGATCACCTTGAAACGAAGCTAGACAACAAAAACTAGAATGTTCTCTACGTATTTCGGATAACTGGCAGCAAAACCTCTCGGTTGCTAATTGCTGGTATGTTATCCAGTATCGAATTTTTTTATATTTTATTTTTTCTCAGACTCTGTTTTTCTAAATAAACTTATTAGTATACCATAATACTTAAGATACGATAAGACATAACAAATTAAAGGGGAAAGTGATTGGGAAAATCAGCATTACTAACACCTATATATGTCTCCGTAGCATGGACCCTAATGACCAGCTACCAACTTTTCACAGAAACAACAGTAAAAACAGTAACATCATCAATTAACACATACCTACCCACAATCGGAGAATGGATGGCCGCCAGACTAGACCTGATCGTATTCATCCACTCATTCGCATGGATATTCCTTCTATCATCCTTTATACCCTCACTGCTTCTAGGAAAACAAAGAGGCGTCCTTGTACAATTCGCTGTATGCTTAACATTAGCAGTCTTGGCAAACATCGTTCAAGGCGCCGTAACCGGCATCGGCCAAGGCCCCTTAGACCAAATCCTTGGATTAGCACCACTATTCCAAAATCCAGTGCTAGCCACAGCTTACATGTCACTACCGTATGGCTTGATGCTCTGGTTTGATATACGAGGAAAACGCAAAAAAGACGAGTTGCTGAACTTTAAAATGGAAGACAACGATTTTCCAGAAGACACCTTCATTGCAGAAGACGACCTTATCGTAGATGAAAAAACACAAAAACAAGAACCAACAAACCAACAGTAAATTGCATACCACAAAGAAAAAACCAAGCATCGTTTACTGGCTAGGCAACAACTTGTATCTTAACATAACTAACAGCTGCCCCAATAGCTGCTACTTTTGTTTCAGAAAATACAAGAATGGAATTCAAGATTTCAACTTAAAACTGGAAAACGAGCCATCCGCCAAAGAAGTAATCGAAGAACTACAAAAAGTTATAAACAAAAAGAACTGGAACGAAGTTGTCTTCTGCGGTTTTGGAGAGCCCCTCGAAAGGCTGGACCTTATTTTAGAAGTAACTAAATATGTAAAGAAGCACTACTGGAAAACAGTTAGGGTTGACACTAATGGTCAAGGATACCTGCTTAACAAAGGACGAGATGTTGTGTTGGAGTTAAAAAAAGCAGGCGTAAACAAAGTGAACGTGAGCCTTAATGCCCATAACAAAGAAACATACAACCAAATCTGCAAACCTACATTCGAAGATGCCTTTGAACATGTTTTAGAATTCATCAAAAAAGCTAAAAAAGAAGGCTTAGAAACAGAAGCAACATCCGTAACGATTCCAGAGGTAGAACTTACAAAAATCAGAGAACTAGCCGAAAGCATCGGCGTCAACTTCAGGGTACGCGAATATATTTCATTTATCTGGTAACACACAAATCAGTCAGTCATCATTAAGCAAAGCCAACCAACTTGCAACATTCACATGACCGGACTCATAGCGTTACATTTTTGAAAACATGCTTTTTCCAAAAAACCAACATAAACGCAGGTTTGTAACACACAGAAAAATGGCTCTTTTCGGTTACCTTTTGAGGGTATTTTATCTAAAAGTAAATAAAGGTAATCTACGGTACTTACGCAAACAAACAATTAAAATCATCCCCAAATGGTGTTTCACATGAAAAATACGCATATGCACAAAAAAATCGTAACCCCTAAAGTAATTTTTCTCATGCTCCTTTTAACCCTGTCACTTTTCTTGGTGCAACTGCCCGCTGTTAGCGCCCAAGACGCGGCGGCAAGCTTCACCGGAGTAACCTATGATGCGGGAGTAGATACTGATGACGATGGATACTTTGATTATCTCGGTTTTGGCATAGAACTCAACGTTACTGTAGCAGCAACCTACACCGTGGAAGCTGGCGGAATTTATGACGCTGCCGCTAATTACATCATTGGAGTGACTACTAATTCCACGTATCTCACTACTGGCATTCATGTTGTTTACATCAACCTAAATACAACAGAAGTCTACGCTACAGGTGTTAATCCCACTTACCTTGCAGGCGCTAACCTCTATGATGACTCTGATACATTGATTGATGAACTAACCGACCTTACTTTTTCAACAACATATTCATACGACGAATTCCAACGCCCAAATATTATTATCGAAATTAATGAGTTAGAACGAGAGATAATTTTGGGTCAGGCAGGAAGCATCTATGTTACTAACGTTTTTCGTATAACAAACGTAGGGTCTTGGGCAAACTCTCTAACGCTTGGTTTCCCCGAAGATGCATATGACATTGAATTGCGGGATGAAATGGGAACCCTTGAAACAACAATGGAAGACAACATTATGACTGTGTCTCTTAGACGCACAGTAGACACTAATGAAACAGAAACACTATACCTGTTTTATCATCTTCCATGGGACGATCACATAACTCAACAAAATGGAGTTGACTACAATTTACGTTCCACCTTCTATGAACAATTCAACTTAACTATAGGCAAATTAACAGTCTCCGTTACTCTCCCCGAAGGTGCAGAATTCCAATCATCTCCTACTCTTAACCCCGACAGCATCGAAAAATCTGGTAACCAAGAAACTATATCTTTCTCATTCTCTAGCGTGACGCCTTCTGACGACCTTAATTTCGAAATTAACTATAGTTACAATGTATTCTGGAGTTCACTTTATCCTACACTATGGGTGGGGCTCCTAGCTGTTGTCGGATCTGCAATATTCTTTTTGTTGGGCACACCAAAAACAATAATTGCTCCAGTAATTCAGGTTCCAACACAAGACCTCAAAAACTTCGTTACAGCATACGAAGAAAAAATGACTATCCGCTCAGAGATTGAAGCCCTAGAAGAGCGACTGCAAAAAGGCAAAATTCCTAGACGCAGATACAAAGTCCGAAAAAAGATGTTGGACGGGCGCCTCTCTTCAGTCTCTAGGACTCTCTCTACTATTGGTGCAACTTTGAGAGCTTCTGGCTCCAACTATGCAAGCATGATGAGACAACTTGAAGTGGCTGAGGCAAAGCTTGAAGGCACAGAAAGAGACCTGCAACGTGTCAAAGCAAGGTACAACCGCGGAGAAATTTCCAAAGGTGCATATGGAAAGCTTTTGGAAGAATACCAAAGCAGAATCGAAGCGGCTGAAGCAACAATCGACGGGGTTCTTTTAAGACTCCGCGATTAATTTCCTTTTTTAGGAAACGTTTTTATTTAATTGCTTCATTTTGATTAAAATCTGAAAAACTGGAGTTGAATGTCAAATGGTTGAAATCAAAGTAGATGTTGGAAAATGTACTGGATGCGAAACATGTGTTGACACTTGCCCTGTTGGCGTTTACGAAATGAAAGACGGAAAGTCTGTTGCCGTAAACGTTGAGGATTGTCTCGTCTGCAGAGCATGCGAGATGCAGTGTCCAGAAGGCGCAATCCAAGTCATCGAGTAAACCTAACACTCGAATTCTATTTTCCCTTTTCGTGGAACGGTTAGGTTTTCCTAACCATTTCTCTGTTTTCTGAAAAAACTATTTTTTAATTTAAACTCTTCAATATAGAAGTCTTAAGAAGAGAAATCGTAATTAACTTACTAAAAACTTTATGTTACTACCAGACAAAATAGAATGAACATAAAACAAGTTAGTAACTGCTTAGAACAAAACTAAAACTGAGGAATGCAAAAATAAAAATCGATAAAATTGACGTTTATATTCTGAAGGCATTACTAAAAGATGCGAGAACTAGCTTTACCGATATTGCACAAGATTGTGGAGTTTCTACATATACTATTGTTCAAAGGTTCTACAAAATGAAGGAAGCTGGTGTAATTACTGGAAGCGTAATAAGGTTAAACATGAAGAAATTCAAAAAAAACTATGTTGTAGTCATAGATGTTGATGTAGAACAAAAAGAGGTAGATCACATCATTGACTGTTTGACTAATTTACCCTGCTTAGTTTCCTGTTATAAATTATTGGGAAAGCATGATGTCCATGCATCACTATTGACTGAATCTCTTGAAGAAATTGACCAGATAAGAGACATGATTAAAGTTCAAAAAGGGGTTAAAAAAGTGTGGATATCCAATAGTCTAGATGTAGTTGGATGTTTTCCAGAAAATCTTGTGATAAAACCAACGGAGAATAGAACAAATGGATGAAATTGATTTGCAAATATTACGGGAGTTGAGCAAGGACGCTCGAACCCCCTTCAGTAAAATCGCCAAGAAAATCGGCGTTGCTAATCAAACTGTCATAAATAGATATAATGAAATGAAAAAACAAGGTACAATCCAATTTTGTTCAATTACGATAAACCTCGAAAAAATTGGATATCAAGGTTCAGTGCATTTGCTGATAAATAGTTCAAGTGAACATAATTTATCTAAGACAATGGACCACTTGAAAAAAACCGAAAACATACTTATTGCCACCAAAACAATAGGAGATTTTGAAGGATATGCTGCTCTGGCATTTGAGAATGTTAAAGAGATTTACGATACTGTCCTTCAACTTAAAAGTCTACAAGAAGTGGGGCATGTTGAGCTTTCTTTTGCATTACCTGGAATTAAAAATTTTCCACGGAATAGACATTTAATACAGTAAACTTAAATACATAATAAAAAACAAGGTATTTAACTCATAATTTCTATTTTATACTCTCATTTTATGGAAAATTTTAAATTATAATTTATGATAATCAATTTGCTAAAAAAATGGTAAAAACCTGACTAGCCAACGTTGCCATTTTAAAAACGCTATGAGGAGAACAAGGTTACGAACAGTAAAGACCTTAGTCTAATTGTTATACTTGCCGCAATAGGTTTTGTTACTACAGCGTTAATTGGTCAGAGCGCTCGGATGATAACCGGAATACCTGGAAGTAATTACATCTTCATAATACTACTGACTATCCAAACAAGTTTTTCCTTTCTTATCTATGAGGGCAGACGGTGGAACGTTTTTGTCCAAAATACGTTGTTTACTCTACTTATTGTACCTACAAGTTTTGGAGGTCCATCATTCAATGCTTTAGCTAAACTGAATTTTATTATCGCGCCCTTCTTTTGTGACATAATTTTCAATAGTTTTTATGGTGCCTTCAAAAAACGTAACAAATTGCTTTGGTGGGCCTTAATTTCCACCGTTGGATTTTGGGTGCTGACCCCGTTTATAGGTACGCTATTAATAAAACCACTAACTTATCCTCCAGAATATGTAGCAAAACTAATTGAGGTAATTTTATTGTTGCTCCCACTCATAATAATCGAATCAATAGCCGGTGGATACCTTGGACACAAAATTTATGTTCGCATAAAAAAAGACGCACTCATAAATTGTAGCTAGTTTCATCGCTATTTGTTGTAAAATCTGTTTAGAAGCTATACACCAATTCCAAGAAACATCCTGTAAACTGCACGAACATGTTCATGTGCATAATGTTTGTCCGTAATGTTTTTCTCGCTTTGGATTAGGGGTTTGCTGAGGCTCATGCACGCGCGATTTAAGAGGAGAAAAAATGAAAAAACAAAACAACTACTAACGCTTTTTGTTATTTTCAGTTTCAATGCCTGAGCCTTTTCAGCCCCTTATTCCAATGCGTTTGACTCCCCATAAAAAAAGGGGGAGGAAAATGTTGTTAGGTGTTTATTTTCGTTTTCTTAGGACGAAGATGCTGACAGCGCTGATTACGATTGCGATAGCAATGGCTGCTATTATTGCTGTTTCTGTGGTTATGAGTGCTGATTCTGTAGCGGGTTCGTCTGGTTCGGTTATAGGTTCGTCAGTTACTGGTTCTTCAGTTACTGGCTCTTCTGTTACAGGTTCTTCAGGCTCGATTGGTGTTGCTTGTGCTGGTGCTGGGTCTACTACTAGATATGTTATATCAAATGAGCTTCCGTATGATTCGGTTCCCTCAAAAGTTGCTGTAACCTGGTATTGGCCTTCAACTGGAGGCGTCCACTGGATGCCAAATCCGCCTGACAAGTCAGTTGTAGCTGTGCCTATGTCTTGGTAGTTCCCATTTGGATCAATAGCTGTTACTTTCACTGTAACTCCCGTTGCATCGCCAGGTATGGGCTTTTGCATGTGCAAATACTCCATCCACTCACTCATGCTTGCATCAGAAACACAAGCAGCGCCTTTTTGTCCTGGTGACTGGTCAGTGACGGTGCCTGTTATCAATACGCTAGAGCCTTCGGTTACTGCGGTCTGTGGTGCTGAAACTGTAGTGGTACTTGGTCCTTTACCAAAGCAGTATAATTGTCCGTCATATCCATTGAGATATACTAAGCTGCCGTACGCGACTGCAGCATTAAGTTCATAACTTTCAGCGCGGTATCCTGACACTCGCCAGATTTCGTTTCCTGTTTCTGCATCGATACAATAGATGTCTCCTCCTCTCCATATTGGATTTGATGGAGTGTGTTCAGAACTGAAAGCATAGACTTTGCCATCAGCAACAGCGATCCATCCGTGTAGTGGCCATCCACCATACGGTGTTTCCAGACCACTGCTTCCAGTCGTCCAGTCCCATAAGTGCTTTCCATTAGTGATATCATAGCAGTGCACCATTCCGTCGTATCCGCTTGAATAAAGTTTGCCATTGGCTATTACTGAGCACATAGCATACATGCCAAAAGCGTTTGTGTACGGCTCAGTTACCCACAGTTCCTCACCTGTGTATGCGTCAAATCCATGATGCTGCATTGTCTCTTGTACAAACATTGTGTAGACGCCCTCACTAATAGGCGATGTTGCGCGTGCATTTTGTTCACCTAAATTCGTTCGGTTTTGTACCCACAGTTGTGCACCTGTTTCTGCATCGTAAGCTACGTGCTCATAGACTGGTAGAGGGTTTGTATCTGTTTCCGAGAAAGTTGCGGTTGCCAATATCACGCCAGATCCAATCTTGCTTATGCTTGGGTTTCCTGCTACGTCTGGGATTGTTACGTTCCATTGTATTCCTTCTTTGAAATCGTATGTTCCAGGCGTGGGTGTCCAGTCGATAGCTGCGCCAATAACTCTCATTCCAGTTAGGAGGAGTTTAGTTGAGTTCCACATCGCTAGCCAGTTGTTTTTACTGTTAAGAATGTAAACTAGTAATTCTCCATTTGGACCCGAAGTAGTTGTAGTTCTGCTTGCGCCCGAAGTCACGTTCTCTATATCGAGGATATAATCGCCCGAAAATGCTTCATATAACTCCCATGTTGAACCGCTTTGACTCCACAAGTATGAAAAGACACCACTTTGAGCTACTGACCAGAAGTAATACACTTGACCTATTGTTAGTGTACCCTCGTCTGTTGTCCACAATGTTTCTCCAGTGTACAAGTCTACACAAGAAAAGCCGCTTTCACTAGCTGATCCATATTGTCCATAGCCTAGATTGTTGTAATAGAGTCTTCCACCAATAACCAATGGAGGCAAAAACTTGTCTGATGGACGTCTTCCAGTGTACCAAGAATAACCACCCATCTCGCCTCCTGCAATTCCGCCAAACATTTCTTGTTTTGTCCATAGTATGTGAGGACTATTTGGAGCTGTGGTGTACGGATTAAAACTGCTACCTCCTATATCATAGTAATTGCCGCCTAACCAATTTCCTGCAATTTGTGACCATTCTCGGTTCTCACCGTAAATTGGAGTTTCCCAGTAGTCTGTTGGAAGTTCAGTTGATGGCCAATCAGTTATTGGTTCTTCTTGCACAACAAGTTGCACGGTTGGGCTAGTACTAGGTTTATAGTAATCTCCAGCGCTAGGTCCAACTTCTATCGTTTGTCCAGGGAATGTGAAGTAAAAACTGTAGGTGCCCACTTGGTCAGGTATATATTCAGTCCATCCAACTCCTGCCTCGCCTGAACTGAATGGTCCTGTGGTTTCGATGGTTCCGTCGGGTTTTTCGATTGTTAGTTCAAAGCCATTCCAATAGCCGTATCTTGGTCGTTCTTCTGGAAATTGTGCTGGGGGTACGTTTGTAAGAAACATAGTGACCAATACGGTTTGGTCAACCCCTACAGGGTCAGGTCTAAGATGGATGAATGGATATGTTTCAAACTCAAGAGCATTAACAGTAGATAGAGATGCTAGTAGACCAGGAATTGTTAGCATTAGAACTAAAGCGAAAGAATATATTTTTGATTTACTTTTTCTGTTTCCCATATTTTTTTCTCCTTTTATTTTTAACAATTTGCTTATCATAAATTACAATTTAAAATTTTCCATAAAATGAGACTTTAAAATAGAAATCATGAGTTAATGCTTAAAATTAAACTAATAATATCCAAACTCAACTCTTTTGAGTAAATAACCATTTAATATGCTCAATACTGAAAATTCCTTTTTTATTACATGATTTACGACTTTTCAGCCGATTTCCTTAAAACTGCATATCCTGTTTAATTGTGCTTTGAAGCTAATCATAAAAACAATTTAACGTAAGTTTTGGGAACTAGTTAAACCGTAGCAATTAGCAAAAAATAATAATACAAAAATTATAAGGTAATTTTTGTGTGCATCACTAACTATGTACATCAGTCTTTTTGTGTGAACATCTGTGTTTATAGTTCGATGTTAATCTGCTTCATCAAAATTGTTTAGCGCTTTTAGTTTATGTTCCAAAATTGAGATTGAATTTTCTTCACTTGATTTATTGCGTTTTCACCCTTTTTTTGTGACTTCAGGTTTGTGCAATGAGGTTTGTCTTTGATAGTGTATGGTATGTTAGCCATTTTGGCGGTTACTGTGGATGCCATTTTTCCAAGGAACCTTAAGTTGTATCCGCCTTCTAGGACTGCTACAAGTTTTCCTTGGCAGAATTTTGTTGCTGCTTTTAGTGTGGTGTCAAAGATTGTTGTGTAGCTGCGTGTTGATAGGTTCATGTTTCCTATGGGGTCTGTGTAGTGGTTGTCAAATCCTGTGGAGAGCAAAATGAACTGTGGTTTGTATTGGTTGATTATTGGTGTTACAATTTCGTTGAATGCTTTGAGGTATATTTTGTCGTTTGTTCCATAGGGAAATGGAACATTCACGGTGTATCCTTCTCCTTTGTTTTTGCCGACTTCGTTAGCAAAGCCTGTTAACGGAAACTCGCTGGGGTCTTCGTGGAGGCTAATATACAGGACCTTGTTGCTTTTGTAAAATATTTCCTGTGTTCCGTTTCCATGATGGGCGTCTATGTCCAAAATTAAAATTCGGTCAAGGCTAAATTTTTCTAATAGATGAGCCGCAGCCACTGCAACATTGTTAAAGACACAAAATCCCATGGGGTAGTCTGGTCCAGCGTGATGTCCTGGAGGTCTAACAAATGCGAAGCCGTTTGTGTAATGTTTGGTCATAACCAAGTCCACCGCTTTCACGGCTCCTCCAGCGGCTAAACGGGCTACCTCATAGCTTTTTGGAGAAACAACTGTGTCTTCTCTGTCCAGCAGTCCGCCGCCACAATCACAAACCTGTTTAATTTGCTGAATGTAACTGATGTCATGTATTAATTCCAAATCGGTGTTTGTGGCGCTTTCAGGTTCAACAAGAGAGCAGTTTTCGTTTTCTAGAATGCCACTTTTGTTTAGTTCTCTCATAATTACCCTGAGGCGTGAAGGAACTTCAGGGTGCTGAGGTCCCGTTTTGTGGTGTAAATATTTTGGCGAATAAACTATGGCTGTTTTTGTCATTTGTGTAATTCCTATGTGAAAAAGCGGATTTGTTTTTTTCGCTAACTTTTGTGTATTTATTCATTAATTAATTGGTCGGCTGCAATTGAAATTAATTTTTGGTTTGAACAAAAAGGGTTTTATGTTTCTTGCAGAATTAATGAACAACTAAAACTGTTAAGGGCTGATTTGTCTTTGGCGTCTAAGTTTGCTGTGTTTTCATACTTGCTTATTGTGGTAAATATTGTAGTTTTCATTCAAAGCATACTAGACCCTGAAGCCTATAACGTGCTTATTACAACATATGGTTTAGTTCCTGTTCAAGTTACGAATGGCGAGAACCTCTTATCCTTAGTTACATCAATGTTCCTGCACGCAGACATTCTTCATCTGGGAATGAATATGCTTTTTTTGCTGTTAAGCGGCGACGTAGTTGAACGAGAATTAGGTAATTTCCGCTTTTTGGGACTGTACTTAGCTTGTGGCGTTATTGCAGGGCACTTTTATTCATATCTAAACGCCGCGTCTACCATACCAACCATAGGTGCTTCGGGAGCAATCTTCGGAATTTTAGCTGTCTTAGCTATTCGGGTTCCTTTCCGTTGGATGTTCAAACTTTTTGGTTTAATTCCAATCCCTCTTCCAGCAATCCTGTTTGTCTTCCTAACTGTTTTAACCGAAACCGCCTACGTATCCTCTGGAATCGTAGAAAACGTTGCCCACACCGCTCACATCGGGGGCTTCCTAGCAGGGCTCTTCTTGACTTTGCTGTTCATGTCCAAAAAGAAGAAAACAAAAGAATGAACCGCTTAATACCCAAATAATTTACATAAACGCAGATGAGATGCCTGACTTCCACACTTTAACCATTTGGCGTACTAATCGCAACAACAGTAAGGCGATAACCCTCAAAAAAGTGCTACAGCTACACGATCCGCAAAATCGCTACAAAAAAACATGAACCGAACTAATTGATACCCGAGACTTAAGGTGATCCGAGACTTTCTGAACCACGCCATCAATTTCGTTGATTTTTGGAAAATACAGCAAATGGCTCTCGCAGTTTTTTGTGCAATCAGAAGCCCCAAAGCCATCAACTGGAACCGTTGTGTTTCTCAGACTCTTCAAGTAACTATTGACGTTGCATTCCATCTTATGGTTGGTCTCAACAGCTATAACCGCTTCAACAGAAACGTGCTCATCTGACAACAGGCAATCTATGTGCCAAAACATCCGTTTTTCTTTTCTTAGGTGCCTAGATATTCGATGTTTAAGACTTGTAGCTCCATTGCCTAAAGCTGACCCTGTATAAGTATAGTATCCACTTGGAAATTTTTGTTCCCCCAAACTTCCAATATGCAATGTCAACTCCTTTGACACAAACACTAGCAGCGTGTAAACTCCACCCGAAAGTTCGCCAATTCCATTTACGTTCAGTGACACCAAAACCTTAACCGCCAGTTATTGTTCAGTCTTTAGTTTATTGTTTGGTTCCAGAAAAACACTTCATCGTAAAGCTGTTGCAGGCTATCATCAAATTCTGGGTCACTGTAAACAATGTCTAAGCTAAAGCCATATTCATCAATAAGCTGGTTAACATCGCTCCAAATTTTTTCTATCCGCTCATCTGTGTTCGCACTCCACAAGCCCCAAATGTTATCATCAACGCTGCGAAATCCAAAACCAAAATTCTCAGGAAGAACATAAACCGCAGTCGCTTTTAGTTTTCCATATTCATCTGGGTTGTCGTTAACGTAATCCCAGAAATTTTCGAGAGCATCAAAGTGTTCATCAGTTAATATTCCATAGTCTGAATAATTTGTGTCTGGATGATCAAAAATCATCATATATTTTGCTCCATTATGATACGCCAAAATCAGGTCTTCGTATAGTTCATCACCTGAAACAATGTAAGGAACATCATTGTATGTCCATGTAACCATGACTCCCCACTCTTTGTTTTGCACATTAGCAGCACCTCTGCAAAGCGCGGTATGTAATTCTCTGCTGTGGTTCCAAGCATACTCAACTAGCACCGTGTCATATCCCGACTTGTAATCATACCAGTACAAACCATACTCTGAAGTCAGTAACTCGACGCCACCACATTCTCCAGCATGAATATAATAGTAAATGTGACCGTTAAGCAAATAGACAAACGACTCAGCCGCTTCTGCTTGGTTTTCTGCCTCTTTAACTAACTGAAAACTGCCCGAATCCAACTGATTTCCTCCAGGCTCATCCATGGCATAAGCTCCTAGGAACTTGTCGCCATATTTTTCTTTGGCATCTGAAATCCAAATGTGCGGGTAATAGTTGTATCGAAAAACTAGGTCCCCATCTTCCTGCAAAGCATGTAGCGAAATGAAGAAAACGTAAAAGTATAGCCCTGAATCGTAGACATAGTCACATACTTCGTTAAGATTGTTTATGTCAAATGTTATTCCAACAGTGTCAACAACAAAGACGTTCGTGAATTTTTTTACCCTATCAACCAACGCTTTACAACCTTCAACACTATAGTTGTCGATTGCGTATTCTACACCCACAAAAAAGTCTGGGTCTGATTTGGGGTCATTTAGGCTAACGTTCAAAGCTACCAAAAAATGAGGCAAAACCATAATTGCAATAAATGTAAAACAGAACAGGGGCGTGCTGTGCTTCATTTTTGCTTCTCCATTGTTTACAAATACAATATTGGTTCTGTGTTATAACATTGAGTACTAGCCTGTTTTCTCACATGTTAAAATAAAAAAAGAAAGGGAAAGTTGTGAGTTTTTAAGATGAGGCTTCTTTAGACATTTTTTTGGCCAGCGTATAGATTACTGGAATCAGCATTATGCCCATTGCAATTGCAAATGCCCATGACACGTTTGCGACAATATCTGTAACTCCTTCAAATGTAGAAAAGATTGCACCTGCACCAATTATTAAGAAAATACTGTAAAGCACAAACTTTGCGTACCCTGCTACCTCTACAAACTCCTTATGGTCATCAGTGATTGATTTGATTAACCCATCAGTCAAAGCTATTCCTGCACCAATTATTACAAAACCTAAAATCAGTGAGTATACCAGATCGCCTGACAAAAGCATAAGATCCAGTGCGAGCAAAATCATGACTGCTATCAAGCCTATCTGAAGAAGGCTCTTTAGCATGTCTGCTACTTCGGATTTGGCTTTTGGAAAGACTGGTTTGAGCGTGTTTCCCACTAGAGTTGCTAAAAATCCAACCAGAACACTGCCAACAACGATTATTAGTATTCCTCCCAAAAGTCTAGGCAAGTATGCTGCAAGATCAACTAAGAATTCGCCAATACTGCCTCCAATGTTTAGAATCTGGATTGCAATTACCACCGATATGACAACAATGAACGCTGTGACTATTCCGCCAATAAATGAAGAGAGATCCAAACCTGCGGACTTGAACGATTTTCCTGTGTCTGTTTCGTCAAAACTTTTTTCTATACCCATTTTTTCTATGGTTTTGTTTACAAGGCGTCCCACAAATTTTCCGACAAAATACCCTATTACAACAATGATTATGGCAGCGACAATAGCAGGCAAAGCACCAACAACATCTGACAGCATGTCATTTAGTAATTCTCCAAGATCAGACAAAACTTTGTTCCCCCATCAAATAAATTGTTAATTTTTTCTTATAACTTTTCGCGTGCCCCTGCAGTCATTTTTTCGTAACTTTTTGGCTTAATCGCCGTAGCAACACATTATTACTCTCGATGTTTTGAGTGCCCCCATTTTAACGGCACTACACTTGTAGGTGGTATCAATGTCTTGTTTCGCTTTTCTGGGACCCAAGTAACCTTTTAAAGAGACAAACAGCATTACATGATTTCAGAATAATGAGGGGCTAATTATGTCACGGTACTCCAGCGTTTTCAAAGACGAAAGCAAACTTGACATCAATTATGTTCCACATACTTTGCTTCACAGAAAACTTCAACTCAACCTGTTGAACCAGTTTTTCCGTTTTGCTGTCGAAAATCCTGGAGGAATGACCCAACGCGCCTTGATTATGGGAAACATTGGAACCGGCAAAACTGTTCTGTCTCAGCACTTTGGCTTAGACATCACTAAAGAAGCAAAACAACGCAACATTAACCTTAATTACATTCACATTAACTGCCGCGAATGCAAAGGTAGCCTCTTTATGATTTTGCAGCGTACCATCATGAAGTTTTATCCCAACTTTCCTAGACGTGGCTACTCTGCAGAGGAGCTGTTGCAGGCACTTATGCAAATACTTGACGATAAAGACGCCTACCTAATCTTAACCTTGGACGAGTTGGAGACTCTTGTGCAAAATGAGGGTTCAGACCCGCTCTATAATCTTTCGAGAATCCAAGAAGACAGGATTAATGCCCCAAAACGGCTCTCTCTTATTTGTATACTACGTCAACCTGAGCACCTCGAAAACTTGGACCCAAGCACAAGAAGTACTCTTCAACGTAACATAATCAGGCTGGATGACTACTCAGAGGCTCAACTTGAAGACATACTAGCAGATAGAGTAAGCCTTGCCTTCAGAGATGGCACAGTACCCACCCAAACACTGACGCTTATTGCTGAGCTTGGAAACTGTGAAAGAGGAAACGCCCGCTATTCTATAGAGCTTTTGTGGAGGGCAGGCAAGTATGCTGATGCCTCGGAACTGCGGGACGTTTCGCCTGAATGTGTCCGGAACGCCGTTGCTAGTGTGTATCCTGTTGTACGAAAAGACATGATTCACGAATTTAGTTTGCACGAAAAACTATTTCTTCTTGGAGTGGCGAGACACTTTAAACAAACAGACTCTGTTTACATCTCAATGGGAGAAGCAGAGGAATCTTATGCTCTGGTCTGTGAAGAATACGGTGAAACAGGTCGAGGACACACTCAACTTTGGAAGTATGTTAAGACGCTTTCTGCTGCTGGAGTAATCGAAACCACCGTGTCTGGTGTTGGACAACGGGGAAAAACCACTCTTATTGGATTGCCTCGAGTTCCAGCCGCTGATCTGGAGCAGGAGCTTGTAAAAATTCTAATGCAGGGTGGGCGGTGAACCACAATTGTCAATAGAGGATGTTTTTTCGTCTAAAGGGCGAGTGAAAATTCTTCGAATACTATCTGAAATTGGAGAATTGAACATTTCAGAGATTGCTAGACGCGCAGGATTAAACTATGCAACCACAAATCAGCACTTGCAGGTTCTGGAGAGCTATAAGCTTGTTCGACATAAGACGTTTGGACGAATTCGTATCTTTCGTTACAATGAAGAAAACCCGCGGGCACAAATGATTAGCAAGCTAATAGAATTTTGGGAAGAAACAAAATAAGCCTAGACTACATTATACTTGAATAGGTGAGAAGCTGTCGTGTCAATGGTTGATGTAACTGCGAAACCTGAGGTTTACCGGGAAGCAAAAGCAAAAGGAACAATCAAGCTAAGACCCGAGACTATAAAGCGAATTAGAAACGGGAAAATTGAGAAGGGCAACCCATTTGAAGTGGCAAAGGTTGCCGCAATCTTGGCGGCGAAGAACACCAGTTCGTTAATTCCCCTTTGTCATCCTCTACCCTTAACGGGTGTAGAAATTGACTTGAAGACAGTTGGCGACTCTAAGGTTGAAGCTCAAGCAACAGTTAAAACCAGAGCCCAAACTGGAGTAGAGATGGAGGCTCTAGTTGCTGCGTCAACTGCACTGTTAACGGTTTGGGACATGACCAAACAGTACGAAAAGAATAAGGATGGACAGTATCCAAGCACTAGCATCCAAGACTTACATGTAGTTAACAAGGTAAAGGAGAAACAGGAATGAGCAAATCATCTAATGAACACAAAAGTGTGGCTCCCAAGAAACTCACTTTTGCGGTCATAGTTTCCAGTTCGTCTCGATATAAAAAACTCAAGGCAAAAGAAGCATTCACAGACCCTTCAGGTGACTTGCTTGTTGAACTCATACAGACTGCAGGTCACAGTGTTGTTTCACGGGAAATTTTGCCTGATGACCGTGTTTTGCTCGGAAAATTTGTAGGAAACTCAATTGGCTCCGAGACAGTGGATGCAATCATTGTGTGTGGAGGCACAGGAGTCAGTTTAACAGATGTAACAATAGAGACTGTTAGACCCCTTATGATCAAAACATTACCTGGGTTTGGAGAATTATTCAGAAAACTTAGCTACGACGAGATAGGCTCAGCAGCTATAATGACCAGAGCACTAGCTGGCATCACAGATAAAGGCAAAGCGGTCTTTTGTATTCCTGGCTCGCCACAGGCAGTCAAACTTGTTATGACTAAACTAATTTTGCCTGAAACTGGGCATATACTAAAACATGCTAAAGAAAAGTAGTGTCGCATGAAGACCTGCAAATAGGTTAATATTTAATGGGTACCCTTCATTTTACTCTTGCCTAAGGAAGATGTTGCAATGGAGTTTTGTTCTTCATGTGGAAAACGAATGGTCTTGAGACGAACCAAAGACGGCTCCGTTTTTGTTTGTCCTGCCTGTAATTGCAAAAAAACCACTGATTCTTCTGCTGTTAAGAAGGTTGCCCCAAAGAAGCCTCGCGAAAAAATTGTGGTTATCGGAAAAGAAGACCAAGACTTGAAGACTAATCCCACAGCCAAGATTAAATGTCCAAAGTGCGAAAACAATTTGGCTTACACTTGGCAAGTGCAAACCAGATCAGGTGATGAAGGAGCAACACAATTCTTTAGATGCACAAAATGTAACCACACTTTTCGACTTTACACATAGTCAACGTCCTGTTTTACTTTACATGTTTCTTTTCTCTGAATTGTTACTTTTGTCAGTTCTGACTTTACCTTTGACTGTTCATAGTAGCTTCTATCTTAAGGCTTAAAAACTGAATTTAACCATATTATTATAGGGGGAATGTAAGGGGTTTTGTTCAACTTTGAATAATGTTAATCGTTCGGATAAACGTAAAAAAACAATCACCCGAACTTTTAGACTTAGAAATGAATGGGACAGCGTTCTACAAGAGGAAGCAGCTAGACGTGGAGTCAGTGTCAATGTTTTGTTGAATAAATTTCTTCGAAAGTACTCAATATACTCAAGATGGACTGAAAGAAACAATGATGTGACTTTATCACATCAAACCCTAAGAGCGATTTTGAGTACCGCTCAAGTTGACCTGTTAACTGAAGCAGGAACCAAGTCAGGAGCTTTAGATGCAATAAATATGGTGAACTCCATGGGACTTGTAATGGATTATAGTTCCTTTGTTTACTTGATTACTGAACATCTTGGGGGTCCAGATTTTGCTAGATGGTTCCACTGTTTTTATCACACCCAAGGAAACAATGACATCTTTCATCTGCAACATGACTTTGGACGCGGCTGGAGCGTTTTCCTAGAACACTATATTCTTTCTTTCTTGCGTTCCATGTCTGATGCAGATGCTAAAACAAGGGTCTATGATTACGCAATAACATTAGAAGTAACACGCCCTAGAGTAAAACGCGCCTGAGTGCATTAATACACCTTGGCACAAAACAATTTGCTGTGATTACCTTTTTTCTGAGCTTTTAACTTTATTTAGCAACTCGAAAATGTTACTTATTTTCGTTTGAATTTCAAGGGCATTCGCAACAACTGCAGCCACGCTATCTGTTAAATGTTCATATTTTTCGATTGATTTTAATGTGAACATGTTTTCGCGTGGGTCATTCATCTGAATTAATCCTAGTGTTTTATTGCTTGATCGCATTGGAATCAAAGCCACTGATTCGTAGCCGCTGTAATGACACATATTTCGTGTTCTACCTAAATTCTCTTTTTCTGGAACCGATTTTAGAAGCTGAGTTGTGCTGTTGGTCCAGAAACTGCCCTTCTTTGTGAAATATGAAAGCTTCGGATTAACCTGTCCATTGATGACTCTTCCACACATACAATCCAGCAGAGGGTTACCCTTTTCATCAAAAACAAGATTGCCTTCAGCATCTTTTGTACAAAGACTGCTCTCTTTGCGGAGAAAAAAATCTGGTAGGCCTTTATGGACATAGTATGGGTAGTCTCCGTTATTGTGCAGTCGGATGCCGACGCTTTGGCAATCCGAAATGTTACCAAGTTCCCCAAGAATCTCGGTTAAAACCTGCTTGAGAGCAACGAAATTTTGTGGTTTTTCTATCATCTCTTTGAGACTCCGAATTGCCTTTTGTATTTACCTTGTGTGCTGTAATAAAATTTGGTGTTTACATTTGAACACACTGTGTTGCAGTGTAGACGCTCATTTTAACTGTAGTTTACGACACAGATACTGTTACAACATTATAGAAAGGGGGGTCATAATGGATAATAATTTTGAATCAGATACTTTAGTGCAGTCTCACAATACTTGTGGTATTCCTTTGCGTTTTCAAATTTTTTTCTTGGCACAAGATCAAAGCCAAAGTGTCGAAGTTCTAGAAACTGACGATATCGACTTTTGGGAGATTATTCAACGCCTAAAGACGGGCGAATCCGTTTTTATCAAATACACCAACCAGCAAACCATTGAGTCTGATTCAAGAACACATAACGAAGAAAACCAAAAACTATGGTACTTCAATCATTGCTAAAGAACATCTGACTGTTTTTAATGCCTAATCTCTTGTTGTCATGTTGAGAACTGTTTCAACTACTGTTGCAACAACTGCCAAACTTGTTTATTCTTACTATTGAGTTTGTGTTCATAAGAAATAATTAATGTTATAATCTAGGAGATAGAGGCGATTTTGTTGCTAAAATCTGTCTCTATAACTGAAAACGTAGCTGAGCGAAAGATTATTGTTTACAAGTCTCGCATCGACTACAAAGCAGTAAGAACAATCGCCGAAAAAATGAAGACACAGTTCTTTCATAAGCTATTTTTCATGAAACCAAAACCTGAAGAAGTACAGGTAACTTCAATCGACAAATACTTTGAGCCCTACATAATAGTTGACGGAGAATACACCATTGACTACTCTAAAAACTGGAGCCACACCATCCAAGTCGAGTACGCCATGCAAGATCTCACATTTGTTGGCACAAAGATAAAACCTGTATCTTTGAAGGACCATCTTAAAACACCTTGCAAAATAGTTAAACTAAATGGCGTAGGCCGCTACAAATTCGAAGCAAAAGCTCGTTTAATCTTTAATGAACAGTGGCGTGAGGTTGGACTTGAGCAACTACCTTTCGTGCCTTTTGAGGAACAACCTGAAACAATTCTAAACAAGCTTGACGAGCAATTTGTAAACAAAATATTAACTACAGAAAAAGAAGTTGAACTCCTTAAATCCAAAATTGTCCGCAGACCAACAAAGATTTTGACAATTCACAACGAGCTTTTCACTGTTTTTGACCGCGCAATAATCTATAAACCTATGTACAACGTTACTATCAAAAACACCAAAACAAAAAAAGTGGTCACACTGCTAATTGATGCGATAACTGGAAAAACCACATCAGTTATAAAACAAAAAATAGCACTTGAAACGAAAAAACCATTTAACAAATCTACGAAAACTTCACCTTTTACCAAAACTGCCACAGACAAAGTTTCTAATATACCAAAGAAAACCCAAACCAAACCCGAATCCAAACAAACCCAATAATCGCTCTTTTTATGTTTAAAAAATCACCTATTACTGCAACTTATTTGATGCCAAATTCAACGCTTTTTGTTTCGACCCCTAAAAATTCTAGTGTGCACAATTATGGCACAAACTTCATGCATCATGACCCTTATCCGTTTTATACTTCTATTTGCACCAAAACCTCAAAACCTAAATCAGAATGAAATCCAACTGTTTCATAGCGAACTTAGGATGTAATTCATTGATTTTACAGTTACAACGTCAACATATTGAATTGCTGAAGCAACAAACAAAGAATGTACACCCTATTGAAGCATGTGCCCTACTTTTCGGAAAATTCTCTAAAAATGAAGCAGTTGTAGAAAAAATTAAAATCGCCCAAAACAGGTTACGTTCCGCTACACGTTTTGATGTAGACCCCTCAACAGTTGCCACAGCCATAACTGAGGCAGAAATAGAAGGTTTAAACTTCATCGGCCTGTTTCATTCGCACCCCGCACCAGCTACCCCCTCAACTGTTGACCTAAAATACATGAGATTGTGGGGAGACAGCCTCTGGTTAATATTATCTTCAACTGACTCAAATTTTGCAGCATACCAATTAATAAACAACAAACTAAAGCAAGCAACTATAAAAATCAAATAAAATCTTGTTATACGCATGTGGCCTAACTGTGTTATCTTCACACTTAATTTGGTGCCAAAAAAGGGTTCACATCAATAAATAGGCTGATTGCTCAAAACACAAACGTAACCAAAAACAAAAACGCGGTCCTGAAAGACAACTTTGACTACAAAAAAACAACCGCCTAACATGACATCACTCTCCTAAAGTTCATACTGTCACGCCAAAACGGGCTTTAGGTCAAGAGCTGAACGATGTGGACCTAATTTTCTTCTGCGTCCTCGACGCCTTTCTCCGTGATTTTGAATCGCGTTTTTTCTTCGGGCAGGTAAGGAGAATCGATGACTGTGGCTAGTCGGGTTCCTTTTCCGCCTTTTCTAAGGTAAACTCGGTGCGTTGATGCGTGTGCCATAACGTTTCCGCCTGCTGGTTTGTTTGGGTCGCCAAAAAATGCTGTTGGATTAGCTTGAACTTGGTTTGTAATCACGACTGAAATGTTGTATGCTTCTGTTAGTCTTAGTAGCTTGTGAAGTTGGCTGTTGAGTTTTTGCTGGCGTTCGGCAAGGTGTTCTCTGCCAACAAATTCGCCTCTGAAGTGGCCTATCATTGAGTCTACGACAACTAGTTTTACGTTGTTTTCTGGACAGAATTTGAGGAGGTGCTCTGTTAGTAGTTCTTGGTGGCTGCTGTTGTATGCTCGTGCAAGAAATATGTTGCTTAATGTTTCGTGGGGGTCTATTCCTAGTGATTCAGCTATTTGGAAAACGCGTTCGGGAATGAATGTTCCTTCTGTGTCGATGTATACTACTTTTCCGTTTAATCCACCTTCTTCTTCTGGGAGTTGTACTCTAACGCAGAGTGATAGGCATATCTGGGTTTTGCCTACTCCGTATTCGCCTATGAGTTCGGTCATGGCTTGTGTTTCGATTCCGCCGCCCATGAGTGTGTTTAGGTTGCTTGATCCTGTGGAGCATCTTTGCATGTCTTGTCGTTTTTTCCATAGGTCTTCTGCGGTTATGAAGTCCACTCCGCGTTGTTCTCTGGCGGCTGTTACAATGTTAAGTACTGTATTGAATCCTATTCCCGTCTTTTCCGATATGTCTTTAGGGGGTGTGACTGAGAGTGATTCAGATGTTGTGTATCCTGCAGCTTTTAGTTTGTTTGCTGTTGCGGGTCCAACACCTGGAAGGTTTTTCAGGTCGTTATCTTCTGCCATTAATTTCACCGTATAGTTTGATGTATGCAGTTCTTGTTGAGTTGTTTTAAGGCATATGGCGTAACGTATAGCAGCAAAGAGGGGAGAGGTCAGTGAAAGTAATCTTGTTTTGAACCAATGTCTCAGCTTTTTTGATTCATAGAAAATTTGGTGTCCAGACGGTTTTGTCATGTTTATTAATGAATTTTGTCAAGAGATTGTTGGTGGATTTTTTTGAAACGAAAAGAGGCTATATCAGTTTTAAAGGAACTTCTTGACAACTGTACAGGTCTTGATGGCCATTATTTCGAATTAGTGCCACCCTACGTCCCTTCACCCGTAGATGGTGGGTATCAAATTGTTATTAACGCAGCTCTTGACAAAAAAACAAAAGACTGCATAACACCAATACTAACAAAACATCAACTTGCATACCAAACTGGTAGCATGTGGAAGATGTCCAAAAATAAAACAGAACCAGACACATTCATTATCTACAGACCAACACAAAAAACGTGACTAAATGGCACACACCTCAGTTACCCCCTCGTATGAAGAAAATGGAAACTGTGCCCTGTGACCTCTTCACTTTAGAATGAGTTCAATTCATACACTTCGTTTTTTCTTCATTTTTTCCTCGGATTAACTTTCTTAGTTTGGTTCAATATTTCATGCTTTATGAAAAACTATATTTACTTTTGTTTGCTTACAACCTTTCATCTCAATGTGTGGGTTACCTAAAAATATAGGCACAAAGGATGCGATGTTAGCATGGTTTTAGAAGTTAACTATAGCCTTAGACCGTTTACGCCTTCTGATTTAGACGGAGTAATCCAAATAAACCGAGAATGCCTTCCCGAAAATTACACTTCGCACTTTTTCATTAACTTGTATAAGCGATTCCCAGCAACTTTCATCGTAGCTGAAGTAAACGGAAAAATTGTAGGCTATATTATGTGCCGCATCGAAACTGGAATTCCAACTTTTAAACTGCTTGGTATAACAAGGAAAGGTCATGTGATTTCCATTGCTGTTTTGCCTAATCATCATCGAAAAGGAATCGGCTATGCACTGATGCGCGAAGCACTAAAAGCAATGGCAAACTACAACGCAAAGGAATGCTACTTAGAGGTTAGGGAAAGTAACATGCCTGCTGTATGTCTTTACAAAAAATTGGAGTTTGAAACCGCGCGAACAATCAGAAACTACTATGCGGATGGCGAAGACGCCTTTGTAATGGCAATACAACTGCCAAATTCAGAGTAACGGACACGCCCTGTTTGTTTTTCTTGGTTAATTAAAACAATTATCTAACTACATTTTTGCAGAGCAATTAGCTACTTGGAAAAACTTTGACCTAAAATGGAAATGCCCGTGTTAGGTCAAAGCCTAGGTAGACTAACTCGACGTAGCCGATCGTCCAGTTTCCAGTTACAACCTGTCTTAGTTGATGCTGTCGCATAAGACAGATTATACCCGACTACCAGACAATCAACTTTGTTAAATCAACCTATCCAAGCGTGCTCCCTAACTCGGGCAATCAGGCACTATTATGGACTGTAGTCTTTATGCGTTATCAAAACAAGAGTGAACATAAAATCATTCTTGAGCAACCGATATTGACAGGCTTTTTGATACTTGGCAACAATAACAAACCAGTGGGCAAATTATATATTAAGAATATAAAGGCGGTAGCATGTCACGCAGTATTTTAC
>JAOZIF010000121.1 GCA_026014495.1 Candidatus Bathyarchaeum sp.
TTGAGCATTTTGTCTGTTCGCTGCTCAAACCTTGAGGAAACATCACATGCAGCTAGTATAGTGCGGTTTTCTGGCGGGAACGGGGAGTCAAATTCTTTGAGGTGCACATCATTTTTGTTACGAAGTATCAGGTCTCTGTAGACTTTTGGTGGCGAGAGAAAACCGCTCATGACGATGCTTCCCTTTGCGAGCCGCAGAACGGGGTCTGTTATTTCTCTGCCGTCTAGGCTTTTTACTTCAAGGTAGATTCGGTCTCCCCAGTCTTTTTGAACCATGTGGACATATTTTTCTCCTGTTCTTTGGAAGAAGTTTTCTACAAAGTCGCCTACGCGGTGGGTGTAACTGAAGATTTTGTCGTACCCTAGTTCTTGGCGTGTTTCTCTTACGTGTTCGCCGTATTCGTGTAGGGTGTCTGCGGCTTTTTCGCTTGAGGTTCCGCTCCATTCGCTGAATTTTTTGGCGAGGTCTTGTGGGTCCAGCATTTTGAGGTTTGTGTTTCCCAGATTTTTTTGGATGTATCGGAAGATGTCGTCATCTAACACGTTGAGGTAGTCTTGGACTTGTCCCAAGTTTTTGTGTTCAAAGTTTTCGGTTTCTTTGATGGCATTTTCGATTGTGTTCTGGGTTATTCGATCAGATAGTAGGTCTCGAGCGAAGCTTGGTATGTTGTGGGCTTCGTCTACTATGAGGTAAACGTCTGATAGGTCTACTCCCCAACTCTGCAAAAGAGAGTTTCTAACTGGCTTATTGAATGTGTAATTGTAGGTTCCAAGAAAAATTTTTACTTTGCTTAGAATCCGCTTAAGTGCCTCGTATGCACAAAAGCCTTGTCTTGCCATCCGCATGGAAGCTTCTTGTGGGTCAAGAATTTTTTTGGCACAATCCAAAGCCAAGTCTTCTGCTTGCCGTCTTTTTTGGTTTAGGTTCCAGTAATATTTGCAGAAAGGCTTGGTTGCGGTTTCGCAGTTTTCTTTGAGTCTTTTGCATTCTTCAAGAAAGTCAAAGTATGAGCCTGCCCGTTTTTTGGCTAGCGGGCACATGTCTTGTTTGCTGAAAAAGGATACAGTTAAGGGAGCTTTTCTCAGTCCTCTTAGTTCTTTGAGGAAGATGTGTAGTTGGCTTCTTGTTCTGAAGCTTATCAGGAGTTTGTTGTTTCCTAGCTGTGGCAGAACACTCATGAGTGAGGCTAAAGATTTTCCGATTCCGCAGGGTGCGCTGCCCACGAAAACTTGGTGGTTTTCTAGGGCTTTAGTTGCTTCTTTTATGAAGGTCACTTGCCCTTTGCGTACTTCGTAGCCTCTGGGAAGCCATGGGTCGCCTGAAGGTTTAGACTCGGATACAGTTACTGTGGCTCGTGAAACAGTTCTTGTGTATGGATTAGCGGAGGTTAGTCTGCGGGCGGTTAGGAATGTTCCGCATTCGCTGCAAAAGTGGCTCCGCTTATACTCTTCAGATGTATGTCTTTTTGTGCATTTTCGGCAAACGTAGATTTTGGTCAACTTGCTCCTCTATCATACCCGATGCCTATAAAATATGCTTTGCTAACATGCTCCACGCAATTTGCAGCAACCCAAATTTTGCTTAAAAACATGCAAAACACGGTTACCGCAAGCGATAAAAGAGCAGAGAACTTGATTTGTTTTTGGAGTTGAAGCTGATGTCTTATTGTGCAAAATGTGGAGCAAAATTGGTTGAAGACGCAAAATTCTGTTCTTCGTGCGGCACCAAAGTCGAGAAAATTACCACTGAAGAGTATTCTGTTGATTCAGACAACCTAATAGAACGCGTAAAAGAGTTGCTTCATGAAGGAAACGTAACAAGAATAATTGTGAAAAACGAAAAAGGCGAAATACTGCTAGAGATTCCAGCAACAGTTGGAGTAATCGGAATTGTCATTGTTCCATGGCTCGCAGCCTTAGGCGCAATAGCAGCAATAGCCACAAAATGCAAAATAGTTGTAGAAAAAAGAGAATAAAACGTGCAGCATACGGAAATTTCAGAAAAAAGCTAGTTTTCAACAATCTTCTGCTATTAGTCTCCTAATATGCCGTGATTGGCTGTTAGTTAGATTAGTCGTTCTAGGGTTAGCCATTTTTTTGTTGATTCTATCAGGTTTTTGCAGTCGTTTTGTGTGAAGTCGTACTCGTCGGTGTCTGGGCTGTACGTGTCTAGGGCTGTGGAGTAGTTTTTGAGTAGTCCCATGTTGTATTTTAGAATCTGTAGGTCATGAAGTGAACTGGATTTTGTTTTCTCTTTTTGGATTAGTTCCAAAGTTTTGTCTGCAAAAGATTGCATAGCAGGTGGATCAAGTTTTTCCAGTTTAGCCCTATTCTTTATGTAAAGTTCTGCAACTTTTTTCATAAAATCTTCAGATAAGCCAGTCACAAAAAGTCCCCCATATACAATAAGGCTATCGGCGATGTTTCTTATATTGTTGCCTAGACGAACATTGCATATTTTGTAACAGTTTAGGCTAGGTATTTAGCGCATACTTTGGAGCACTGCAAAAGGGTTTCCTTCAGGGTCAACCGCAGATGCAATGTATCCTACTCCCGGAACTTCCTGTTTTTGTCTGGTTATTTTTCCGCCCAAGTTTACGATTTTTTTGATTGACTCGTCGATGTCGTCTACCTGAATGTAATTGATTGCCTTAAGGTCGGATTCTTCTTTTTTGTACATTCCACCGTTTACTCCGGGCCTAAGTGTCATGCCTTGTTCGTCAACAGGAACAGTTTGAATCATCCAATAGTCTACGGGTCCGGGTGCACGAAAGATTTTCCAGTCAAAAAGCTTGGAATAGAACGCTTTGAGTTTTTCTAGGTCATTTGCAGGTATATCAAAATGGATAATCGTGTTATCCACCATAAGTTATCCCACTACAGGAATAAGTTTCCAAAAAAATAAAAGCTTTTGCAATCAGTCAGTGATTCGAAAGCTTGGATTAATAGATGTAAGGACACATAACTTGTTTACTGTATTTGAGCAGGTAATTAGTAATAAAAATCCTTTTTAGAATTTCAAACATAATTCACATGGAGAAGATTGGGTGAGAAAAGTAGACGCGGATGACAGGTTACGAGTAACTCATAATGCCTTTCCGAACATTTTTACGGAAGTGGGACAAGAGACATTTCCTTTAAGATGCCCAGCCTGCAATGCTGACCATTACTTAGGAATAAATGAGTTTGTTGATGAAACTAATTCATTTGCAGTTTTTCCAGACAAAATCAATTACCATTATCAAAGATATGTCAGCATGGTTTGCATGGAATGCGGATACAGATACCATATAAGACCCACTGGAAAATGGTCTACAACAAATTACTTAATTCAACTTGATACATCTAAAATGTATTTAGTTAAAAAGAAGGTAATCATTGATGAAAAAACACGATTACCTATTGGCAAATGGCAGGACTATCGCATTCTTGAACTTGCCAAAAATAAACGCTACTCGAATAGTGAATTGAATAAAAAAATAATCACGTCAAAAATAGTAATTTTGACAGGCGCAGGTTTTTCAGCGCCTTTGGGTATGCCCACAACACGGGAATTTAAGAAGATGTTTTCACCCCAATTGATTTCTAAGTTTTATGAATGGCTTGGACCATTTTACTGTACAGTAAGTCAGATGCTACAGGACAAATACTTGACTGAAGACATTTTTGACAAAAAAGGCAATCCAAAAAGTGAAGAAACAACAGATATCCTCGATGAAATATACCAGCGCATGATCAAGAGAAGAAAAAATGTCGACAAAATTCTTGGAGACATAGAAATATTAATGGACACTCTTTTTCGAATTCAACGAGTTGCTGCAACTACACCTGAAAAAGAAAAATTTCTTGACAACATAAGACAACTTTCACAAAAAAATGAGAGCGTATTCATATTCAGAGAGGAACTTTTTAAAAACGGATGGTATCCTCCAATCTCTCAAGCATACATTCATTCTGCATTTTCAGAAAACTTGGCAACAAATCATTTTACAATAATAAGAGCAATGATTAGAGAGGCAACAAGTTCAATATTGAAAAGTTGTCTTCATCAAGCTAAAGAAAAACAACAAATAAGCACTAATTTTCACAAAGTTTTGTTAGACGAACTTTTAAAAATCAATTCAGGACCAATGCCAATATTTACAACAAATTACGACATGTGTATAGAAGATATTTATAATTCCAATAATCAATCCAGCCGCTTAATTACAGGAACCACAAATCTTGTTGGACCAAAATTGAAGTTTGAAATAGACGATCCAACAGACAAAGACAAAATCATCACATTAAGTTCACCATGTCCAACAAAACAAGTTACTCAAAACGCTTATTTGAAAACAGAAAACGACTCAATAGCGCTTTTTCATCTTCATGGTTGTTCTTCTTGGTTAATTGACACAACCAACGGAATAACACTTCAAATAAACGAGAACGATGACCTAGAAACAATAATCAAGCTGGTTTGGCTATCAGCACGTCCATTTATCCCCGGAATTATTTTTCCATCTACTGTCAAAGACACATACACAATCTCACCGCCATTCAACATTGCTTACGATTACTTTTCTCAAACACTTCGTGAAGCTAAAGTTTTGGTAATTATAGGATACTCTGGAAGAGATGAGACGTTAAAAGAAATAATCAACTGGTCAAGTAAAAAGAACCAAAGCTTACAGTTTATTGTAGTTGGAAAAGGAAAAGAGGTTCCATGCCATCTCAAAGATGTGATTCCAGAAAATAGATTATTTTATTTATCAAACGGAATTTGTGAAAACGTTGAAACCGTTGTACACATGTGTAATAATATTGTCAGTGCATCACAATAAAGTAACACTAACACATTAACAGAAGGCGTATAACATACTGAAATTATGGGTTGACACAATCCCCAATTTATTTGTTGCCAAATAGCACTGTCGTGCTCCTCAACAAGAACCACTAAATAATCAAGTAGTCTACGAGTCTTATTATACGAAAGATTTTCTAGTTAAAAAGTTTGGAGCAGAACCATTTGAGATTCTAAGTCGTTTGCAGGCATATCAAAATGAACAATCGTATTGTCTACCAACTTTAACTCCCATATAAGTATTGGTTGCGAAAAAATAAAAGCATTTACAAGCCATAAACTTGTTTTGACAGCACTAATTTCAAAAAGCGGAAGGTTAATTTCCCCCTTTTTGCGTTTATGTCGCATACTCTTGATTCTTAGATTCCCGAGTAAACGAGGCGCCATACAGTAGATGCTAATTAGAGAAGTTATCTTGGAGAACTTCATGTCCTACGAATATGCTCGAATTCCCTTCACACAGGGCGTTAACGTAGTCTGCGGTCCAAACGGCTCAGGCAAATCATCTATACTCCTAGGAATTTCCGTGGCTCTGGGACAATCATCTACTGAACGCTCCAAACGACTAAGCGACCTAATCCGATACGGAAAAGAGGAAGCACGAGTAACACTAGTTCTGGACAACTCTGCACGAGATGGAAAAAGACCAGTTTCCAGAATAAAAAAAGACCAAATCTTTTTGTCACGAAACCTAAGACTAGACGGAAAATACTGGTTTGAGTTAGAAAACACTGCCGCAAACAAAATAGAAGTAAACAAGCTTCTCGCCAAATTTGAAGTCGACCCAGACAACATGCTCATAATCATGCACCAAAACATGGTCAACCAATTCAGCGTACTTTCACCCCAAGAAAAACTGAAAATGGTCGAAGCAGCAGTCGGCTTTGAATCATACCGAGAAAACGTTCTAAAAGCCCAAAAAAAGCTAAGCAGAATCATGAGCCAAGGAGACTCAGTTGGCAAACTACTTGAATCAGCCCAACAAACCCTCACATACTGGCGCGAACAATACGACCGTTACCAACAAAAAAAGCAATTGATAATCAAAAGGCGGTTCCTTGAAAGAGAATTAGCATGGGCAGAAGTGCTAAAGTGGGAAAAAACTGTCGCCAAATTAGAGGAACAAAAACAAGAAAGCCAAAACAAATTCAACAAAATCGAAAACCAAACTGAAAGCATAAACACCCAACTAAACGAACTACAAAACAAACTAAAACAGTCTAGGACTATGTGGAAAAACCTCTGGGAAGATAGACTGACACTGGAGCGTGAAATAGCTAAACTTGAGCTAACCGCTTCAACCGCAGATAATGCCCTTAAAGAGACTGAGGCTTGGACTCAAAATCACAGCAAAGATATGCAAAAAATCTTTGACAACATCCAAAATCTTGAAGACATCATCCATGAAAAAACAAACCCACTAGACCTTAGACCCCAACTCAACCAAATCAGAACAAGCTACAATATTTTGGAAGAAGCATGGACACAACGATTCAGTTTAAGAAACTCAAGCCTAAGAAAGTCTGCTGAAACATCAAACGAGCAACTAAACAAACTAGGTCTGCAAATCGTGGAGATTAAAGACAAAACAGATTCTGTTTACACCCAAATCGAAGATACAACCAACAACCTTGTTGACCAAAAAATCAGCCTAGCCTTACTAAAGTACCAACAAGAACAACACACCAAAGCTTTGAAGCGCCTAGACAAAGAGTTCAAGCAAGCCCTAGCAGACCTTGAAGAACACAAAAATAGAGCAAACGAAGTAGGGCAACGAATTGTGCCCATGAAAACCACAATGGACATTTTAGATGAACTGCGAGTAACCGATGGGCACCTCGCCGCGTTGGCAGACGTTTCCGAGGACATAGAACGCATGTATGAATCATACTCAAAACTGTATTTGGAACTCAAAGAAAAAGCTCGGTTGGTTGCAGAAAATCGCGAAAAAGCTATGCAAGAAGTAAACGCAAGAAGCGACGCTTGGAGAAACGTAATTCACAATCTTCTAAACCAAGTTAACGTCAAATACCAAAAGATTCTATCCAAAGCCTACGCAGTTGGCGAAGTAAAACTTGCAAACGAACAAGACATCGAAGACGCAGGCCTTGACATACTTGTAGGCTTTAAAGGAGGAAAACCTGTCCCACTTAATGCATACACCCAAAGTGGAGGAGAAAGAAGCACAGCAACAGTAACCTTTCTACTCGCACTCCAGCAGCATGTTCACTCGCCCTTCAGAGCAGTTGACGAATACGACGTCCACATGGACCCAAAAAACAGAGAAATCATCGCAAACCTGCTCGTATCATCGGTCACAGGCGTAGACTCACAGTATCTTGCTATTACGCCCAGCCAGCTTACATTCACAGGAAAGGACATTCACCTCATAACAGTGCAAAACGTGGAAGGTGCCTCGCTCATCAAAGAGGTGGCATAACAGTGTCCAGCAAAGACAAAAAACTAAGCAGCGAACGCGTTCAGCGTGTCATCGAATTATGCAACTCCGTCGAACAACGTGGAGTAGACCCCTTTGCAGTAGACGTAGATGACATAATAGCCACACTTCAAAAATATTTTCCTGACTGGGAATCACCACAAGAACTAGCAATGGATGCACAAGCAGTCCAATGCCTAGCATCAGTAATACAAAACCAAGGAAACTGGGTAAAATACAGGTCAACCTCCCTATACACTGACCCCTTTTTGCTAGAAGAAAAAATCAACAAGCTAAACAAAGAAGAGCTAGCCACAATATTCACACAAGTTTGGAACCCAATCATTGAAATGGAACAACTTTCAATCCCAACACTCACTGAAGCCATAAAATACTGGAATGAGCTAGCGCCAATAGACCAACGATGGCAACGAAATGAGCTCATACAAGTGGAGGCAGGCGCAACAACACGTGAAGAGCTAGTCAGGCTGAAAATTTTAGCAGAAAAAACGTTCATGGAAGAGTTAGAATCATTCTGGAAAGAACTAAAACAAACAGTTGGAGAAGCAACAAAAATTCTTTACTGGGACTTTGTTGGCACCAACACATACCAAGAAACGCTAAACAGAGCTTACATGACCAGCTTTCTTGTAACCTACGGTTACGCAACTTTAGAACTGGTTCCACTAGAAGAGGAAGTCTTCATAAAGCCATTCACAGAGCCAAATTCAGAACTTGCGGACAAGCGGATGGTTTCGGTTCCCATTTCGGTAAGTTTTGAAGAATGGACAAGATGGAAAAAGGAGAAACAACAATGACAAGAAAAGCATACTACGCCAAAAAAATCAAAAAAGCAACTCAACTGCTTTTCTACAAGCGTCACATGAAGCCCGGAGTAAAAGGCTGGGAACTAAAGAGTGCATTGGGCTCTGATTACCCTAAAATCCTAAAAGTATTAGATGGGCACCTAGAAAAGCTGAACTTGCAAGTGAAAACAATCTTTGAAGGAGAAACACCATCTAAAGAGCCAACCATTGAAGAGCTAAACAAGGCTCGATTTTATGTTACAGTTAGAGGAGGCTTTCCAGCAAAAGATGCTAAAATGATGGGTTGGCGAATCGACGACATCGCAGGCTTAGCTACAGCTATATCGTACATAATTTCCAAAAAAGGAAAAGCGCAACGTGACAAAGTCGAAGACCTGCTTCGCAGTAAACTTCCGGGCTGGAGAGTCGACATGAACATGAACCGCTACATCAGGTCTGGATACTTGGGCGAAGACGAACACGGCATGCTTTACTTGGATTGGCGAACACATGCAGAAGTTGACCAAAAAGCGCTTGTTGAGCTGCTGTTGTTAAAATAAAAATTAAAGAAAGAAGAGTATGAGCTTTCGGTTTGAAAGCCCTTTTTTGTTTAGTTTCTAGTCTTTGAGTTTGTTTTTGTAGATTGCAACTGCGACTGCAATAGATGCTATAGCAACAATCATTGTGAGTCCTGTTGGAAATTCTGGGATTACTGAGTATTCTTCAGATTCTGCGGATAAGCTGTAGCTTGCAACTTTTTCTATTTGCTCTTCATAAATTAGTTGTACATCAAAGGTGCCTGTTTGGTTAGGTGCCATGTCTGATGGGTCTGCATATTCCCAACTTCTGCCAACAACTGTTCCTGTGGAGTCATAAAATGTTGCACAAACCATGACTGAATTAGCGTTTGAATCTGCTGTGTTCTTTATTTCGCCTGTAATGTGTAGACAGTCCAAGACGTCGACTGACTCTTCTGAAGAGAGTATTTCAAGTCCAATTGGCTTGTCTTCGTCGTATTCTTGCCAAGAGACACTTAACGTGTAATTGTACACGTCCATTGCCCCATCATCCTGAAGCAACATGACCGCGAAAGGCGATTTTCTTCCAGGAAGCAAGACATCTAATGTTGAATAGCCGATGCTGGTGTCGATGACTTGATTATCTGAGCCATAAAATGTAGCGGTTACTTTAGTGAATTCGGTTGCTACGTCTCCAGTGTTTTCGAGTTCCCCGACTACATACAAAGTGTCAAGGCTATTATAGAAACTTGAATGCGACACGATTTGGACATCGCCCAACGCTTGAACAGGTTGACAAGGCAGGCTAATAAAACAGGTCACAACAAGAATAACAGTTGCAATTAAAACAGTGTTAAACTTCATTTTTTGTTATACCTCACTTTTCCCCCACAACAAGATTATAGTTTAAAAACGTTCACATTTCCACACTCAGTCAGTCAAGAAAAAACAGAAACAGCAACAGGATGAGTTACCCTTTTTTGTTGATTACAAAACATTGACCTATTGCTCAGCATCTATTTGTATCGGAGTCGCATCCAAAAATACTGCATAGCCAACCCTGCAAGTAAAAGATACAATGATCGTTTGTAATCTCTTATGGCTATCAGAAATATGATTCCTACTAAAGAGATGAATAATGGGGAATATTTTTTGAAGAGTCCTTGAAACTCGTCGTTGTCCAAAGTGCTGTTCTCCTAGTGTTTAAATGGTTAAGTGTGTGGCTATTTTACTGTTTTTACTTGGTTTTTTGATTGGGTTTGGCTCAAAGGGGAAATGTGTAAACTATATAAGTATGACATATGTCATATTTAGTGGGGGAGGGTTAACAATTCCAACCAAAAGACTTCTGTACACAACAGGCCTGGCACTCATTCTAATCACAATTCTATCTGTTGGCATCATGGCATGGTGGAGTATAACAATGAACGAACCAACAGACCTTGGATACGTAGAAATCAGAGAATATGAGGGAGAAGACCTCTCATCAATTAATGCCTTTAGAGAAAATTCGATAAAAGGACCACAATATGTAGATATCGAAACTTACACGTTAACAGTTACAGGTCTTGTGAACAACGAACTAGAATACACCTACGACGACGTCATCAAAGATTACCCAATTTACAAGAAAGTCGTGACACTGCATTGTGTAGAGGGATGGAGAGTAACCATACTCTGGGAGGGCATACTGCTCAAAGACCTACTAGCAGACGCACAAGTTGACCCCGCCGCAACCACAGTGATATTCTATGCGTATGATGGCTATTCTACATCAGTGCCTCTAGATTACATAATAGACAATAACATAATGATAGCACACAAAATGAACAACGTAACCCTTCCTCCTGAAAGAGGGTACCCGTTCCAGCTTGTATCAGAGAGCAAATGGGGATACAAGTGGATAAAATGGATAACCACAATCGAACTCTCAGACAACCAAGACTACAAAGGATTCTGGGAAAGCAGAGGATACAACAACGACGCAGACCTATAATTCAACTTGGGCGTTGTGAACTCCATTTACAGTTAGCTATTTGTAATAGTTAATTCAATTTACAAAAACAGTTAACACACTTTTTGTTCAAATAATGAAAACAATCTGGAAAAAGCATTTATGGAAAATAACGAAGATAATAGCTGAATTGCCTTTAGGCAGGCTATCACCAAAATGAAAGAATATACAACATTTGATGCTACGAGTTCTATTTTGGTTTTAACTCAAAGATTAATGAGCAGCAACCAAAACTAAAGGGGAAACACGCTTGAAAACAGCTAGGGCTAAAAGTAAACTATTTTTCTGTTTTTTAGCAGCACTAGTTTTCACGGTTTCGTTCTCATCTGCAGCGTCCCAAGCTTTTGCGCAGCAAACATCTGAAGAGAAGCCAGAATATTTCATGGGAATTTTGATACTTGAAAGTGATCAACAAGCAATCTTAGACAGCATAAACAAAGTAAAAGAGCTGCAGCTAGGCAACATGGTTATTTTGCATCCCCTAGACCAAGCATGGAACCTAGAGTTAATAGAGCAAGCAATCAAAGAAGCAGACAGCTTGGGACTTTACACAATCTTTGAATGCTTCAATTTTTCCGACCACGAAATCAGAATTACTCCACAACAGTTTTCGACTTGGCAAACAAAGTATCCTCACCTGCTAGGGATACTGGTTCAAGAAATCACGGGAAAACAGGTTGACATGAATTTGTGGCAAAACAACTCAACTGGAACCGTTGACACCAGACTTGAAGCGGAACAGTTGATAATTGAAAACATCACATCCTCGATGCGGCTGGAAGAGTACAAGGAATCAGGCGCCACGATACTGCTTCAGGAAAACGTGGTCAGCTATGCCTCAGCAAACACGTCGTTTTGTGACGTTTTAATCACCAAAGTTTTCAATGCTCCAAATACAGAATTGATGATTGGCTTAACTCGAGGAATGACCAGCAGCTATGACATACCTGCGTGGGGGCTATGGGTGGACACGTGGAGAGAATGGGAGAAGCCTCCAGCGTTTACTGCTAACGATGTGGAACGGGCTTTGTATGAGGGCTGGTTTTATGGCGCAAAGTACTTCTTTTTTGAGCAGGGCTGTTTCTTTGGGACACTTGACCGCGACTGGGACAACAAGTACATCATCCTAGGAGAAGACGGCAAACTAACAGAGTATGGACAGGTAATTCAAAGGTTCTACGCGTTTTTGCAAAACCAAAACAGCCTAGAGTATGAACAGCCAAGCTACAGCTCATCTATTGCAGTAATGATTGGACAAAGTGGATGGAGTAGCAGAGGAAAAGATTGGGGACTATGGGAACAGTCTGACAGACAGGCAGACTTTGATTACACTCTTTTGAATCTGTTCTTTCCAGGAATTGGTGACAACTGGCAGATAGGCGCCGCATTAACAGGCAAAGAATTCACTGGCTTGCCCTTTGGCATGGTGGATGTTATCTCGATTTATGCTCCAGAGTCTGTGCTAAAACAGTATGATGTTATTATTGCATTGGGCTGGAGCCAAATGAGCGACGCAATCGCAGACAACATTGAAGAATATGTTACAGATGGAGGAATTTTCTTGTCTATGCTAACGTTTACGCATAATAACGAAACCGTAGATGACCTTGAAGACCCGTATGCGTGGACTGAAGGCTTTTCTTCGCTGTTTGGGGTTCAGGTAAACGGCGATTTTGACAGTGAATGGGGCGTTACAGCTGACGCGTTTTTGCACAACGTTACGTTTACGCAAGACACTTTCTGGTATCCATGGAATGGAAAAACTTACAGTTACGCTGACTCGAACGAAACAGGTTCTTGGTTCTGGAAATATAGGTACATTCTTTCGGATAATGAAAACACCAGAGTAATAGCGTGGGTTGACGGAATGCAAGTTAATGATAATGCTTTCATTATCGAAAACAGAAAGGGTGATGGCTACACGTACATTGTCAATACGCGTAGCTCTAATTCTTTGCCTGACGGCGTGTTAACCGATGTTCTAACGGACTTTATTTACACGCTCTGTGCATATTATGCCAGACCAATGACCTACATTTCATATCCCGAAAACGAGTACTGGCTCAGTCAAGGACAAGCGGATAGAATTGTCTACCTCCTACACGACAACTCGACAGACACCCAAACCATCAGCTACTACGTCAGGGCTTTGGATGCAAACTTAGATGTAAACAAAGAGTATCTTGTCTTTGATTATCTCAACAACGAATTTTACGGCACTTCACTAGGAACCCAAATTCAACTCAATGTTACACTTCAAACAAACGAGGCAAAACTTTTCTTGCTACTCGAAGAAGATGGCACACCCAAGGTAATAGGCTCTGATTCAATTTTATCTGCGACTCCAGTTTTCGCTGACCAACAGATGACTATCACACTAAGGGGGGTTGCGGAAGCTTCAAACGTTACTACAATTTACTGCGCAGACCTAGAAAGCCCTCAATACATCCTTGGGGCACCATTTAATCTTGCACAAGACTACTCAGAAAACAATATTTTGAGAATCACCTCTGACTCAAACATCACAATTGGATGGGATGACACAACCAACGTTTCTGTGGCGGCATCAACTGTTTCGTTGACGAATGTTTCATGGAATTCAACGCTTGGGACACTAAGCATTTGCGCAAACACAACTGCTGGACAAGAAGCCTCAGTACAGGTGCAGACAGGGGGAACAACACCTTACTATGTTACGATTAATGGAGAGGAAACTTCATGGAGTTACGATGCCTCAACAGGTCTTATTTCCTCCAGTTTCTGGTTTACATCGGATACTGCTGAGCTGGTTTTTGGCTTCAAACCAATCATTGTAAACCAAGCTGTTGTTAGTGACGAGCGAACAGATGTAGGCAGTGCACAGACCGTCGGTTTTCATTTGGCGTGGATGAATAATAGTTCTGATGTAAAAGGAGCAACTGTTGAAATTAATGGTATAGAATACGTGACAAACAGTACAGGTTGGGTTAGTTTTGATGTCAGCTATGATGTGGTCGGCAAAGTTTCTTGGAACGTTACTGGAGTAGAATATGACGATTTGACCGTTTACGCGAAAGCCGTTAATGACCCATCAATTGTCTGGGACAGGGTTAAGGTTACAGATTCAATCGTGGTTGATGAGCTTGTTCAGGCAGGCTCGCAAAAAACTGTGTGGCTGACTGCAGAGTATGAGTATGATTCAGTAATCTTTGATGACTCAAAGGGTACAGTTTTCCTCAATGGTGAAGAGATGACATGGTCTAGCCAGAACTTGAGGTGGGAGCAAACAGTAACATCGAATGCTTTGGGGCCCCAAACATATCAGGCTACATCTGTTGATGACCAAAGTTTTGGGCTCACAACAGTTCAAAATCAAGACACATCTATAGACATAACATATGACAAAACAGAAATAACCAAAACTGAAATGGAAACGAACGATTTAGGAGTGACTAATGCAAGAGCCTATGTTGCATACAGTTACACCAAGAGCCCTGTTGTTAATGCAACTGTCACAATAAATGGAAACTCATGCAATGAAATCGAAAAGGGAACTTACACATGTACAATAAACGATTGGAGTCCAATTCAAAGCATCCTTGTTGAGGCAGAATCTGCAAACTTTGAACAAGCAACAAAAGAAGTAACAAGCATCCAAGTTGCAAACACAACACTTTACAGCATAATCGGAGCCGCAATCACGATAGTAGCCACATTTTTTGTCCTGAAAAGACGGTGGAATAAACAAAAACGGGAAGCTTAATCGTCAAAGAATCTCCCAAAGAATAAGAAGGCTTTTATCTATTAAACATACGAAAAGTGAAGTGTAGGGAAAAACGTGGACTGGAAAATAATCGCATTAACAGCCTTAGCTGCGTTCATGGGAAGTATTGGGCAACTAGAATTTAAGCGAGGAGCAGGCACCCTGCAGTTTGACATTAAACTGTTGCTCACAAATTATCACCTAATAATTGGACTTGCAGTTTACGCCGTGTCCACAGTCATTTATGTCTACGCACTAAGCAAAGGACAACTTTCTATACTCTATCCCATAATCGCTACATCCTACATCTGGACACTCATGTTCTCCAAAATATTTCTCAAAGAATCAGTAGGACTAACTAGTTGGGCAGGAGTATTCTTCATTTTGCTGGGAGTCACGCTTATCGCAACACAAGCAGGGAGCTAACCAGTTGATTGCAGTAACTGTCCCAGCATGCAACGAAGCAAAAAACCTAAGAAAATGTGTAGAAACATTACTAAAAGAAACAACCCAGTTAGGAGAAGACTTTCGCATAATAATAGCTGAAGATGGAAGCACAGATGGAACAGACAAAATAGCCCAAGAACTACAACAACAGTATAAACAAGTCATCCACCTTCATGCGCCCCAAAAATTAGGAAAAGGACGGGCAATAAAACAATCATTTAGCAAAATAGAAGCAGACATCTACGCTTTCATCGACTGCGACCTTGCAACAAACATGAAATTTTTCCCACAACTAATCAACTCGATAAGAGAAGGCAACGATTTGTCGTTAGGTTCAAGATATATTAGCGGCGCTGAAATTCAGCGAGTTGTCTTGCGTGATGTAGCATCAAGATGTTACAACTCATTTATCAGAATAATGTTTAAAGACCAAATTACTGACCATCAAATCGGCTTTAAAGCATTCTCGAAGCGACTAATCAAAGACGTACTAAACGAATGTGACAGTACAGGATGGTTCTGGGACACAGAAATTCTCATCAGAAGCATAAATAAAAACTACAAATGTGTTGAATTTCCAGTATCATGGGAAGAGAAAAAAAATGGCACATCGTCACTAGAATTTATCATCGAAATTGGAGTCCAAAACATAATTGGCAGCATCAAACTAAAACAGTTAATGTCAAAATGAGGGATGACTTCAGTTTGCCAATTACTGTAAGGAACTTGAATAAATGGCGGTTAGCTCTAGCAGTTTTCCTTATAGTGTACGCAATTTTGTTGACAATCCAACTGAGTTACACCGCAATCCTATGGGACGAAACACCACACCTGAATGGCGGGTTACTACTAAGCCAAGGACAAATCCAAGAATACCTGCAAGCCGACGTATTTTATCCCCCAGCATTTGACTTAGTGACCAGCTTGTTTTTCCAGACTTTTGGAACAAGCGTGCTTTCAGCAAGACTGGTAGCCGTTATATTCAGCATCCTTTCGGTGTGGGCAGTTTTCGAGCTTGCCTACAAAATGTATGAACCAAGAACAGCCATGGTTGCAAGCATCCTATTGGCATCAATGCCCGGATTTGTGTGGCTAAGCAGAATGGCGCTGCTTGAAACTATGCTAATGTTTTTTTTCTTGGCGTCATTGGCGTTGTTTTTTTCGTGGATGCACACAAACAGTAACAAGACCCTGTTTCTGTGCGGTTTAACACTTGGCATAGGGGTTCTGGTCAAGTACCAAGCAATAGTCAGCGGCATAATCATGCTAGTTACATTACTGATTATGGGCAGACAACGTATTGTAAACAGGATTGGTAAATTCTTGTTCATAGTTCTAATCGCGGTAGCTATTTGCTTACCTTGGATTTTTCTCACGTACCAACAATACGCTTCAGAAACACTGGGAACATGGCTATACTCGCTTCAGATGGGCAACGAAAAAAGGCTCGCATACAGCACACGCTTCCCATCACCCATATTCTACCTAATAGAAATGACTTGGCCATACCCGTATATTCACCCAATTTCAATATTTGTTTACATTATCACCTTGCTTGGGCTAATTTTCTTGCTAACAAGAAGAAAACAAGAAGACAAATTTTTGCTCATAACATTTACTGTAGTTTATTTTGTCTTCACCCTGATTACCAGCAAAGACTGGCGTTACATAACCTTAGTCTTTCCAATCTTAGCTATTTGCGGCTCAGAATTCATTTTAGCACTATGGGACAAAACAAGAACAAAACTGAAAGCTCCACATATCAGTTTGCGCACAAAAAACATCACTAAAATCTCTGCCATAGCGTTGGTGTTGCTGGTTAGCGCTTCAGTTGTGTACAGTTCATGGGAAGCCTATCTATGGGTTGAAACAGAACAAGCGTATGTTCCTGTTGGAGATGCCTGCAAGTACGTGGCCGAGAATACTGTGTTTGACCAAACTACAGTGGTTTTGTTTACGTCGAACATGTTTAGTCTTGACATGGTGAAGTTTTACATGCAAATATATGATCCAGATCATAGAGAGATGTTGCTGTACCCTGAACAGCCTAATGATGTGTTTTCAACAGTTCCTAACAAGAAACTATTTGTCATGACTTTAACAGTACTAATTGAGCGCTTTGAGGCATTGAACGTAAAATATCTGGTACTATTTGAGTATGGGAACAACCTTTACTTTAATTCAGACTTAAGACCCACTGACGTGCTTGAATTAATGCTTGAAAATGAAAGATTCACTTTGGAAAAAGAGTTTGGAAGTGTGCCCCGTCGGATATTTATTATACGATTTTTGTCAAGTTCTTGAAAGGGATAAAGGAGCAAAAAAAGGTGCAAAGACGCAAACACAAACTGAGCATAGCTATACCAGTTTCAATAATTTCTGACATTCCACATCTTAGAGAAAAAACACTTGAAATTGGTTTGATTGGTAGAGCAGCAGCAATATTTCGCGTCAACGAAATCGTTGTGTTTTCAGACAACGCAAACGACCCTAACCAAAAATGGGACAAGAAGTTAATCGTTACACTTCTTTCATACATGGAGGCGCCTCAATATCTAAGAAAGCGGCTCTTCAAAATCAAACCTGAACTACGATACGCAGGCATTCTTCCACCTCTGCGTACGCCTCATCACCCTCTAGAAAAAAGAGCAAAAAAACTAAAAGTTGGAGAATACCGCGAAGGAGCAATAACAGCAGTAACCGATGAAGGGTCACTTGTTAACATAGGTGTGGAGCGCTCGATTCTAATTCTTGGAAAGAAATTGGCTCTAAACAAAAGAGTTACTGTTAAAGTAACAAAGAGTGGAAAGAGTCCTGAAGTAGTTCTAGCGAGCCGAAAGGAAATTAAAGCATACTGGGGGTATACAGTAAATTCTACAGATGACTCTTTTGGAAAGCTAACCAAGGCACACCATTACGATTTAGTGATTGCAACATCTAAGCTTGGAGCACCCATTATGCAGGTCTATGATGAACTTGCTGAGAGCTGGAAAAAATCGGGCAAGATTCTGGTGGCTTTTGGTGCACCTGCTCATGGTCTTCAAGAGATTTTGAAGCAAGAAAACACCAGTTTAGACAAGGTTGCTGACTTTACGATTAACACGATTCCAGAGCAGGGAACTGAAACGGTTAGAACCGAAGAGGCTCTTTATGTTTCTTTAGCGTTACTGAATACTTTGTAGCCAAGGCAAAAAGAGGGCTATTTTTTAAAAAAGGAAAAATGGGAACTGCAGTGTGCAGTGGTTATGTTGTGCTTGTAATGGCGGGTCGGTTTCCTAATTCGAGTTGTAGTGTAATTGTTTGGTTATCTCGTATTACAGTTAAGTCAATTGTTTCTCCAGGTAAGGTGTACTCTTCCAAGTAAGCTGACAGACTGTCTATGCCAGTTATTCGTGTGCCGTCAATTGCTGTTATTATGTCTCCGCCAATAATTACGTACTCGTCCACAACTTCGACTTGTTGTGTTCCACCTTGTAGTCCTGCATTATCTGACGGCCCTCCGCTTGTAACTTGGGCAATAAGCCAACCATAAGTAACGTCAGTGTCCATTAATTCAGCAATCTCATAGCTCATGTCTACTCCTGATGCGCCCAACCAAGGATGGTCATCATAAGAGCCAGTGGTTATCAAGTCGCCGATTTCCCTCAAAATGGTGTTAGAAGGAATCGCGAATCCTAGACCCTCTGAGTCTTCAACTATGGCTGTGGCTATGCCTACAACTTCGCCATCATAGTTTAGAACTGGACCACCTGAGTTACCGGGGTTAAGGGCGGCAGTGGTTTGAATGACATTAGCTATCACATAACCACCTGTTGTTTCTGCAGTTAATGTTCTGCCCAATGCGCTAACATAGCCGACACTCATAGAACCAGCTAGCCCGTAAGGAGTGCCAACAACCATAACTGGGTCGCCAACATCTAAACTTGATGAGCTGGCAATTTCAATAGGAACAAATTCTTCGGCTGGAGCGTCTACAGAAAGCACCGCCAACTCGGCGTATGGGTCTGAGCCAAGAACAGTCGCTGAATAACCGTTGCCATTTGAGAAAGTTACGGTGATGTTGATAGAACCCTCAACCACATGATAATTCGTAACCACTACCATCTGACCTTCATAATTGTATACAAAACCAGAACCTTGAACCTGAGAATAGTATGCATGACCAAAAAAGTCGTACTGCGAAAGCATCATCCCGCGGATTACGACAACTGAATCGGCAACCTGTGCATATAACTGTGAAACTGAAACATTATCTGCCGAAGTAACTGCAACTGTTTGGTAGTCAACATCTTGCGTTGACTGAACTTGGGAAAGTTCTTGTTGCAGTGAATCCAACTGAGTTTGCAGTTCATTGATGTCTCCTGAAGTTGATGAATAACAATTCAAATAACCAATCAGACCTCCAGCAATCAGGCTAAATACAACAATGGTTACTAAGAAAAGTACTGAGTTACTGGGTCTTTTTGGGCGCTCAGAAATCTCCAATTAGACTCCTCCTTGCCGACTTATGGCGTAAACTTCTTGTTGTTCAGGTGCAACAAAGGGCATGGATACTATTTGGATGATGCCGCGTTTTTCTAGACGTTCCATTGCTTCAAATAACTGGCGCTTTTGTGATTTCTTTAACTTTAAATGTCTTAAAATTTCTTTGACCGAAGCTTGAGTGCAGCCATATTGCTTGAGCTGTAACTGCAGGTAGTTTATCACAAGGCGCTCAATTCTTCCACACTTCCATGTTGTGTTTCGAGCCAGAACAACAAATGCATTAAGCATACGCTTAGACCTACTTTTCGAAGTGCGCATCAAAACATTCTCCTCAAATAGTTTCACTTTAGATTGAGTCACATTCTGACAGACTATAAAAGAATTTTTCAGAATTAAACCAAAATTAACCATAGTTCGTAGACCAGTATCTGAAAGCAGTCTCACAGAGAAATGTTACGTGAATAACTCCCAATTCTGGGATAAATTTAAATACGTAAAAAAGTGAACGATGATACACTTTATTGAACATCAAGAGTTAGGTTGAATGCTTATTGAATTGCCCATCTTGTGATAATGAAATAGTTGATGAAGATGCCAATTGTTGCCCCAAATGTGGACAATCTTTTGCGCCTGAAGAAGAAACAGAACAAAACGTAATGAACAATCAACAAAGAACCGATTTAGTACTTGCAGCAGCCATTTTGACAATAGTTGGAGCCGCCTTTTCCGCTAGCGTAGGATACATGGGAATTTATCAATACACATACTATGTTGATTACATCGATTTCTCATTACTGGCTGGATTCCTGATTTTAGCGGCAGTTGGGTTTATTGTTTCTGCATTTGCTATCACTGGAGGAGTTTTCATGCTAAAACGCAAGTATATTAAAATTTCAATGCTTGGAATCGTTCTCCTGTTGGCTTCAGTGGTTGCTAATTACGTGATTATTCAACATTATCAATACGGCTTTACGGATATTACATTGATGTCTGAAATATCGGTACTTATATTCTCTGTTTTGAGCGGAGTTTTTGTTGCTACATCAAAGGCTGAATTCACATAAACTAAACTGCAGCCTTAAATCAGCATCAATTTCGCGAGAAAAATAGGTAGTAGACAATAAGTGTGAAAAAGGCACAACACAAAAAAGGAGGAAATAGGATGGGACGGTTAGTTTCAAATGAAAGTTTTATGTTAACTCATTGTTTGGTCAGGCAAAAACATCTGCGTATTTTTCAGCGCCAAATTTGACAGGCATTGAATTGAATGGTAGATATTTGTTATACTGTTTTTCTGGTTTAGGACTAGTTAAATAGTGAAGGTTTTTTCCCCTTAATTGAAAGTTTTCTTTTTGTTTATCGGTGAGACGAGCTAGGGGCTCAAAAATTTGACACAACGGAGATTCAATGAGACAAACGTTTAGTTCGGTGTGAATACCATATCGGCATTCTGTTATTTGTGCTGGTAAGGCGACAAGCTGGTTATCGGCTAAAGCAGTTAAAAAATAGTTAGGGAAATTACATGAATCGAAAGTGGTTTCTTGTTCAAAGGTTACGGTTTCAAACACTAAGCCTGAAGAAACTGAAACATTACAAAGAAGGTCAGCTACGAATATTGGTGACAGCAATACCTTTCACCTCCATGTTACTTTTGAATTTCTTTGATTTCTGACAATTAAACGGTTTTTCCAGATTATACCAGAATTATTACAAAATTGAATAGCCACTAACTGTTAGGCACATGCCTTTTTGGGATATGCACACAATTAATGTGTGACTATGTTCTCCACGTTTAAGGAGCCTGAATTTCCCAGTCTTCCATTAGCTCACGTATTGCAGCCGTAATCTCTTCTTGGGTAGCTCCAGAATCTGTCAGTTCTTGCATCGTCTCTTCAACTATTGTTCTTTGTTCATCGGTGAGGTTACTCATGGATAGAAAAGATCCGTCGTCTTGAAGCATATCGTCAGGAAAAGTGGAATTAAACCTATCATCAGGAAAAGTACCATTAAAGCCATCCACAGGAAATGTAGAATTGAAGCCATCTACAGGAAATGTGCCATTAAAATCTTCAGGAATTGTAAAATTGAATGGTCGATTGTCGTATGGAAAAGAATTTTCAGCTTCGGCTTCTGGAATAAGACTTTCTTCTTCATCATCACTTTGGGGTGAAGAATTTGTTAACAACAGAGCTGCGCTTAAAATGGATATCAAAACTACAACAGATGTTAGAATCAGAGCAGTACGCTTATTCAGTTTCATAGTGCTTAGCTTATGCCTAAAACAAAATTATATAACATTTTTTCAGAATTAAACCAAAATCTAACCTCGAAAAAATACGATGCAAAAGAAACTAACAGCAAGACAAACACAGAACATAGTGACATTTATTATTCACTTCAAATCACTTCAATTAAGTTTCCGTTGTTTACTTTGGAGTGGTGTGGATGTCTGTTCGTGTTCGACCGTTGAAGTATTTGCTTGGTTGGCTTATTGCGGGAACTAGAGGCGGTGTAACACGCGCAAAGATACTTGAAGCATTACGAGAAAACCCACAAAACGCAAACCAACTGGCGAACACTCTTGAAATGGATTACAGAACAATAAGGCACCATCTAAAACTCCTACAAAAAAACAAGATAATTACTGCCACAGGAGATGGATACGCTAACACATACTTTCTGTCCACGGAAATGGAAGAAAATTACGAGATATTTGAAGAGATTTTGAACAAAATATGGAAAAAGCAAAAAAGGGAGAAAAAGAAGTGAGCTTACAATGAACAAATATGTGAAAATTTGGATAATCGTCTCAATTTTGTTAGTGGTAGCTGTAATCTCAGACTATTTAGCCACACAGAGTTTTCCATGGCCACAAACATCCATATTTGAACCCAGACAATTTCCAGTTGACGGAAGTACAATGGTAACTAGATACTATTCATACGCAGGAGACCTAGAGCTATTCTACAAATTCAAAACAATACTGTCCTCAATCAACGCCACAATCTTAGTTTTCTTGTGTGCAACATACGTTGACATGTACAGAAAGATAAAATCAGAATTCACAATCGGACTAATACTGTTCTCACTAACATTGCTTCTATACGCACTTACATCAAACCCCTTGCTACAGTGGCTATTTGGCTATCAAGCATTTGGTCTTGGACCATTCGCAATGCTACCCGACATGTTCACAAGTCTAGCCTTAGCCGTGCTAATGTATCTAACAATGAAATAAAAAACAAACAAGCTTTCCAGAAATCAATTTGTCAGAAAGACCTAGGCTAATGATTAAGTATTATAACTGAAAAGAGTTGACCATTGGTCTTTCAACTAAGCCTCTGTAATTGTGTTTCATGAAAATAGAGGCGATAACTACAAAGAATAAGTGAAACGGTTGCTGAAATAAGCAAATATTTTGCGAACATTATTCAGCCGTCTACTGTTGCTGATCGAAACCAAAGAGCCATCATTATCCAGAGGGAAGAATAAAGCATCAAGAGCACCTAAAAATCACTAATAACTAAAAGAATTGGACCTAAATTGATCATTGTCCATTCTTTATGACCCTAATATAATCTTAGATAAAACAAGAACAATAACACAATAACAGATGGATAAAAAAAGGTAGAAGCCATCCATATTAG
>JAOZIF010000018.1 GCA_026014495.1 Candidatus Bathyarchaeum sp.
GATGTGCCCATATGGTGCCATAACTTTGGAGCCTACAACTGAAAACCACTTTGTTGCACGCGTTAATGACCTTCTATGTGAGGGATGCGGTGTCTGTGTTGGAACTTGTCCACTGAACGCTATCGAACTTAAACACTCTAAACCAAACCAGATGACAGCTCAGATGAATGCTCTGATGTCCGTGAATGGAACCTCAAAGCCTTTGGTTCTTGCCTTTTGTTGTCAAGAGTGTGGTCACACTGCTGTTGACTCTTCAGGTATGGCTAAAATGGAGTATCCAGCTAACGTGAGAATCATTAAAGTTCCGTGTGCTGGAATAGTTCGTGCTAACCAGATTCTTGAAGCATTCAAAGCTGGCGCCCAAGGCGTAATGGTCGTGGGCTGCAAGACTGATGGTTGTCACTATGAAGTTGGCAGTCAGAAAGCTGAAAAGAAGATGGATTTTGCTAAAGTGCTGCTTAAGGAATACGGAATAGAGCCTGAGCGTCTAGAAATGTTCAGAATGGTATACATAGAAGGCGACAAGTTTGCAGAAGCTGCAAAAATGATGACCGACCGTGTAACCAAGCTTGGTGCACTAAAACTAATGGGAGCTTCCTAAAGGAGGTACAATGTAATGCCCCCTCATAACACAAAAGAAACTGCAAACATGGCATTTTCTGCAGAAGTAACATGTCGTCATGGCGGAGAAACATTGACCTCATGTTACCAGTGTGGAACATGCGCCAGCAGCTGTCCAGTAGCTCGACTTGATTCTAGATTCAATCCACGGGAAATACTCAAATTGTCTCTCCTAGGAGAAAAAGAAGAGGTACTCTCAGGAGCCGCAATATGGCTGTGCACCTCATGTTTTAACTGCCAAGAAAGATGTCCTCAAGATGTTGAAATCGCTGACGTAATCTACGCACTCAGAAACATTGCAATAGAAGCTGGGCATTCACCAAATATCTACGCTGATTTTGGGGCTGCTCTTGTTGCTGATGGCCGAATTGTTGCAATTTCCAAGTTTGTTGAAAAGAAACGCGAAGAATACGGCTTACCTCCACTTAAACCAGTGGGCGTAGAAGCGCTGAACAAGATTCTCACTGCAACAGGTTTTACTAAACCCGAAAAAACGGAGGCTTCACAATGACAAAATATGCAATATTTCTAGGCTGCACTATACCTGCACGTCAACCAAACTATGAACTGTCAGCAAGAAAAACTCTTGAAAAGTTAGGCGTCGAACTTGTCGACTTAGATGACCTAACTTGCTGTTGTCCTCCACCTATCCAATCGATAAATCTGGAAAGCAGCCAAACCATAGCTGCTTACAACATTTGTTTGGCTGAAGAAGCTGGACTGGATATTGTTGCACTGTGTAACGGCTGTTTCGAGTCTCTTGCAATGGCTAACGCAGCTCTCAAGAAAGACAAGGAACTAAAAGCACATATCAATGAGGTTTTGGCTAAAGTCGGCAAAGAATTCAAAGGCACAATCGAAGTAAAACACTTCCTTCAGGTATTATTGGACGACATTGGACTTGAAAAAATCAAAGAAAGTGTCGTTAAGCCCCTAAGCAGCCTGAAAGTAGCGCCATTTTATGGTTGCCACTCACTTAGACCCAGCAAGCTGCTGCAGTTCGATGACCCTGAGCGACCACAAATCTTCGAAAACCTACTAGAAGCTTTGGGAGCACAACCTCTAGAATACCGAAACAAACTGAAATGTTGTGGAGGGTTACTCAAAGGCATCTCTGACGATACCGCACTTAGTCTAGCTAGAGAAAAATTAGCTAACACAAGCAAAGCAGGCGCTGACTGCATCAGTACACTTTGTCCGTTCTGCTTTGTTGCTTTGGACATCGGACAAATACAAGTAAAATCAAAGTTCAACGAAGTCTATGACATGCCAATACTTCATTACTCTGAGCTTATCGCTTTGGCTTTGGGTGTAGACCCAAACGAGTTGGCGCTTCGAAGCCACAAAGTAAAAGCAGACAAAGTTCTCGAAAAAATCGCATAATTCTCTAGCATTATTGCGGGTTTTTTTGGTTCCCGCCATTTTTCTTTTTCTTGTATTTAACGCTTCAATAAAGTTAATATTTTGAAACTCGGTACAATTCCACGCCTAAAAATAGGTGAACGAATATGGTAAATGCAGCAATAAATGGATTTGGAAGAATAGGGAGGCTCCTATACAGGGCAGCCCTTGAAGAAAATGCAGACATAAACTTTGTAGCAGTAAACGACCTAACAGACGCAAAAACATTGGCGCATCTGCTGAAAAACGATACAGTCCACGGCAAATTCCCATTCTCTGTTGAAGTTAAAGGTTCATCTCTTATTGTTGACGGAAAAGAACTCAAAATATTGGCTGAACCAAACCCCGCTAACCTACCTTGGAAAGACATGGGTGTCTACGTAGCAGTTGAATCCACTGGAAGATTTAGATCAAAAGAAGCAGCCTCAAAACATCTTGAAGCTGGAGCGCAAAAAGTTCTTGTTTCTGCACCAATGAGTCCTGCAACTAGTGCTGACTTAACAGTGGTTTATGGTGTAAATGACAATTTATATGATCCCAAAAAGCATAACGTAATGTCATTGGCTTCATGCACTACTAATTGTTTGGCGCCAGTTTCTAAGGTTCTTAACGAGAATTTCGGAATTGAAAAAGGTTTAATGACTACAGTTCATGCTGTAACTAATGACCAAAGACTTCTTGATATGCAACACAGTGACCTGAGACGTGCTAGATCCGCAGCTTTTAACATGATTCCTACATCAACAGGTGCAGCCGTAGCTGTTGGTTTGGCTCTTCCAATGCTTAACGGAAAACTGAATGGAATGTCGTTGCGTGTTCCAACACCTGACGTTTCCATAGTTGACTTGGTGGCAATACTGAAGAAAGAAGCAACAGCAGACGAAATCAATGCCGCTCTAAAGAAGGCAGCTGACGGCCCATTGAAAGGCATTCTCTCTTACAGTGAAGAGGCGCTTGTGTCATCAGATATTATCCACAACTCTAACTCAGCCATAGTAGACGGAAAGCTAACTATGACCATAGGTAACTTGGTCAAAGTCCTTGCTTGGTATGACAACGAGTGGGGCTACTCCGTCAAGATGGCACGCATGATCGAAAAGATCTGTAAGATGGCCTAAGTGGAGCCACAAAAACCTCAAATCCCCCTTTTTCCTTTTTTTAATTAAGGTGAAATATTATGCCAAAATTCTTGACAATGGATGATTTCGACCTAAAAAACAAGACAGTTCTTGTTAGAGTAGACTTTAACTCACCCCTTGACCCCGAAACCAAACAGATAATTAATGATAAACGAATTCGCGCCCACGCATCTGCAACAATCGAAGAACTTGTCAAAAAAGGCGCAAAAACAGTAATCTTAGCCCATCAAGGCAGACCTGGATCTGCAGACTTTATTTCTCTTGAGCAGCATGCAAAACTTCTTGGTAAAGCATTGAATATGACCGTGAAGTATGTTGATGATGTTTTGGGAGAAGCTGCCCAGAACGAAATCAAAGCTTTGGAGAGCGGCGAAGTTCTTGTTTTAGGAAATGTTCGTGGTCTTCCATACGAGCAAAGTAAGGGAACTGCTGAGGAGCATTCTAAAACTGAGTTCGTGCAGAACCTTGCTCCTTTGGCAGACATCTTCATTAATGACGCATTTGCTGCGGCTCATAGGGCTCACGCGTCGATGGTTGGTTTCACTGCAGTTTTGCCTAGTGCTGCTGGTAGAATAATGGAAAAAGAACTCAAAGCATTAGGTAAAGTTCTTGAATCTCCTGAGAAGCCCTCCGTCTTTATGATTGGTGGCGCAAAAGGTGATGATTCACTTGATATCTCCAACTATGTGCTAAAGAACAAAATAGCTGATAACGTTCTAGCAGGTGGAGTAATCGGGCACATCTTTCTGGTAGCCAAGGGCTTCGATTTGGGTGAAGGAAACATGAAGTTTCTGGAAAAACAGGAACTGATGGGTCTAGTTCCTGGAATAAAGAAGCTAATGAATGACTATCCTGGGGCTATTCTAGTGCCTTTAGACCTAGCTGCTCAAGTGGGCGATAAGAGAAAGGAGCTAACTGTTGACGAACTACCCACAAGCAATCCAATCTTTGACATTGGAACACAAACTGCAAAGAAATTCGCGGACATAATCCTGAAAGCCAAAACAATAGTGGTCAGTGGACCTGTTGGTGTCTTTGAGAATCCAGAATTCAAGAAGGGCTCTGAAATTGTTCTCAAAGCCGTAGCAGATTCTGAAGGCTTCTCTCTTGTTGGCGGAGGACACACAGTTGCAGCAGTAGAAAAGTTAGGACTAGCTGACAAAATGTCTTACGTAAGCACTGCAGGTGGAGCATTGATAGAATTTCTTATGGGAAAGCAGCTGCCCGGAGTTGTTGCTCTGGAAAAGGCAGCTGCCAGAAATTCCTAATTTCCTCCATTTTTTTGGAGACCTCTTAGTTTTTGTTGCTTTTGGTTTTTAACCAAACAACGATAACATTTTAGTTCTGCGTAAAGTTTGCCTTGTTGTATTCACTCATTTGTGTGCTTTGTGAATTAAGGTGCATTTATTGTTCTTGTGTTCCATTCTTGGAGATAGTTTTCGTATTCTTCGGTGGTTGGGTAACTTTCTGTGTCTGGATATGGGAACCCACTCATGTCTCGGAACGGTAACGGGTCTACTGTGAAATCAAATTCGTAACCCCAGTTTCCAACTGGGTCTTTGAACCAGCAAGCTACAAACATAAAGAAGCTTCTTTCCATGCCTTCTTCAAGTGGTGGGAGTTCAGAGGTGTAGAATTTGAGGGAAACTTTGTCGCCTTGCATTCCTATAACATACATATCATCTGCTTCTGGAAGAAGTAGTTCTGTTACATCACCGTATTTTGTAAAGTTCCCTGAAACGTTTGAGACTACTGTTCCAAATTCTAGTGGGTCAAGATTAGCTGTAGCCGAGATTTCATATATTTCTATGTCCTCTTGTGCTGATGTGTCTATTCCAATGTAATCGAAAGTTACGTTCCAGAAATTGGTAATTCTGATCTTGTACTCTGTAATGTCTTCGGGGAAAAGTCCATTCAAGTCTACGGTGAATGTTCTAGGAACGTAATCTCCAGGGATTGGCATCTGCCTATCCTGTGGAACTTGTACCCAATTGCCCTGTGCATCCATCACTTCCATGTATGCTGGTGGGTTAATCTGTGTACCATTTTCTACTAACCCATTTGCAGCTGCCGTCTTAAACTGATCAATCCATTCATAATATGGTTCAGCTGGTCCCCAATCAACCATTCCATTGATTACGAGCTTAATTTCCTCTGCATCAGATAAATCGCCCAAATCTAGCGTTAACTGGTTTAATGTGATGTTGTCCCATGATGGACTTTCAACGCCGTTGGTGGCTTGTGTGAAGATGCTGTCAATTTCAGCTATTTGTGATAGGACATCCTCTCCATTTTGGTTTGTTGCTGAAACTGGCGTTAATAAATTATCTTCGTCTACGGTGTAGATTTCGCCGTAGAATCCTCTGTTGACGTAGTTTACCATGGTTGAGTAAGCATCTGTGTCGGTGGGGTGGTCAACAACCACTAGGTAGGCTGTGTCCATGTAAAAGATTTCATTCCATTGCTGAAAGAGCACAATGTCGTAGTATTCACCATTTGTGTCGTTCTTTGTTTGTAGTTGACTGCTGTCTAGTTTAACATGGTCCCATGGGTTGCCTCCGCCAAATACTATGTCGCCTTCATCAGTGATGTAGTCGATGTATCCTAGCCAGCCTGCGTTTGAGACTTCGGTGATGTAGTTGTAGCCTGTTCCGTTCCACGTGTACAGTGAAGGGCATGATGCATATCCGCTAATTACGACGTAATATGCCATTAGTGATTGCCACTTGTCTAATGTGAATGTTCTTTCTTCTGTTTCTACGCCATCGTTCCAGTGTGAAAATTCTAGTATACCTGTTCCAACATCAACGATTCGTGGTGCGCTAAGTGTGTATTCGTCTGTTGGTAAAAGTTTGCTGTATGGGGTGTCGTGTGTTACGCCGTTGAGTTCAAATGTTAGTGGTATGCTGCCTCCACCTGCTCGGGTGATAGAGACTGTATGGTAATTGTCAGGAGCAACTTGGAAAAATCCTCTTAGTGTGTTTGTTTGATTGCCCAAGTTCACTATTTCAACGCTGTACCCTTCTGTTTTTTCCTCTGGTGTTCCACTTTTAGCTGTAACTGAGTGTTGAATTATCACATCTTTTGCGTCGGCATCCAGCGTGACTGTTTTAATTGCTTCTATTTCTCCATCAATCAAAATTCTTACTTGAAGTGTACTTGATTCACTTACCAAATTGGCGGCTTTAGCTTTGATTGTTACTGTCTCGCCGCCCCAAACTTCGTATGGGCTTACTGTTAAACTGTACAATCTTGTGTTTGTTGATGCAGGAGTTAAACTTTCAACACTAAATGACCCTGACTGGTCTGCTACCTCAACGGTGTATGTGCCTGCATTTTGTTCGGAGACTTCAAACTCTACAATATCAGTTGCTTGACCCGTCACTGTAACATCTTTGGAGTCTCTTGTAACGCCATCAACTGTTAGGTTCACGGTGTATGTGCCAGATTCTTCTCCAACATTAGTTACCTTAACTGATATTGTTACAACTTCATCAACTAGAGCAGAAGATGGATTAATCGTTAAATCAGTTACTTGGAACTCTGCAGGTTTGACTGATTGAGCTTCAGACGTGATTGTAAATGATGTAGTTAAACCTCCAATTTCTACTTCGTAGTCACCTTCAGAGTTTTCAGTGATTTCAAACTGAACTAACTCGTTTTCACCGCCATCTAACTGGATGCTTTTTGTTTGCCTTTTTTGGTCGTTTACAAAAAGTTCCAAAGAAAATTCGCCTGTTTCATCTCCAGTGTTAGTTGCTGTAACTGAAACAGTTATTGGGTCTCCAATTCCAGCTTCTTGTCTGCTGGTTACCAGATTTGTTAATTGCAGTTTGGCTTTTTTGATTGGTGTTTCCACAGTAACTCTGAGTGTTTCTGTCATGCTGCCTATTGTAATTGTGTAGTTGCCTTCAGTTTGTTCTGTCGCTGTGAATATTACTGTTGTAGTTTCTCCCGCTGAAAGCTGAACAGTTTCTGTTGCTGTTTGAACATCATCTATTGTTAGAGCTACAGTGTGATTACCTGTCTTATCTCCCTTGTTAGTTACTTTGACCGATATGTCCACAGGTTCCCCTACTTGTATCCAATCAGACTCAAGAATCAAGTCTGTGACCTCAAAATTGTCTGATTTTGAAATCTGTGAATCAACATAGAAGTAACCAGGGATTACAACCGTTAAAAGTATCAAGTCAATAATCAAAAAGATTCTAAGTTTACTTAATCGAAAGCCCAAGACGATTCAACTCCAAGAGTGATAAACTGAATTTTTTCTGGGACATTTGTAATTCATTACTTCCGCTTAAAACTTTGCTAGTAATCCCCCAATTGTATTTCCTCATTTTTGATTAATCTTGTTTAAGCCCTATGCAACAAGCATTCTGCTATCAACTAAAACAAATGATACCTGTTATCAGGCGCTACCCAAGAATTACTATTCTGGTCACTCAATTTCTGATGGTTCCAACCAGTTTCGCGAACTGAAAACGGTTTTTTTGCCAAAGTTTACTTTCAAGCAGTCTTCGTACGGGCACATTTCAACACATCTGGTGCACAGCATACACATTGAAGTCATTATTTTTCCTCCTTTTTGTTCGTACACTTCAGTGACCTGCACTGGACATACTCTTTTGCAAATTCCGCATTTAGTACATTTTGTTTCGTTCTTTTCAATGTGAAGCATAGGTGCCCACTTAAAGCCCTTGAACCTGTTTATCGCGGCGACCGATATCCCTGTTGGACAGAAGCGGCACCAAACGCGTCTTACAAAGAATGAGCCTACAACAGTTAATCCCAAAAAAGTTAATGCAATAATTGTGGCAAAGTTTTTGCCTGAGTATTTGATTACTTCCTGAATGTACGGGTAACTAAAGTACAGTCCGCCAATTTCTAGTGGTCCCTCCCAAGGTACAATCAAAGGTACCACTGGGCTGAGCATTATTCCTAGATGTTCAAAATGCCCAGCAAATAGTAGTGCCATGAGCATGAAAAGGTTCAAAGATGAAGGCGGTTCTATTAGAGCAAAAATTAAAACTAGAATTAGAAAAAAACCTAGCAATATGTATCTGAAGTTGTGTAGAAACTTGTTGAGTTTGTCGGGGAGGATTCTGTAGCGTATTTTAAGTGCCTTTCGAATTAGCGTAATTATATCCATGTACAAGCCGAACGGGCAAATCCAGCCGCAAAAGAATCGCCCCAAAACAACAGAGGCTATCAGAATAACTGCTAACAACAGAAGTGGTCTTACAGTATATGTGAATAAATAAAATACCGCAGCCATGGATACTACTTGCGCAACAAACTTGAGGTACGTTAGTTTTGTTGTTCGATTCTTTTTCCATATCAGAACAACTAATATGGCTGCTATGGCTAATCCTGCAAACGCCATTAACTTCAGTGCCTCGGCTACGATTTCCATTGTCATGTCTATTTCACCATTACACTAACTGAGAAACAAGCTCTATGCAGAACTCGAATTGCTGTGATTGTTCAGTAGTGAACACTTCAAAGTGTGGATGTGACGTTTCAGCTATTAACAACATGCAGAGTTCTCATTAATTTGATATCTAAGCAAGTGCCCATTTACGTCTTAAACAGTTTTTGGTAATCCATGTTATTTTGTCACATTTTTGGAGAACTTAGCTTGTTTTATTGGTAAAAGATATGTACCTTGGTAGTAGACTATTTTTGGGGTTAATCTAGTGATTGACGCTGTTATTGTTCAGTTGCTGATTCTTGGTGTATCCCTAGTTATTTTGGCTCTTTCTAGCCATTACACAATAAACGCTATCGAGAAACTTATAGCACTCACTGGATTAAGCGAGATGTCAGCTGGGTTCATTCTTTTGGCTACTTTGACTTCTGTTCCTGAAATAATTGTAGCACTGTTTGCTGTTCTGGACGGAGAGCCTGGAATAAGTATAGGCGACATTCTTGGCTCTAACGTTTTTAATATCGGAGCAGTTTTGGGAATATTGGGGCTGTTGGGGTATCTTAAAACCTGTTGCACAGATATGTTATTGGACTTAACAGACATTCTTTTTCTAACATCCTTGATTCCTCTGCTTCTTGTAATATTCAGCGTATCCAGTCCTGTGGTTGGAATTCTTTTGTTGGGAACTTTTGTTGCAAACACCTATTTTATGGCAAAAAAGAGAACACCCACCGTAGAAGTCAACGGCAACTCTCAGGCTGTCAAAAAGAAGGGAAGAATGACCAAAGTAATTGCTCTGTTAGCAATTGGCTTAATCGGTGTCATTGTTTCTGCACGCTTAGTTGTTTCATCAGGAATCGAAATCGCAAGTATTCTAGGTGCTCCAGCAATACTGCTTGGCGCAAAAGTCATCGCCATAGGCACATCACTTCCCGAATTCACTACCGACCTTGCAGCTGTCAGACGCGGACGAGTTCACTTAGCTATAGGAGGAATTATCGGCTCCAACTTGACAAATCTCACTCTTGTTTTAGGTTTAGTTCTTCTAACCTCGCCCTCTGTTGACATAACAATCCTAACAGAACTTCTTCCATTCCTTCTGATAACAACAGTAATCTTTTGGCGATTTCTCACAAGAGGCGGAATCTCAAAATTTGGCGGCGCACTACTACTAGCAACATACCTGCTGTTTCAAATTCTCGTCATCTGACCCGCAGCGGCGCTCTTTTCTTTTTAATAATTAATTCAGAATCTTTCTCTTCCTTTTACTAGCTATCAGCAATTTCAGTTGTTTGTTGCCAAACCTATCCGCGCATATTAGGAGACTAATAGAGGTACATTGTTGAAAACAACCTTTTTTCTGTTTTTCACGCAGAACAATTATTCTAACATTTATCCAGCAGTTCTTGTTTAACTTAGGTTCCTAACTGGTAATTCCTGCGTCAATGTTACCCTGATGTTGTTTGGATTGTTTGCATGCGCTTTCTTTGGTTACCTGCCTATAAAAAAATGCCACTGCCGAAAGTTATGTTTATTAATTGAAGAGCCTGACTATTCGATAATTCGAATAAGTCGTTGTTTTGAGGGGAACTGCTGGCATGACTAAGCCTTTCGTGATGATTACGGCAACCGGAAAAGACAAACCCGGTTTAACAACAGAGATAACTGAATTAATTGCCAACGCAAACGGAAACATTGTTGACATCGAAGCCTTCAGCATGAGAGGACTCTTTGCTATATTTATGATTGTGGACTGTCGCGTAATGTCCGTGTCTCTTGAGAATCTAAGATGTCAGCTTGTAGACATGGGAAAGAAAATAGGATTGGACGTTAACATCGAAGCTATTCCATCTGTGCAGCGAAAGAGTGGCAAAAAGCTTGTGCTTTTAACAACTCTTGGGAAGGACAGGCCGGGTATTGTGGCAAAGGTTTCACGTTTTCTTTCTGAGAAAAACGCAAACATTGAGCGGATACGGATGATTGCCTATGGTGAATTGAATGCTATGGAAATAGTGATTGACGTTAATGACCTAGCTGTTCCAATGGACGACTTCAAAGAAGCCTTGAGCAAAGAATGTAAAATGGTTGGGCAAGATGTTGTTTTTCAGAAGGACACAGTTTTCCGTAGACCAAAACGGCTGATTGTTTTTGATGTGGATGGTACCCTAATTGATGCTGAAATGATTGATGAGCTAGCAAAGGTTGCTGGAGTGGGCGGAAAAGTCAGCGAAATTACGTCAAGAGCAATGAATGGCGAAATTGAGTTTAAGCAGGCACTCAAGGAACGTGTTCACTTGTTGAAGGGTTTGCCTGTGGGTGTTCTTGATTCTATAGTTGAAAACTTGGATGTAACTCCGGGAGCCGAGGAACTGATACTAGCGCTTAAAGCTTTGGGCTACAAGATAGCTCTTATTTCGGGCGGCTTCACTCAGTTTGTTGAAAAAATCAAAGAAAAACTTGACATCGACTATGTTTACGCCAACAAGCTTGTGATTGAAAACGGAAAATTAACTGGCGAAGTTGTGGAGCCAATAATTGATGCAGAACGAAAAGCTGAGTTGATGCAAGAAATTGCAGAGAAAGAGAATCTTTTAATGGAGCAGGTGGTTGCGGTTGGTGATGGAGCTAATGACCGTTTTATGCTCCAAAATTCTGGGTTAGGGATTGCTCTTTATCCTAAGGAGGTTCTTCAAAAAGTGGCTTCTGGGGTCATAACTAAGGACAATCTTGCTGGAATTCTATACTGTTTGGGTGCACCTGAAGAAAAACTTAAAGAGTTGGTTCCAGACAAGAAGTCGCATTCTTGACTGTAACTCTCTTTAAACGTTACGTTCTGAATTGTCTGATTTTCAGTATGTCTTTGTTTACATCTTGAAACGTTTTATAGACGTCTTCTACATGTAAAGCTGAATTTTTTACTCTGTTTTGAACAAGTCCCGCTACTAGGACTGCGGCGCCTATTGTTTCACTTATGGGTGTGGGTTCTGGAAGCGTTATCAGGGTTATCGCGAGTTTGATTAGTTTGGACTTTTTTTCTCCTTTCCATAACTTTTGGGCGTTATTCACGTCTTTGGACATTTCCTGTATAACTTCAAGAGTTTCTGTGTAGCTTAGCCCAAGCTCTTGGAGTACAACAGACATTCTTTCAATTTCTCTTTTTTCCACGATAAACCACGTTTTATGGCAGATATTAAGATGAGTGTTACTTCGTTCTAGCACAAAAGCTTTCATGCTCAAAAAATGCACAAAAGCAGTCTTTACGCGTTTCTGACTGCTAAAAAGTTTCAGCAAATTATGCAAAAGCGGTTCCACAACCCCTCTTTTTTTAACTGAAACCGCCAATTTTATATTGAAACTTTTTAGTGGTTTCCGCAATTAATCAAAAGCTGTTTTACTTTTTTTATGCCTGCTCTGATCTGTGGCTTTTAAGTGCAAACTGATTTGTTAACCTTGCCATTTTTTCGTCTTTTTTGTCAATTTTTCTTAAAATACTTGTAATTGAAGCACTAATCGTCATTTACGTTTGATTATTGATGTTTCCTGTCGAGACTTTTTGCTGTTTGGTTCTTGTTCATTTCCGTAGCGTTAATATTCATGAATCATTAAACATAACAGCGTTCTGAGGAGAATAGATATTTGGTGGATAAACCTATTGGTGAAGAGATTCGTAACCGGTTTCCTAGGTTAACAATGAGTCTGGTAATGGCTATTATTTTTTATTTAATAAGCACAATTGTTCCACCATTAATGGATGACATATTCCTTCCTGGCATCAACTTTAACGCTGGTATGCTGGTGGGAACTATCGCATTGATTTTCACAGCAATTTTTCTAATACGTGCATTAGCTGATGGTCTGGTGTTAAGTGACATTTTGACAGACATTTTTGTAAAGCGATTGGGAATAAAGGAAGAGCGGTCTCCTAGACGTGCCGCTAGAGATGCTATTTACATTATAGTTGTAATTTTGATTACAACTGCTCTGTACCCAATCATAAACACTTTGGAGCCAAATCTTAGCGATGCGCTGTCGATTGGCACCACATATGTTGCTCTTGCAATTATTCTTATTCTAATATATGATATTGGGCGCATTCTTTATCGGATAGTCGAACGGAAAGCTGAATCTATGGCAGACGGTCTCGCTAAAATGACTGACCGAATGAAAAACAGGGAGTAAAATGGACGAAGTTCAAATAATCTTTATTCTCGTTTACCTGCTGACCATTTTGCTATCTGCTACTAAAGTTGTTCCCATGTCCGTGGCTGCCATGATTGGAGCCTTACTCGCGGCTTGGTTTGGTCTGCTCTATGAAGTGTTTGACTATGGCGAAGCTTTGGGCTTCATTGACATGGAGCTAATATTTTTGCTGCTTGGTGTTATGATTGTAGTGGAAGTGGCTGAGCGAAGCGGTCTTTTTCGTTTTGGCGCTTTGTATGCAGTAAAAGTTTCAGGCGGAAACCCTAGCATCCTTTTTGTTTCTATTTGTGTAATCGCTGCGGCTGTCTCAGTGTTTCTTAGCGACCCAACAGCAATGTTGCTTATCGCCGCTGCAATGGCAACAATAACCAAGCTGTTACGTTACGATCCTGTACCCTACTTCATTTCTGCCATGATAATGATCAATCTGGGTGGAACAAGCACTCTAATTGGCTCTGTTTCTAACATGGTAATTGGTCTTGAAGCAGGGATGAGCTTCACTGCCTTCATTGGATATTTGGCTGTTTGTGAAATTGCTCTCTGGGGAATAACAATATTCGCTTTATACATGCTCTTCAGAAAACGACTTGGGGAGAAAAAAGAACTGCCTGACTATAATCCTTGGGAGAGCGTTGAAAACAAATCGCTCTTTTACCGTTCCATCCTGATTCTTCTTCTTCTTATAATTCTCTTTTTGACGTTAGATAACCTTGGAATTGGAGCCGAAGCTGTTGCCTTGGGCTGCGCTGTCGTTGCTTTGGCTTTGAGCGGTTCGGACCCTGCAGAGATTTTCAAAAAACTGGACTGGGAGACCATCTTTTTTATTTCAGGTTTCATGTTCGTGGTTGGTGGTCTAGAACGCACTGGATTCTTGGCCGAAATATCGGCGCAGCTTTTTCAAACAGTTGGACAAACCCCGTTAGGATCTACATTGACAACTTTGTGGTTTAGTGGTCTTGCTAGCACTGCTGTAAGTAACATTGCAATTGCCCTCACTTTTGCCCCGATGATTAGTGGAGTTGCTGCATTAAACTCGGCGCCTGTGTGGTCAGCTTTGGTTTTGGGAACGAATTTGGGAGGAGCTACTACTCCTTTGAGTGGTGCTGTAACAATGATGGGTGTGGGCGCCCTCAAACGTGAGGGAATATCTCTAAGTTTTGCTGAGTTCACAAAAGTGGGTATTATTACGTCCCTTATTCAGTTAGGCTTTGCAAGCTTTTATTTAATTATACGCTTCAATTTATGGGTGTGAATAAGTTGGTCAAAAAATGGATTGAACCTAGAGACATAAAACCAGAATCCGATTATGAAGAAGCTAAAAGAAAGTTTGAAATGGCTATGGGGAAACCATTCATTACGTTGCAATTGGAAATTCCAGCAGGATTCGAAGACTTCAGCAACGATTTTCGTAAACTGGAAACTGATCAGCAATTCTATGAAGAAGTCAAGGACCTAGTAAAAAAGCGTCTCCTGCTTGACTCACGTCACAAAAAGAGTTCCTAGCTAATATTTTGTCTTCATTGTGGTTTGTTCTTTTGTCTTTTGTTGAGAACAAACTGTCTTCTTTTGGTAAACTTCAAAACTATTTAATTAATATAAAATAATCAAACACAAAAAAAAGGACTGAGCCTCTTATTTGTTGCTACTCGTCGTTATCGTCTAGCATTTCCTTCAAAGAGTCCACTTCTTCTCGAAGCGAAGCTATCTCTTCTTCCAGAGTGCTGGCTTTAGTTTCTCCTGTTCTCTTGAGTTCCTCGATTTCTTCCAGAAGTTCAGCTCTTTCGTTTTTCAATTTCTCAAGTTTTTCCCTTAAGTCGTCCAACGTTTGTGTGAACCCCCTCTCAATTCCTTTAATTTCCTCAACCACGCCTTTAAAAGTTCCCTTCTCTATCTGTTTTTCTAGGACACTCAGAAACCTTTTTTCGCATTCTGGACACATGAAAAACCCTAACGTGAGTTCAATCTCTTTGTCCGTTTTGTTGGCTCTACCAATCATGGACCATGTTTTGTTTGGGTTGGATACTTCCGTTCCACATCTGGGACAAGCTGACAATTATTAGCCTCAATACTAGTTGAAGATGTTTCGTTAAAAAGTTTTAATGGTCTATTGCGGTTTTACTTGATTTATGGCTTTGAGTATGAGTTGCTGTTTTTCTTCACACTTGTTAGTTTTGGTATGTTGTTTTTGGGTTGGGGCTGCAGTTAATTGGTTTTTCATTTCATCTTAACCTGTTCAATATTTATTCCTATTTGTGGAACATACGTTCATTTTTCCACAATTTTTATATTTGAGTTTTCAATATTATTGACTTTAGTTGAATATTGGTGAAGGTGAATGTCTCCAGAAACTATTAAAAAACCCAAAACCAAACAAAAAACAAAACTAAACTACACTTGCATAAACTTCAATGGCTCATGGTACTTCACCCGCGCCTAACAATAACTCAAACAATGGGGATAAAATTATGAAGGCTGAATGTTGCGTTAAAGGCGACAAGATAACAAAGAAATACATGAAAAACGAAACAAGATGCATGATCTGCAATAGCACTGTTTTCAGAGTTGACAGAATCACACCAGAACTTATTATGTTAAGGTGCGAGAACTGCGGGGAATCTCATATGATAGGCGCCAACCCAGATGAACGTGGCATTCATTTATCCTTCTGGGGTTCAGAAACTGGAGATGATGATTAACTAACTATTCATTGTCAAAAATTATGATGGAGAAAAAATGATATGGAACCTGATAAACTAGATTTAGCTAAACTCTTGCCAGAAGCTCGTGCTTTAGTTTCTAAAGTTGTCCAAAATAACATGGCTGAAGGCATCCTATTTTCAGCTGGAACTGACACGAGCATAATAGCCTATGAAGCAGTAAAATTTGACCCAAATATTAAGGCTATAACTGTTTCTTTCAAACAAGGAAAACCTAAGGACACAGAATACGTTAAGAAAATGGTAGATTTTCTCAAACTAGACCACGAATTCCACATATTTGAAGTCGAAGACGTAATTAATGCTGCAAAAGACGTTGTCAAAGTGCTGAAAACTTTTGATCCAATGGATGTGAGAAACACTCTTCCAGCATACATCGGATTAACTGTAGCAAAAAAGAAAGGCATCAAAAGTGTTCTCACTGGTGACGCTTTAGACGAACTCTTTGGGTATCCGTGGCAATTTCATTTATCCGAAACCGATTTCGCAAAAGCTCTCTCTGATATGTGGGGCGAAATGACCTTTTCTTCAACACCAATGGGGAATTCTGTTGGTATAACAGTAAAACAGCCCTATCTGGATCCGCTATTCATGGATTACGCTAAAAAGCTCCCTGTTAATCTAAAAGTAAACTTTGAAAACGGAGTAAAATATGGTAAATGGTTGCTTCGTAAGGCGTATGATGGCTTTATTCCAGATGAAGTAGTTTGGCGAGGAAAAGCACCCTTAGAACAAGGAACTGGAACTTGGGTTTTGCCTGATTACTTTGACAAAGAAATCTCAACTGACGATTTTGAAGAAAAAAAGAAACTTTACCTCGACCAAGATGACGTGATACTTACATCCAAAGAGCAACTTGTATACTACGAAACTTTCAGAGAATTATTCGGAAAGCCCTCTGAAGTATATGCTGATTCATCTGGAAGACAATGTCCCAAGTGTAAAGGATACGTCAAAACAAAAGTTGGTTTCTGCAGAATTTGTGGAAACTATCCCATCTAAAGAGCTGCCTGTTTTGTAGTGCAGCATCTAATCTTCTTTTTGTTTTGTTAAAAAAAGGAAATTAAAGGTAGATTACAAACTCTAGCCGTTCAACCAACTCTTTATACCTGTTTCGTATGGTTACTTCTGTTACCTGAGCAATTTCCGCAATTTCTCTTTGAGTTTTTCTTTCTCCTGTCAAAACCGACGCGATGTAACTTGCTGCTGCAGCTATGCCCGTTGGGCCTCTGCCGGATGTGAGTTTTAGTTCTTTAGCGGTACCCAGAATCTTGTGGGCTATTTCTTCGACCTTTCCTTGCATGGTCAACTGGTTAGAAAACTTGGTTATGTACTGGCTTGGTTTTAGTGGTGGAATGAAATAGTTAAGTTCTTTTATCAAGAAGCGGTAGCTTCGCCCAACTTCTTTCTTGTTTACGGTAGAAGCTTGAGCAATTTCATCTAACGTTCTGGCTACTCCACACTGGCGACAGGCCACGTAAATAGCTGCTGCAGTTACGCCCTGAATCGACCTGCCCCTGATGAGGCGCTCTTTAACAGCTTTACGGTAGATAACCGAAGCAGTTTCAAGAATACTCTTTGGCAAATTAAGATTGTTTGCTATCTTGGATATCTCAGAAAGAGCAAATGCAAGATTCCTTTCTGTGGCATCGGAGACCCTGATGCGTCGTTGCCATTTCCGTAACCTGTAAATCTGAGCCTTCTGACCTGGAGCGAGTCTCTTGCCGTAAACGTCTCGGTCGTGCCAGTCAATCATGGTTGATAAGCCTTTATCGTGAATTGTGAATGTAAGTGGAGCACCTGCTCTTGCGCGTTTAGCGCGTTGTTCATCATCAAATGCCCGCCACTCTGGTCCTTGATCTGCAAGTTTAGCAGCGACGACGAAACCACAACCCATGCAAACTATTTCCGCGCATTCGTAGTCTCGCATTAAGCGGTTGCTTCCGCATTCTGGGCACTTTCGAATCCTTGGAGCTTGTGGGAGGTTTTCTTCTTTCATCTTTTTTTCCTCTTGTTTCTTCCGCCTTTAGAGGGGACTACGTAAAGAACTTGATTTACGAATTGTTCTGGACTTTGGATGTTTGTTTTCACAGCCACATAGGGGGATGATGTTGAACCGAAGACGTCAAAAACTGTTCCCATATGTTTGAGTTTTTCATTTGCAACTTCGTCGCCGATGCGAGGAATATTTTCAGCTTTAAGAATCATATTTTTTGTCTTGCTTACATGAAGGACGTGACCTATTCTGTGCAAAACCCTTTTTCCCCTCGCAAAACCTATGTTTCACACGGACCGCTTTATTTAAACTTTTCTGGGAGCTATCTCCAGTTTGTAACGTCTATTCTTTTTTTTGAAATTTTTTTTAGATGCTACAAGAATTTTAAACTAAATTTCATCTTATAAATTGTTGATTTAGATGCATTTTGCGCGAAAAAGCCCGTATATTCTCTGGGCTTTTGTGTTCAAAACACTTCTTATTCATCATTTGATGAACCACAATAACAACCGCAACTATTAAAACGCTATAACTCGTTTAGCAAATCTGATCGAAATGCGTAAACAAAACAAGATTTTTCTTTGGTCAATTTACTTTGACGCAAACAAAACCCGAAACGATGGGCGAAGAGTTCCAAAGAAGCTCGCTGTGTCTGCACCAAAAGTGGAGGAAATTAAAGTAGTAGCGCAAAAGTTAGGTCTGCGGCCTGAGATTTTTTCTGGTGCTGCGCATCCCAGTTTTTCGTGGCAAAAAACTGGTCTACTTGTAATCCCCAAAACTGAATCGAAAGGTGCAACTATAAAAAATATTGCAAAAGAGCTTTGTAGCTTGCGACGATAAAACTGTTGTTATGCGCCCTTTTTGGTTACTAGAATCGCGTTTACAATTCCGTCTTGTCCCGGGCGTGATGTTACTCGGGCTGTTCCCAATGATGTTGCAATCATTGTTCCTTTTGTGATTACTCCTCGTCTGTCGTAGTCTACGTTTGCTGGGTTCTCTATTACACGAAGTATTTCTACTTTTGAGGTTTTTCCAGCAGCATCAGAGATGTTTGCCTGGTTCACTGCTAGCAGTCGAACCTTCTCGTTACCTCCATGCTTTCGAATGGTTTTGCTTTTATTTTTGCCCAGTGCAGTTTCTGCTGGGAAAAAGCCAGCTTCATATCTTCTTTTCTTGCGGTTCGCTATTTTCCTTCCGCCAGAATCTTTGCGCTTATGTTGATCTCCGTGCCATACTGACAAGCTTACATCATCTCATAGGTCTGTTGAGACTAGCAAAACTTGACATATAAGCTTATCTTATTCTGCTTTTTCGGGGTTCATTGTTTCTTCGGTTTTAGGCTTTTCTACATCTTTGAATATCGTTTTTAGTTGCCGTTTCATGGTTCGAAGATCGTGACTTAAACCAAAAAAGTCCGCGAAAAACGGTGTTGTTTTTATGAACCTTTTTTTTCCAACCCCTTCGCGACTGATTAATTCCATGTCTTCTAGTTGTTTAAGATGACCGTAAGAATGGTTTCCTCTAACATCGATGACTTGTGTCTGAAGAATTGGTTGCCTAAACGCAATGTATGATAATGTTTTTAGTGGACCTGCAGAAAGGAGCGGTCTTGTAGCTAGTTTTCTGACTTTACCTGTGTAATCTGCTTTAAGTTGCATAACAAACCGCTCGCCTTCCAGTTCAAGAATTTCAATGGCTGTATCTCGGTTCTTGTAATTTTCCACTAATGTTTTTGCAAGTTTTCTGACCTTTTTTTTCGAGCGTGATCCTGCTACGCCTGCTATTGTCCTTAGGTCAAGGGGGCGTCCTGCTACGTAGAGTCCTGCTTCAACTAAGGCTAGTTGATGAGCAATTTTTTCATTTTTTTGTGGTTCAGATTGGTTCTGTTCGTTTTCCGTCAAAGACAGGGTCTCCTATGACTGTTATGTAAAGTTCTTCTATATCTTCCTCTTGCCATAACCCTATCTTTCCTCTTTGGGCGAGAAACAAGAGAATTATGAATGTTTTGACTGCTTCAATTTTTTCTAGCCCTGCAACGAGTTTAGAGAATGCTAACAGTTCTCCAGTGCCTACAAGCTGAAGGAGTTGCTCATAAAGGCTCTTCATGTGGTCTTCGATTTGCAGTAAATACATGTCGATTGGCGGAATTATTTCTGGGGTGGGCAAGATTGGTTCTGGCAGTTTTGGTGGTCGGACGCTTTCGCTTTTTAGTACTTCATCTAGTACATTTAGCAGGTTGTCTATGGTAGTTGAGGATAGCTCGTAACGAAGAGGCAGAAATATTGGTGGTGGAATAAAATCTGGCATCATTTTAGGTGGTGGTGGGGGTTCTTCTAGTTTTAGTAGTAGTTTGGTTTTTCTGAGGTATATTGTGCTGGAAGACTCTAATGCCATTCCTGAGGCTCTGAAATCTACTTCACCTTGTTCTTCCATTTCCTCTAAAAACATGGTTAACAGGTAAGCAATGTTGACTTCCCATGGAAGTATCTTCTCTAGTTTATGAATCTCAAATAGTATACTCAATGGCGGCTGGAAATAAAATGGCTTTTTCATGGTTTGGGGCATCAGGCAGCAGCCTCCTTTATTTTTGCTGAGACCACATGAGAGTATCCTTTACGTTCATAGATTCCCCAAACTTTCTTGGCTTTGCTGACCATCTCTGGCTTCAAAGTTATTGCTACAAACTGAGATTTCGAAGACAATTCAACAAAAAGGTCTCCCAATCTTGATACGTGAAATGCGTCAAGGTGTGCGTCGATTTCGTCGAAAACGTAGAATGCTGTGGGCATGAAGTCCTGAAGCGCAAAAATGAATGCAACAGCGGACACTGATCTTTCTCCACTGCTGGCTCCGCTTACAAGAATTGATGCTTTATTTCTAAACTGGACAAGCATGTCCATTCCACCCGCAAATGGGTCTTCAGGGTTCTCAAGTATAAGCGACGCTTCTCCCCCTCCTGTTATTTTCGTGAAATACTTTTTGAAGCTATCGTTAATTTTTTCGAAAGCTTCCATGAAAACTGCACGTTTTTTCTTCTCAATTTCATCCATGAACGCAAGGATGGACTGTTTTTCTTTCTCAAGTTCGTTCATGCGTATGGACAGTTCTTTGTACCGCGAAGCCTGTTCCGCATAGTGGTCTAATGACAGTTGGTTTACTGCGCCGAGTCGACTTAGTTCAAGGCGTAACTGCCTGAGGGATGTTTCGGCGGTTTCTAGTTGTTCTTGTGAAATTGGCAAAGGTTTATCGTAGCCAAGTTCGGCTAATCTTTGGTTGTGTTGTTCTAGTTTCATTTGGTTTGTTTGAAGGTTAAATTGTAGTTCGTTATAGAGCCTGTCTGAACGTTCATACACGGAATCTAATTGGCGTAATTTCTTGTCTATGTCATCAATTTGAACTGTGTATTTTTTTGATTCCTGTTTTGCGTTCAAAACAGTTCGAGACATCTCTTCTTTGTTGTTTTCCAGTTCCAAAAGCTTTTGTTCTAACGTTTCTCTTTCTTTGGTTGCTGCATTAACCTCATTTTCTACCGTTATAATCTGTGACTTCATTTTTCGCAACTGGATTCTAATGTTGTCCGCGCCTACTTTTAGTATGTTTCCAAACTTGGATTCAAGAGTTGCAAGATTAGTTTCTACGCTCCCCATAATTTGACGAGATTTGATAATCTCTTCTCCTAAGTTTTCTCGTTGAATCTCCATCTCCTGAATCTTGGATGTATCCGTTTTTAGACGTAACTCATCTAATTCCTCGCGAAGCTTTTCCATCTCTTTATTTAGCTCGTTACGCTGTAATCTTAAATTCCCTAACTTAGTTTTTTCTTCTTCTCGTTTTTCTTTTATTCTTGACAAATGTTTCTCGATGCGTTTGACATTTTGTCTTGTAATTTTGACGTTTTGTCGGACCCTTCCAATTTCTCCCCCTAACGTCACAATTGTTTCAGCCAAGGTGGCAATTTCTAATTTTATTGCTTCAATTTCTTCTTCAAAGCCGCTTATGTCGCTCTCCCTTTTTGACAAGTGACGTTTAAGTGCTCCCACTGCTTCATCCAAGCTCTTTACTGCTGTCTCACTGGGAATAATCGAAGAATAGTCAACTGGGGCACGATAATAACCGCTTTCGAAACCGCCCTGTGACTCGTAAAGGTCTCCATTAACGGTGACTGTTCGGTTACCGTTTCGCGAAGCAGCAAGGGCAGTTTTTTCGTCATTTGTTACAAGTGTATCTCCAAAGACAAATCTTATTGCTGGTTCAACTTTTTTGGAGCACCTGACAAAATTTGAGGCAGTGCCGTTAATTCCTCTAATCGAGGGGATGTTAATGGACGTGATTTCGGATATTTCGTCAAGGGGAATTATCTTGATTCTGCCCAGTTTCATGCGTTTTAGTGTTTCAGCACACATGAATGCCGCGTCAAAGTTTTCAACAACCATGGCATCAAGCCATCCCGCAGCTGCTGCTTCTACTGCGCGTTTATATCCCCTTTCAACTTTGATCAATTCTTTGAGGCGACCGTGAACCCCTTTAATTACGCCCAAATCCGCCATCTCTTCAATGTTCCTGAGCGCGTTTTCTTCTGTTGCAACTTTTTCTGCCAT
>JAOZIF010000001.1 GCA_026014495.1 Candidatus Bathyarchaeum sp.
TAAAATCCACCAATTGGTGCCGGTTTGTTTTTGAAGTTGTTTTGCAGCTTCAACAGCTTCATCGGGGGAATCAGCAGTAATTCCTTCCTGAATAGCAACCCCATTTTGTTTCAGTATACCTTTGGCCTGATACTCGTGAATATTCATATAGTAGATTTTTTTGTAAAAAAAATATGCTTAACTGATAATTTCTTCGTCTGACTAAAAGAGTTTATCTAATTTTGTCTCTTAAAAAAATGCGAAAACTAAAACTCAATGAACTGGGAAGAATTTCGGTAGCCCAATTCAAAGAATCTCCCAAAACACCTATTGTTGTAGTTTTGGACAACATAAGAAGCCTTCATAATGTAGGCAGTATCTTTCGCACTTCGGATGCTTTTCGTCTGGAGGCCGTTTACCTCTGTGGAATCACCTCAACTCCTCCCCATAAAGAGATTCACAAAACAGCTCTTGGAGCGGAAGATTCAGTGAAATGGCAATACTTTAATGAAACAACAGAGGCCATAGAAAAGTTGAAACAAGAGGGATATTTACTCATTGGAATCGAACAAGTGGAAGGAAGTATATCGTTGAAGCAGTTTGAACCGGAGACAAATTCAAAATATGCTGTAATTCTGGGAAATGAAGTTAAAGGAGTAGCCCAGGAAGTAATCAATCAATGCGATATGTGTCTGGAAATCCCACAATTTGGAACCAAACATTCATTTAATGTATCGGTATCTGCAGGTATAGTTCTTTGGGAATTGGCCGGAAAATGGTTAGTTGACAAGGATTAAATAAGGAAGCATTTTTGACCAGAGGCCTTGCAAACCGGTATTTCAAGAGAACTCCAGATTTCATTTCAAGACAAGTTTTTTGGAGCTAAGGGATTGTACCGAAACAATTTGCCGCTTTAGACTTGTTCTTTTGCCCTCTAACTTCCTTGAAAATCCATTAAATAGCTCGCTATTTGCAGCATTTTCAAGTTGGTAAAGAACAAAATAATTTCGTTAAATCTGTCAATTTATTTCATTACAAACCCTAAAGTAATTATCACTTGATACTCATATTATTTCTTAAAGAATAATCAAGAGATACATTCCATTAAGAGAAAAAAAAAGGCTGCCAAACGGCAGCCTTTTTAATATCATAAAGGTTCTAAACCCTAAAATTATTGTACGATTTCTTTGAAAGAAGCATCTTCAAAGTAGCGTGCAAATTCCATATCGGTTGCAGCAACTTCTTTCAATGAACCATCAAGCTGAATAGCTTTACCAAGGTTTTCGAACAACATATCAGTGTCATTCTGACGAGCACCAATAATTGCTTTCAGATAGTATTTGATACCAACCTCAGCCTTATTGGCATTCAAAGTAGCCAAAGCAGCGTCATAGTTTCCGTTCAAAATTTTAGCCAAAGCAGCGTTGCAGTTATTGCTGTTTGCGAAGTAACGAGTAGCCTCATCATAGTTACCATTGTAAATGGCCAATACACCAAGGTTGTTATCCAAAGCAGCACCGGCACCGGCAGCAGAGTCAAAGTACTCTTTAGCAGCTTCAACATCATCTTCTTGAAGAGCCAATACACCAAGATTGTTCAAAACAACAGGTTCGTTGGCTTTCATTTCGTTGGCTTTTTCGAAAGCAACTTTAGCACCGTCAACATCACCTTTTTTATAGAGAACCACACCAATGTTGTTCTGAGCTCTCCAGCAATTCGAATGCTGCTCCAGGGCAGACTTGTAAATAGCAAGTTGGTCGTCAAGGTCTTCAGTAAGAGTAGCTGCATAAAGAATTTCTTCAAGTTTCAACTCTTCAGGAGAAGAAGAAGCCAATTCAGAAATCTCATCGTCAGACTTACCAATTACTTCAACATTAACGTTAAGTTTTGAACGACGCAATTCAGGAAGAATGTCATCAGCAAGTACCTTATAGGTAGCAGCCATATTCTTAATCTCTGATTCGCGAACTTCAGGATCATTGTGAGTAGAAAGAACACGCAAAATCACGTCTTTGTCCTCAATGTCACTCTTCTCAACAAGCTCTTTAAATCCTTCCCAGTCTTCGGGAGTATTGCGCAATTCGAAGAAATCTTCAGCAGTAACATCTTCAACACCTGCTTTTTTCAAAGCACCTTCAAGATATTTCTTAGCGGAAGCTTCACGCTCACCGGCCAAACGGGTGTTCAAATCAATCGGCCCGTCGGGAGAAGCATAAGAAGAAATGTTAACACCTTTGAATTCTTTGTTTTCAGCTTCTTTAGCTGCTTTCACAAATTCTGAAAGAGATTTGATATCATCGTCCCTCAACTCAGTATTGCGAACATTTGAACGCTGAATCAGGTAATGAATATCAGCTTCACCAACCTCAGGGGTAATTCTTTCAAAGTTGTCTTCGCCAAGGGCAGCCAAAGCACCCTTTTTACCGAGCAACTGAGAAGTGGAGATAACACCTTCAGCAATTTTTACAGGTTCGAAATCAAGAGAAGTACCACCACGAGTAGCGGTAATTCTAACAACAAGGTCAGAGATTCTCATGTTTTCATTATAATCTACAGTTCCTTCATAAGTAAACTGTCCACCATTAGCATAAGAAATAACTTTAGCGTTACCATCTACGCTTTCACCTTGCAACTGGTAAGGAGCGTAAGCAGTCTCGCCTCCGTCATAAACCAATACCGGAGTAGCGGTAATTTCAGTTTTCTTATCGAAGTAGCCACCAGGAACTTGTACCTTGATGGTTACAG
>JAOZIF010000079.1 GCA_026014495.1 Candidatus Bathyarchaeum sp.
CTCTAGTTATTTTCATTTTTGTGCAGGGAGCCTTTTCAGCCCCATTTTTTTGATGCGGTTTACTCCCACAAAAAAGGGGGAGGAAATTTTTTTTGCTTTTTATCGTTTTCAACTTTCTTTTTTCTCCTTTAAATTTATGAAGGGTTACATTGGAGTGACGATGTTTAATTTTCATCATTATTTTGATATTTATTTATGGAAATTAGTTAATATGGACAATATGAACTACATTTTATAAAAAAAACAATGCAAAATTGATAATGAATACAATATATGCACGCATGTTTAGAACAGATTTATCTATGAATTATGCATAACAATTAATTAAGTGATACCCATTGGGGGCCATAGTTGAAATCGACGAAATTGACAAGAAAATATTACACATTTTACTAAAGGATGCACGCTCAAGACTAAAAGATATTGCCAAAGAATGTGGTATTTGTTCTGTTTCAGCGCTAAATAGAATCAAACGCCTAAAAAAGCTAGGCGTTATAAAAAAAGGAACAATTTTCACTAACATGAAACAAACACTTAACGCCGTAGTAGTGGCAATTATTGGAATTGAATTGGACTGGGATCAAAAACACGACATAAGCAAGTTACTTCACGAGGAAACAGATTTAATAGAACTTTCATCATGCATCGGGAAATACGATTTATGTGCTTTAGTTCAAACTAGAAGTCTGAGTGAACTGGAAAAACTTACTTGCAAAGTAAAGAAAAAGTTTGGAGCAAGAAAAGTAACTAGTCTCATTTGGTCTAATGCACATCTTGATTTTGGAAACGTTGACTTACAACCCTTGGACTCGGATGAAAATGGATAAACTTGACAGACTAATTCTAAGTGAGCTATTTAAAGACGCTCAGATGTCTTTTGTGAAAATCGCAAAGAAGCTGGGTACTACGCCTTATACTATTAGAAAGCGATACGAAAAAATGAAGACTAAAGGAATTATCGAAGGTTGCGTTGTGGGCGTTGACCTCTCGAAATTAGGTTACCAAGGGAAAGCTTTCGTGTGTGTAAGTCTATATCATGGCGAAGATAAACTGGAAACAGTGTCTGAAATTCTGAAAATACAGAATGTGTTTGCAGCAAACGAACTAGTTTCACCTTACGACATACTTGTTATGGCTGCAGTCACAGATGTGAACAGTGTTCGAAAAATAATTAACAAAATCAAGAATTTACCTAAAGTCCAGCAAGTTGAAATGGTGCTAATCAATGATACTTCTTTTCCAATTCACTCCAGTTATGGCGAAATATTAAGCCGAAAAATTCTCGAAGTGTAAACCACTTGAACCTAGTTGCCACTCAAGCGTGTTTTTGTTTGCAAAAAACGTAAGATATATGAACCAAAGCTGGTGATACTTAATAACCCCCGTTTAATTTACAATAATGAGGAAAAAACATGCCAGTCAAACGTAAATCCAGAGGCAGAGCAAAAGGAAGCAAAGGAAAAGGAGCACTTGTTCAGTGCCAAGGTTGCGGTCAGCAGGTGCCCCGCGACAAAGCCAAACGTGTATCACGGAGAATATCATTAGTTGACTCGCTCCTCTACAAAGAACTCCGCCAAAAAGGCACATACATTGCCAGTAGCACCGAAACAAGATACTACTGTATTTCATGTGCAGTGCACCGTGGCGTAGTAAACATTCGTTCTAAAAACGAGCGAAGATCAGGTCCTCCTCCAAGACGCGGAAGACGTTAAACCTACCAATCTTTTCTTTTTCTTTCAATTCACCGCTTTGCGGAAATAAAGTGCTCGCTGAACAACAGTCAAGTTTGTTATTATAGCAAGCAGTATAATGCTCCAGTTTAAAGCATCAATCCAAAAGTAACTGATTAAACTCGCAAACACCAAGATTACTATGCGTTCTGCGCGTTCAGCTAAGCCAACCGACTCCATTTTTACTCCTGCTGCTTCTGCTCTTGCGCGCGCGTAGCTGACCAGCATGGAACCCATGAGTGCAGCGAGTCCCCAGTGAAGGTCTGTTAGTCCTCCAAGTATAATTCCACACAGGACAACCGCGTCAGCGTATCGGTCAAGCACAGAATCAAAGAAGCCGCCAAATGTTGTTGCTTTTTTGTGGATTCTAGCTATAACTCCGTCTAATGCGTCAAATAATCCAGAAATGAGCAACAAAACAGGTGCCAGTATCAAGAGCATATGATTAACTTGCCACTGTGAATAAGCGACAGCAGCAAGTAAAGCAAAGATTATTCCAAATACGCTTACATGATTTGGAGTTAAACCTATGTTATGAAATAGCGTGGCTGTGGATGCTAACCCATTTTGGACGCGTTGTTTTAGTTTTGTTAGCACATCTCATAGCCTCTAAGTTTGGTTTTGGAATTAACTATTCTTGTCACCTTAATGGTGCTCATACCATATTAAACAGCTTCGAACACTAGTACGCTACCGCAACACGTACAACATTTACTGCCTGCTCTTCGCAGACAACACATTTTCCTTCAACTTTTTCTTTGGTATCTTCAGGAAATCCTAGCAGCCTAGCCTCAACAGCCTCTTCCAAGCTGTGACCACACTCGTCCTTACCACACCACGGAACCTCAACTATACCCGCTTTGCGTTTCAGTAAGCTTTTTGCTTCACCTAAACGGTTCACCCTGTAGACTCGTTTTTTCATCCAAGCCTCAGCGTTTGTCTTCAAGTCACAGGATATTTCTTCTGCTAATTTTTGCACACCACAAACAACATCACTTGCATTGCATGTTTGCTTCTTCAAACTGTCCCGCCTAACAAGCGTCACAACCCCGTTGGCTAAGTCTCTTGGGCCAATCTCAACGCGGATGGGAACACCCCGAAGCTCCCAGTAATAGAACTTGTTTCCTGGCGTCAACTCGCTTCGCAAATCTAGCTCAACACAAAAACCAGCTTTTCGTAACGTGTCTGCAACATCTGAGCAGGCTTGGTTTACCTCTTCTTCTTTTCCTTTGTAAGGAACAGGAACAACCGCAACCTGTATTGGTGCGATTCTCGGAGGCAAAACAATACCGTTGTCGTCTCCGTGGGCAATCAGAACAGCTGCGATTCCTCTTCCAGAAATTCCGTAACTGGTAGTCCAAATGTGCTCTTGGTTGCCTTCCTTTGTTTCGTAGGTTATGTCGAAAGCTTTAGCAAAGTTCTGCCCAAGATTATGCACAGTTCCAATCTGCAAAACCCTGCCGTCAGGACACAGCAAATCAAAAGCTGTTGTATACAATGCTCCAGCAAACTTGTCCCATTCAGGTCTACGAGAAACAACGTATGGAACCCCAACAGAATCAAAAAACTGCTTGTAGAGCCCAATAGCATCTTGCACCTGCTTTTCTGCCTCCTCTCCTGTTGTGTGGCATGTATGAGCTTCCTTGAATGTAGCAACTTCACGCATTCTTATGATGGGACGAGTTGCCTTTGTTTCATGACGAAAAACGTTCACAACCTGATACATTTTCATTGGCAGGTCCGCGTGTGAGCGAATCCAAAGCTTAAGCATAGGCGCAATAACTGTCTCGCTTGTGGGACGCAACGCATATCTGACCTTTAGTTTGTCGTATCCACCATGTGTTACCCAGAAACATTCGCCTTCAAAGCTTTTCACGTGTGCAGCTTCTTGGGCTAGGGAAGTTTCGGGAATCAAGAGCGGAAACAGTGTTTCGTCGTGTCCTGTATTATCCAGTAAATCGCGTATAATCTGAAGAACATTTTTTCGTATCTTAAAACCGTAAGGCATCCAAACTCCAGAGCCCTTGATGGGATATCTGTAATCCATTATTCCCGCGTTTATCAAAACATCGCGGAACCACTCGCCAAAGTCTTCGTTCCATTTCTGTCTTTTTACAGGCAAACCTTGCACCTTCAACTGTATTGCTGTATAATGTGACCTCTAATTAAAAACTGATGGATATTAGGATATTGCGCAAAGTTTGTTTGCAGCCCAGCCAATATCCAACTCTTCTAATGCACTCTTTTTTGGTACTCCCTGCTCGGTCCAGCCCATCATCTCGTAGTAAAGAAGCTTTGCATTCTGCAAATCTTTGGCATTCACGGCAGTATCACTTAATGTGCCAGATGTTCTAGGTTTGAAGAATCTGGGCGGAAGCCAATCATCCTTTTCTGTGAAGCCTTCACGTAAGTTGAAGATTCTTGCAAGTGTGTTTCCTCGTTCCACGACTTTCATTAACTCAAAGGCTGTGGTGTTCCATCCAGTAACAGCGCGCACAATCTCAACTTTTTGTACCACATTCCATGGCGTAAACAGGCAAGTTACAAGAAAATTGTTAAGGGTACGCCACTCGCCAACATACTTGTAGAGCCGAACCTTTTTTGGTCCAAAATCTTCTACTGGAACCGCTTCTAGGACGCCTAGACTGTTGTAGCTTTTGGGTAGCATAGGATACAAGAACGTGTCATGAATGTTGTGAACATGGTCTGCGCCTGTAGGAGAAACTGCGTATCCTAGGGCTTCGCCTCTTTTCAGTCTGGGGTCATGCATGGGAACTTCTTGTCCCTTAACGTGAACTGCAAACTCTTCAGCCCCCTTTCCTATCTTTTGGGCAGCACGTTTTGTGCCCTCAGCCAACAATGCTCCTAAGCCCTGTTTTTCGCCAATTAGCTCAACCATTTTGAGCATAGCTTCTGCGTTTCCGAAACTTAGGTCTATGCCGTCTGTTTCCTTTGTTGTAAGTAAGCCCTGCTCAAAGCATTCCATGGCAAAACTGATTGTAGTCCCAGTGCTTATCGTGTCTATGCTGTATCTTTGGCACAACTCGTTTGCTTTACACACTGCCTTTAGGTCAGACACTCCACAGTTGGAACCCAAAGAAGCCAAAGTTTCATACTCTGGTCCGCCATACTCTGGGTCTACAGTCCATGGCTCAGTTACTTTGACCTCTTTTTTGCATGCAACAGCGCAAGCAAAACAGCTTCCCATACCAACACCGACAGTGTTCTTCATTGCCTCAGCAGAAATACTGTCAACCTCTGGAAAGTCGCCGTCCCTGAAGTTGCGAATCGGAAGATTACCCACCTCTACGCCAACATCCATTTCAGCGCCTGTTCCATACGTATGCAAAACGCGGGCAACACTATCCACGTTTTGTGCCATCCAGCTTGCAAGTTTTGCTAGCCTTTTTGGTTTACTAACTGGAACTTTTGTGGTTCCTTTAATTGCAACCGCTTTGAGGTTTTTGGAGCCCATAACTGCTCCCATTCCGCCTCGACCAGCAGCGTGGTTCAGGTCATTTATTACACAGGCGTATCTGACCTGTTTTTCTCCGCCTGGACCAATCTGAGCAACTTTAACCGTTTTGTCGCCTAAATCTTTTCTAATCATTTCCTGTGTTTTCTTGATTTCAAGCCCCCACAATTTGGAAGCGTCTCTAATTTCCACTTTCTGGTCGCTAATCCACAAGTACACTGGGCTGGAAGCTTTGCCTTCAACAATTATGGCGTCTAATCCTGCCCGTTTTAGTTCTGCGCCCCAGTATCCTCCTGCTTCGGCTTCTCCGTATGCTCCTGTGAGGGGCGACTTTGCTCCTACGCTGTTGCGCCCACTGCCGCTGAAGGGTGCGCCAGTTACGGGTCCACCTGCGAAAATTAGTTTGTTATCTGAGCTAAGAGGGTCAGTTTTTGGTTTTAGTTCATTGAGCAGAATGTATGAGATTAGTCCTCTGCCTCCGAAATAGCGGCGGTAAAGTGTTTCTTCTAGTGTCTCAAATGATGTTTTCTGGTTGTTTAGGTTCACGCGTAAGATTTTGCCTGTAAAACCGTTTTTCATTATGTATCATCATTGATTTTCTCGGCAAGCCTATTAAATTCTTACATTTTCTAAAAAATCGGCGACATGGTTGCATTTTCAGTTATCATAAATTTTAGATATGTTTATATCGCCGCCTTGAAGTTGCTATGAGAACTACGGTGGAATCTTCGTGGAAACTTTAGTATTAAGCATCCTCGCATTGGCTCTGAGCCTAGTGATACTCTACTGGGGCTCCAAACGAGTGGTTAAGGGTGCTTCTGGTCTATCTTCTTGCTTAAACATAAGCAGAGTCGTTGTGGGAACAGTTTTTGTGGCATTTGTGACCGCTTTGCCTGAACTATTAAGTTCCCTGTTCGCCGTAGGTTTAGGGTCATCCCATTTAGCTTTGGGAAACATCATTGGCTCTAACATCTACAATATTCCGCTCATTATAGGAATCTGTGGATTAGTAGGCGGCGGAATCACACTAAAGAATTCCACAATAAACAAAGAATGCATCTTCATGATTGGCTTAAGCGTATTGATGATTACTCTACTTGCTGTAATTGGCAGTGTAACTTGGTGGATGGGCGCAATTTTCGTTTCATTTTATCCAATATTCGTTTACTACTCTATACGAAATGGAACTTGTAGTGCCGCTGAGGAATGCAAAGGACCTAAACCAAGCGGAAAAGCCATAATCAAAGACATCTTGTTAGGTGGCGGCGCTCTAGTAGTCAGCACATTTATGTTGGTATACAGCGCCCTTAACATATCCACAATTTTTGGTTTAGACCCATTTTTTGTTGGACTTACAGTAGTTGCGCTTGGTTGTGTTGTTCCAGAAGTAGCAGTTTCTGTGGCTGCAACTCTTGCTGGTGAACAGGACATAACAATTGGCAACGTAATAGGTGATAACATGCTAACACTTACTCTTGTGTTTGGGTCTGTTGCCTTAACATCATCGTTTAGTGTCTCATTATCTGAACTTTTGTATACCGCACCCTTCATGGTTATTGCAACACTCTTGCTCTTTACAATGAACAAACTAGGTCACAACGTCAATAGAGCTTGGGGAGTTATGATGCTATCAACAGCCGTTTTAGCATTTGTTTTCCAAACTTCATTCTCTATCGTGTAGCACAAAAGAGTTGATTTTTACGAAACTTGGCTTTGTTTAGTCAAGAGTTTCTTTTTTTCGCAGGTGTTTTCGAAAAAAGTTAAAACATCCTTTGATAACATGAATGCCAGATAACCCTGTTGGAGAGAGCGGCTGTTTGTTTGAAGATTGGATGATGGAGTTTGCGCTTCAGTTTGGTTATTTTGGTGTGTTCTTAATAAGTTTCATTGGTTCTGTATCGGTCATCTTTCCGATACCCTACACGCTTGTAATTTTTGCTTTGGGTAGTGTTTTAGATCCACTTTTTGTCGCAATCAGTGGTGGATTAGGTGCTGCTTTGGGGGAAATGTCTGGGTATGCGCTTGGTTACTATGGACGATCAGTAGTTAGTAAGGAACGCCAAAAGAAGATGGATTATATGGTGAAACTATTTGATAAATATGGGTCCGCAGCAATCTTTCTTTTTGCGCTAACGCCATTGCCTGATGATTTGCTTTTCATTCCGTTGGGTGTTATGCGTTACCCGTTCTGGAAGGCGTTTGTGCCTTCCCTTTTTGGTAAGATATTGATGACTTTTGTTTTGGCGTATAGTGGTCAACAGGCTATTGACTTAATTTTGACTGCGTTTGGAGGCTCTGGGTTGTTGGGAATGGTTGTTACGTCTGCTTTGCTGGTTGTTGTGATTGTGGCGATGATTAAGATTGATTGGGAGAAGCTTTTTGAGAAGCATGTTGGCGCAAAAGTTGAATAGAAACTACAATTTTAGATGATAAACATTAAGTGCTGTAATATGCAAAGTTTAACCCTCCTTGTATAATATAGATTTGACCTGTGGTCAAAGTAGCGTCCTTGTAAGCCAACACCACCATAAAACCCTTAAATATTTGCACACTCCTCCCACTCCTGTTTGGCTGGTGGAAATTGTGGTAAACGCAGCAAAAGGAAGACTCTTCAAAAGAAAAGACGACAAATATCTAATCTACGTACCCGTAGACTTAGCTGAAGACAGCATGTTCCCGTTCCAAACGAAATCTTCAGTTCCAGTAAAAATCAGCTTCGATATAGGAAACAAAGAACTCAAGATACAAAAATGGAACGAGGAAACCGACTAAACTGCAGGCAAGCATAATCACGCCTTTTTTTAAAAAAATATGCGCTTAATTTATTTTCTGCAGAACAGATTTTATGCTAAAATATTTTTTAGGCCCCGACAAAAAACGAGGCACCAGAAAGTTATGAGTAACTGCTACACACTTAGTATCTAACTGTTTACTTAGAATGGGGCTTGCGGTTTTTCGTATGGCAATTCAAGTGCTGACACTTCTAGTTCGTCGAACACGTGGAGTGCATTGTTTATTTCTTTGACGTTTCGCAGCGCCGTTAATCCCATTTCTGTGATGGCATAGACTTTTCGTGTTTGCTTTCTTCTGTTAATTGATTGTTCTTTGATTAGATTACGATCCATTAGAAAATCTAGGCACTCTTTTAGTGCGCTGCAGTTTACGTTAGCCTTGTATGTAATATGGGTCGGCTTGAGTTTTCCATGATATGCCAGAGCCCGAAGAATTGATATGTGAATTTCTAATTTTGAGCGTCTCATGAGCTTTTAACCAAGCCTATATACGCACGAATAGTTTATATCCTTTGAGAAGTGAAAATAAGAATCAACGTATGATTTTACCAATTAGCATTAACTCATAATACAGTTTCTATTGAGTAAAGATAAGTAGTATTCATATTAATTCACATCGTATAGAGACACTAAACTAACACACAAAACATGTTACTTTCTAATTGATTTAGCCATCGATAACACTTAGATTATTCACTATGTCACTTCTCTTCACCATTCAGTAACGATAAATTTGATACGCACCAACAGCCAATTATCCACCATAAAACTGCTACACAAACCTCAAGATCAATCAAAATATGCAACAAAACAACAACAGTTTCCAGAAAACCTTAATTCACTGTTATTCATCAAAATATCAAGCCGGGGTAGCCTAGCCTGGTTATGGCGCCAGACTCATGATCTGGAGAGCAATCTCCTAAAAAATTAGGTGCCCAGAAGTCGCGGGCTCGACTCCCGCCCCCGGCACCACCGTTATCTGATTACGTGTTTATGCCGATTTTTGTCGAAAAATGATGTCAAATTTTCTTGACAAAAAATCTTTTAAAGAAAATAACGAAGTTACTAAACATAATGATAAAACAAAAACAATTATTTCTTTCATTTGTGTTTCTTTCTGCGCTTTCAATTAGCCTCTTTGCTTTCCCAGTTAACGCATCACAGACAGGCTGGAAAAAAGCTTACGGTGGGGCATCAGACGATTACGGTACCGACTTGATTGAAACAGCCGATGGAGGGTTTGCTATACTCGGTTACACTGAGTCTTTTGGTGCAGGTAAAAGTGATTTTTGGTTAATTAAAACTGATTCGAATGGAAACATGGAATGGAACAAGACATATGGTGGACCAGATGTTGATTTTGCTCATTCTTTGATTCAAACTTCTGATGGAGGATATGCCCTAGCTGGTTCCACTCGCTTTTCTGGAGAAGATTTTTGGTTAGTGAAAACTGATGCTTATGGGAACATGGAGTGGAATCAAACATATGGCGGAGAAAAGCATGAAGTAGCTTATGATTTGGTTGAAGCTTCTGACGGTGGTTATGCATTAGCGGGAGAGGTAGATCCCTTTACTCTTTCGGGTGAACCTGACTGTTGGTTAGTTAAGACTGATGAGTTCGGAAACATGGAGTGGAACCAAACCTATGGAGGAGAAGAACATGATTCGGTATCGTCTTTGATTCAGACTAGTGATGGAGGCTACGCCCTAGTGGGGGAAACAACTGCTAGAAATTCTTCCACTAATCTGATACAGTCTGATTCCCTTTTAATCAAAACTGATTCGAATGGAATTATGGAGTGGAACCAAACCTATGGAACGGGATACTCTAATGATAATTCGCGTTCATTACTTGAAAGACCTGATGGTGGGTATGTTCTGCCCGTAATGATGGAAATGGTTGTTCAAGATGGCGTTGATGGATTTGGTATAGTTAAAACTGATGAAGTAGGAAATGTAGACTGGAGTAAAACATATCTGGAAACTTGGGTGTCTGAGCTAAATTCGTTGATTAGGACATCCGATGGTGGATATGTAGTAACTGGATGGGCAGCCAGGTTATTGTTGATTAAAATTGATGTTCAAGGAAACGTAGAATGGACCCGCCAATACGGAGGCGCCAGAGTTGACAAAGGGGCATCTGTAGTGGAGACTTCTGATGGAGGTTTTGCAGCAGTTGGCAACACCGCATCATATGCTACTGATTACGATTTGTATGGTAGTGATGTTTTCTTTGTTAAAACTGATGCTCAGGGATGGGCTCCATATTTTTATATGCGTATTAAAGAGGATGGAACAGTAGAAGGAACTGATAAAATTCAGAAGAATGGTAATGTCTACACATTTACTGATGACATTTTTGTTGATTATTTTTCTGTTGAATTAGACAACATAATAATTGATGGAAACGGTTACAGTCTCAGTGGTTACGGAGTTTACGGTGCAGGAACTGGATTTGATTTAACAGACAGGCATAATGTTACAATTAAGAACACAACGTTCCACAACTTATCTACAGCAATCCGTCTTCAAGACTCATTTTTCAACAATATCACTGAAAACGTCTTTACAGAAAACTTGGAAGCTATTTCCATGTCTGATTCATATGACAATGTTATTTCTGGAAATATCTTCCAAGGTAACATTCGAATCGCCATTGACTTTTTCGCTGGAGCTCACAACATGATATCTGAAAACATCATAACAGACAACAAGGAGGGGATTCAGATGTTTGGTTCTCATAATACAATAGCCAGAAACGTCATAGCAAACAACACCGACAACGGCTTTGTTGTTCGTGACTCTTCACAATATAACTTCATCAGAGAAAACACGATAGCAAATCAGCCATATGGTATTCACATTACACATTCTACGTATAATGACATCTTTTGGAACAACATAACAGACAACGTGGTAGGCATGTATTTCTACAAATACTCTTCAAACAACACGATTTACTCCAACAATTTCGTCAACAATGAACAACAAATTGTAATTAACTTGGAATATGCTACACAAGGAAGCATTAACACATGGGAAGACTCTGGTGAAGGAAACTACTGGAGTAACTATAACGGAACAGACGGCAATTCAGACGGAATCGGAGACTCCCCCTACATCATAGACGAAAATAACCAAGACAACAATCCCCTAGTGAAATATTACAGTATTCCCGAATTCCCATTATGGACAATTCTGCCACTACTCATCACCACAACCTTAGCGGCTGTCATCTATAGGAAGCGACTGGGCAACACCAGCCAATCTAGGCCTTCATATTAGGATACTAATAGAGGTACATTGTTGAAAACAACCTTTTTCTGGAAAACTCAGAGCAGCATTAGTTGTTGATTTTTTGGGCAACGTCTTTTGCCCAGCTGCGTATGACATTGAGGTCTCTTGTGTCGTAGAGTCCAGGCTCTGTTTCTGGGACGCCTGCTGCTTCTAGTTGCGGCTTAACTGCAGACAACGTTTTTCTGAAAAACCATCCCATCTTGTTGAAGTTGTAGACACCTCCAAACAAGCCATACGCAATTGGCGATAGGTTGTATTTGGCGGCTTTTTCTTCAAGATGATGTGTTCTGGCGTATTCGATTTCTGTTTTCACGTCTGCTTTTTCATCTAATGGATACTTGGCGCCACAGCAGATGAACATTGCAGTTTTCTTGTTTTTCAACTCTTTCTGAAACTTTTTGAGGAATTTTTCGGGCTCTTTTGTCCATTTTTTTATTTTTATTCCGCTGCCGACTACCACAAGCTCGTAATCGCTTATGTCTTTGACTTTTTCGTTTTTGAGGTTAACCACTTTAACGTCTAATCCTTCTTGACGAAATACATCCGCAATCTCCTTTGAGGTGCTCTCTGTTGCACCGTAACGCGTGCCATAAACAATTAATGCTTTAGTCATACTAACTCCCCTTGTTTTGTTATAATGTCCATTTGTTTTGTAAAGTTTTCGACCAAAAACTCTGTCTTATGCCTCAAAGCTGGGTTGTCAAAAAAGTTTTCAAAAATCTATGTTTTATGGGCAATACATAGGTAGAATCCGGGTTCATCTTTAATGCTTATTGTGCTAAATCCTGCCTGTTCCAGCAACTTTGTCATTTCAGCATTTTTTGGCAACATAGCATGTGCTACATGATGGGAAACTGTTTTGTGGTGAACTTTCAGTTCTTCACTGCTAAGGGCATGAGCTATAATCAGTTTGCCGCTGGGTTTTAGCGTAGAATTAATGTTCTGCAAGACTTTCTGCTTGTTCTCTAGATGAGGAAAAACTCCAAAACAGGTAACAACGTCAAAAGTTTGTGCTGGAAATGTGTCTTCTTGGATGTTTCCAACTTTTATGGTGAGATTCTTTATGTGTGAATATTTTGCTTTGCATTGTTGAACCATTTTTTCTGAATAGTCAATTGCAATAACTGAGCCATTTGGGCCTACTGCTTTGATTAGGTATGGAATTAACACTCCAGTTCCTGTGCCGACATCCAAAACATTCTGTCCAGTTTCTATTCCAAACTGGGGCACAAGCTTCTCCAAAAAAGAGCAAAGCTTGGGAGTATGGAACTTTTCGTCCCATACGCTTGCTGCGTTGTTAAAGTATTCTTTTGCACTCATTTTCTATCTCTTTTTCCTTGCTACATATAGTAGTACTGCCATAACTGCAACTGCTACAAGTGCCAGTGATGTGGTTGTCTGGAATAGGGTCACTTGGTTTTGTAAATCAGTGTTTTCTGCTTTGAGAGCAGATGTGGACTGCCATGTGTTTGTTGCATTGAAAAGCTGTTCTGCATTGTAGCTAAACATTTTAGCCAATGTTTCGGTGTTTGGAATTGCTCCCGGAAAGTTTGTTAAAACTATGTGCTCAGCTCCTACTTGAGAAGCTATTCCTGCTCCAAACTCTGCATCAAGTTGAAGATTATCTACTACCAGCGCCACTCCCTCGTTTTGTGCGGTCGTTAATAGGTCTGTTATGTCGCCTGCTGACAGCGTTTCTGGCGAATTGTATGTTGCTACAACATTGAAGCCAACAGATTCAATGAATGTCTTTAGCCATCCCATGCATATGACTTTCACATTTGCGGCATCCAAAGTTTCAGCTTGAGTTGTCATCCAGCTGGAAACAGTATCCACTTCAGTTAGCATCTCAGAAATCTTCGAATCCAAATCAACACCCAAAAGTTGGCTCAGGTTTCCTCCCACCCAGTTAATGTAGTTTTTTGCTCCCGAAGGCGTGTTGTATGCTCCCGGAATAACAACTTGAGTCAAGCCGTCGTTCCCTGCAGATTCAAGCAAATCATCAAGCCAGAACTCCCCTTGAATACCTTGCTTAAACAGTATCTCGGCGTTGCTTACGGCGTAGACGTCGCTGGGTTTCATGTCAAAATCGGCGGGACACAAACCTGGCTGAACCAAAACTACAATGTCTGCTGTGTCTCCTAAGCATTCTTCAACTATACTGCCAACCGCGCTTGTTGTGCACACTATTATTGGTTTTTCTGTGGTATCTTGGGCTTGTACTACCGACAAAAACAGTAGACTAAACATCATTACGTTAATGCTCAAAGTTAACAACTTTTTATTTTTCATTTCCGTTTTCCTCCTTTCTTCTTCGTTTTGGTGATAGAAGAAGTGCGACCGCAAAAACAATGGTTGATACAATAACGATACACGAGCCAACAGGCAAATCAAAAACCAAAGAAACAAGAAGACCCGAAACAGTCGTAGCAGCTCCAATTAAAGGAGAAACAATCACTACTGTTCGCATGTCCTCAAAAAACTGCAGAGTCGTAGATGCAGGATTAAAAATAAGCGCATAGATAAGTAGTCCACCCACAAGTTTGAGTGAAAAAGTTATGACAACTCCAGACAACAAAATAATCATGTAAACAAAGGGCTTGGTGCGAATTCCATCTGCTTCAGCTAATTTTCTGTTAAACATTATGGCAAAAAGCTCCTTCCACGTAAAGTAAACTATGGCTACCGCCGAAGCAAACAATGTAGCAAGATAAACCAAGTCATTGTTGGTCACAGAAATTATGCTGCCCCAAAGCACGTTAGCAACTTGGCTGGTTAGCCCTATCTCTGGAGTTAACGTCAAAAACACAAACGCCAAAGCCATGTTCAAAGGAAAAACTATGCTCGTTATTGTATCAACATGTAATCTTGCCTTATCCGCAATTGGACCTATCAAAAAAGCAGTGCCTGACGCAAAAGCCAATCCAGTTACAAGCGGGTCCATCGCTGTGGCTACACCTAACGCTGCACCTGCAAACGCTCCATGAGACATAGAGTAGCCTATGGCTGAAAGCCGCATCCTAACAACAAAAACGCCTATTAGACCCATCAAAAACCCTGCAAGAATACAGGCAATTAAGGCTCGTTGCATTATGACGTATTCAAGCCAAATCAATGATGGTGCCCCTCCAACGGTGTTGTGTGTGGATGATTTTCTACAAGAGGCAACGCCTTCTCTGGAGTTCCATCAAACGTGATTCTGCCGCCAGTCACCACTATAACTCTGTTGCAGTGCTCAAGCATGTGGTGAATGTCATGAGTTACAATAAGGGTTGTTAAATCCTGTTTTTCATGAAGTTCTGTGATTAATAATGGAATTTGTCCCCGTGAATCAGGGTCCAAATTGCTGAAGGGCTCATCCAAAAGAAGAATCCTTGGTTTTTTTGCCATTGCCCTGGCCAGCATAACTTTTTGTTGTTGCCCGCCAGAAAGTTTACCCATTGGTCTTGACGCAAGCTCTTGGATTCCCAAAAGTTTCATGGCTTGTTCTGCACGTTTTTTGTCCTCTTCACTGGGACGGTTTAGAAAGCCTATTTGCCCATAACAGCCCATCAACACTACATCAAATGCTGTGTATGGTTCTCCGGGTTTAACCATAAAATCTTGAGGAACATACCCGATTTCGCGTCTAACTTCTCTTCCATGACTTTGGACGTCCAATCCAAAAACAGACACTTTACCATTGAATGGTGGGAGTAGCCCATTTATTGTTTCAAGTAGAGTTGTTTTTCCAGACGCGTTTGGTCCCACAACATAAACTAGCTCGTTTCTGTTGACGGTTAGGTTTATGCCTTTGATGGCGGGTCTTCGTTCGCCCTCGTAGACGGTTGAAACGTTTTCAAGCTTGATTATTACGTCTTCGGTCATTGTTTGTGGGCTCTCCTGCACGGGTATACGGTTTCAACCAACCCGCAAGTATTACCTTTTACGTTTTTCGTATTACTTTGTAGTTATTAAATCTTTATCCCACAACACAAAAAGTAGAGCCAGTTACGTCCTGACCGTTTTAGGGAGTCATCGGGAGAATATAGTGCCTTTTTTTACCTATCCAATCACCTATTAACGCGCCTAACCCAAAGCAAACTACAAAGCACAACACAGCAATAGGCCATGTCCCTGACTCGCCAATTAGCGCCGTTCTGTTTAGAACATAAATGCAGATTACCCATAAAACAAATCCAAGAGGCGTTATTCCCAGCAGTATGAACAGTGCACGGTTTACTTTGAAAGAAGGTCTGACGCGGATATAGTATGCAAATCCCATGCACAGAAATGTTGCAACCAGTCCAATTACAGCTCTTTCCATTGTTACGCCTGTAAAAAAAGGAAGAGCTAAACATAAAATGAGGGTCATTACCGCCGTAATTATCCAGTAAGGTTTCCACCACCTAGGCTTAGAACCTTTACTTTCAGCCATTTTCAACTTACCTTTTGGCATGTTGCTTTCTTTGGGAAGCCAGCCCCGAATAAGCGATTTTAAACTGTTTTTTAGATTCATAATCTCAACTCTGCAACAATTTCACGTTATCCTGTGTGGCTTGTCGTTTTTCCCGTATTTTGCGGCTTATGAACAATGCAACAGTTATGACTGCTGTAGCGACAACCAAAACCAGTTGGACGAAAAACCAGATGGTTGTCATGTTAACTCGAGCCCAAAAAATGTCCCAGTTAAAGAATTCAAGATTCAAGTTGTCTGAATACGAGCTTAACTCTAAACTTCCTCCAAGAAGTAAGACAATTCCTAGTTTTTTCAAGAGCACATCATTCAAAGAGTACCCCGAATACACAAGCATGCCCGTGTCGGGGTCGTAACCCAAAATCACGGACAGTGGCCAGCCTTCTTGTGTTCTTGTTAGATGCGACGAAACCATTACTGCAGTAACGCCGTACGGTTCAAGAGCTATCGAAGGATGCCCTGCTGTAGATTGTACATTTGCGGTTAACTGCCAATCTTGGGTTTCAGTTAACATAATGTATTGGTTTTTAGTTACGTTAGGATTAATCAAGAAAACTGATCGTGTAGAATCGACTACTAGATTACCGTCCACGATACTGCCGTCTATGGTTGCCTCTTTTGTAAATTTGTCACACTCCAGGGCGATTTTTATGGTGCACTCGTTTCCGCTCTTTTCGGTAATCCAATAAGTCAGTGACAAATTTTTTGAGCTAATGTGGCTTCCGTCAGTTAAAACCATAATAAAAGAGTTGTTTTGTTGCAGTACGCCTTTTAATTCCACATAAGAAGAGTTGGGCGTGCTTTTGGCAATAGATGGCACGGATAATGGCGTCAAGGGGTTCATGAGCAAAACAACTGAAGAAAACAAAGCAACTGCTAAACTAGCCACAAGAAAGCCGACTACTGGAGTGGGTAGTTTTTTAAATTTAGTTTTTGGTATTTTTGGCTCTGCAGGAAGCCAGCCTCGGATGCTTTGCTCAAAAAAGTTTTTGAAGCTCATGAACTCACCTCGGGCACAAGTTTGCCAAATATTATGTGAGCCAGTTTGGCGGGGTGCATTTCTGTTATGCCTTCTAATTCTATGCCCTGTTCTTTGGCGATGTCTAGGAGATAGTTTCGGGTCTGGTTGAGGAATTGTTTGTTTGTTATTTCTTCTGGGTTGTCGTGCCAGTACCAGACTTTGATTCCGTGGCTTGTGGTGTAGGTGATTATTGCTTTGCGTTTGAGTGCAGGGTGGTAGCCTAAGAGTATGGCTTTTTTTGGGTATATTTTTGTTACTTGGAGGTCGTTTGCTCCTGCAACGTCTAGAAGGGTTGTGGATAGTTTTGCTTCTGCTGTTAGTCTTGTTTGGTTGATGTATTGTCGTGTGGTTTTGAGTTTAGTTGCTATTGTGGATACTGAGAATCCTTTGTTTAGTAGTGACCAGACTGTTTTTTGTTTTTGGCTTAGTGGTGATGCTAATGACTTTGTGTTCATAACAGTCACGTGTAAATATCTGGATATTTACAAATATTTAAAATTTGCTACACAACACAAAAAACAATACCTAATTTTGGGTTAAACATTTAAACCGCCCCTACATCCAACATTCTAGAAACCTCAAGGAAGCTGGAAAATACGGTAAAGTGTCAACACTGTGGCGACGACGTTGTTCTCCCGTTCAAATGCAACTACTGTGGAGGCTACTTCTGCGGCGACCACCGAATCCCAGAAAGCCATAACTGCCCCGAAGCATGGAAAGCCAAAGCACCACGAGAAGCCCCCCCACTAATAACCAACAAAGGCTGGTCTAAAACGCCATCATACAAATACACCATATCTTACACACCACAAACAGCCAGAATATTTGGATTCAGCAAAATAGAACTCAAACATTTGCTCATTGGAACACTTCTAGTCCTAGGAGTTGGCTTAACATATTTCTTATACATCACAGATTCAACAGCAACTCCATTAATGATAGCCGGACTGACAATAGCCTTTGCCTTATCCTTTCTGCTTCACGAAATCGCCCACAAATTCACAGCACAACACTTCAACATGTGGGCAGAATTCAGGTTAACCCTGCAAGGAGCACTCATAACATTAGTCTCAGTGTTTCTTCCTCCACCATTCAAAATCATCTCTCCCGGAGCAGTAATGATTGTAGGCTCAGGAACAAGGGAAAGCATCGGAAAAACAGCCCTTGCAGGACCAGTAACAAACCTGTTACTTTCAACTGGATGCATCCTACTCGGAATGGCTACTCAAAATCTCTTCTGGTTTGTAGGCTTCATCAACGCGTTTCTTGCAGTTTTTAATCTCATTCCATTTGGCGTATTTGATGGCTTGAAGGTTTTCAGATGGAACAAAATATTTTGGGCTGCAGCGTTTATAGTAGCACTTGCGTTGACAATTTACAGTTATAGCCCTGCACTAGCAGCCTTTTAGAAACAGACTAGAAAAAGAAGAATAGACTCTTACATCAGTTCTATGCTGACGAAAACTTCTTCGGGCACACGAACCCTCATGATTCTTCGCATAACCCGTTCTTCAGCGTCAACTATGATAAGGCGTTTGTGTATTCGCAACTCCCACCTATCCCATGTTGCAGTTCCTTGACCACATGGAGTTTTGCGTACTGGAACTTTTAGATGCTTTGTGGGCAGAGGATGTGGTCCAGTGATTTTCACGCCAGTCTTCTCGGCGATAAGCTTTAGTTCTCCACATACGTTCTCAAGCTTTTTGTAATCTGTGCTTGTCAGCTTGATTCTTGCTTTTCTTACCATCGCCAAGATACTCCCTTTGATGTTGCCTTATCGTATTTCCGCGTTTTAAATACTTTTTCCCTATTACACCCGATTTAATGTCAGCACTTCAGAAATACCTTTGGGTTTTTGCGATATTAAGCCTACAAAAAACACGGTTTTAGACTAAATTGGAAGGACTAAACCAGCCAACTCGCCAAACAGCAGATAGCTTGACACAACATAGCCCAGAATTGCGCCGCTGCACAGGTAAGGCAGTCCTGCTTGTGGTTTTCCTTTGATTACAACTGACATGAGAACTGCAAAGCCTACAAGTGTGCCAATCATCACTGACAGTGCTACTAAAAGCCCGTTGTCTGGAACGTTTTGCAGTGCAGAAACAACCAGAATTCCAGGCATAACTATGTCTCCTAAGCCCAAGAAGAAGGCTTCTCGTTCTTCTTTGTCTTCAATTTTTTCTTTTATTCCCTTTGTTTGTTTGAGCAAAGAATACTGTCGCGCTTTTGGTACAACCAGCATGACTGGTAATTTGAGGTCCATGACTGCGTCTGCAAGGTCGATCATGTGTTTTGTTTTGTATACTGAGATTGCGTCGTATATTGCTAGGCCAATGAGTAGGACGATTACCAGAAATATGCTAAGGGAGATTCCGAAGATTCCGATTGCGCCTACGCCAACGATTATTCCTGTCAGGTCTATTACGTACCATTCAGGATATTTTATTAATGCCGCAACCAAGATTGCCGCCGCGCTTATCGAGATTAGCAGTGCCAAGTCGGCGGAGACAACAAAAGATAGTAGTGGATAGAAGACAAAGAATGATGTGTACGCGATTGAGCCTAGTATGATGACTTGTATGAACTGTTTTTTCCAGAATTTGGCGATTAGAAGTATTGTAAGTGTGACCACTAACATTGTTATGAAGAAGACAAGCAGGTTTGTGGGGTCGTTTGGGTTTTCGAAAACGTCTAGTCCTGTTGCTTCGAAGGGCTGAGTTATCAGCATGGACAGGCTGTGGATTACGATGAACAGTCCGCCCATCAGAAACATGGGAAAAACAGATGAACCCCTTTCCTTTTTTTCGTTGGACATTTTCTTCTTAACAACACAGTTACTCACTTATAGAGTTTATTTAATGTCAAGAAGTTTTGTGGATACGTTATTTTGATATACGTGGTTTGCTGTTCTTGTTGTGTGGAGATTTGCTTTGAATTTTGTTGATGTTCTTGAGAAACTTTCGAACGCTAATGGAGTAACAGGACGAGAAGACCAAGTTCGAAACCTTATGAAGGAATACATGGCGCCCTACGTTGACGAGGTCAGCGAAGACAAGCTTGGGAACTTGATTGCTTTCAAGAAGGGAAAGAAAGCTGATGCGCCGACTGTTATGATTGCTGCGCACATGGACGAGGTTGGGTTGATGGTAAAAAACATCAAGAAGAAGGGGTTTTTGCAGTTTACAAAGATTGGCGGGATTGATGACCGTGTTTTGTTGGCGCAAAAGGTTGTTGTTCACACGGATAAGGGGTCTTTATTTGGGGTTGTTGGCTCAAAGCCTGTTCATATACAAAATGAGGTAGAGCGAAAGAAAGTCATTGAGGCAGACAAGCTGTTTATTGATGTTGGAGCTAAGGATAAAGAAGAAGCAGAGCGGATGGGTGTTCAGGTTGGAGATGTTGTGAGTTTTGACACAACGTTTGCTAGGCTGAGCGATACTGTTGTTTTGGGGAAGGCTTTTGATGATCGTGTTGGATGCGCCGTGCTCATTGAGGTCTTAAAGCGGTTGCCAGAGGTTGACTGTAACGTTTATGCTGTGGGGACAATCCAAGAGGAGGTTGGTCTTCGGGGTGCTACGATTGCTGCTTTTCAGATAAAGCCTGATTTGGGTATTGCTTTGGATGCAAGTGTTTCTGGGGACACTCCGGGCGTAAGTGAGGGAGAGGCGCCTGCGAAGATGGGGGCTGGTCCTGTGGTGACTGTGGCTGATGCGGGTTTGATTGCGCATCCGAAGGTGCTTAGGTTGCTTATTGATTCTGCTAAACAGAACAGTATCGGTTATCAGTTGGAGACTGGAGTTAGGGGTGCTACGGATGCTGCTCGGATTGCTTTGAGCAGGGATGGTGTGCCTAGTGGTGTGGTGTCTACTCCTGCGCGTTATATTCATAGTCCAGCCGCTATTTTGGATGTTGAGGATGCAAAGAAGTCTGTTGAGCTTGTTGTTGCGGCTATAGTTAATGCTTCAAAGCATTTCTAGTCAACGGGTTCCCCGAAGCGGTGGGGTTAGTCATGAAGAAGCAGTTCAGGTTCTTGGAGCACACAGCCGACGCCTATATTGAGGCATACGGCGCCAGTTTAGAGCAAGCTTTTGAGAGTGCTGGGGCTGGGTTGGTTGATGTGATGACTGAGCTTGAAGCTGTTGACGCAAAGGTTGAGCAAAGTTTTGTGGTGGAGGCGCAGGATGAGCAGGCGCTTTTGTATAGCTGGCTTGAGGAGTTGCTGCTTGCGTTTGAGTTAACGGGCATGCTGTATTCTCGTTTTGAGGT
>JAOZIF010000133.1 GCA_026014495.1 Candidatus Bathyarchaeum sp.
TGAACAAGTAAATACAATCAGAAGCATCACACGCGAGTTGATGGGCATGGGCATAATGGAGGAAACCCCAAATTCGCTCCTGATTCAATGTTCTATTGACACAACAAAATTTCCCATAAACACTCTACTTAGAAGACTGTTCATAATCAGCTCCACAATGCACAGAGAAATGATAGACTCAATTTCAACTTTTGATATGGAACTTGCAGGCGAATCAATACGCAGAGACAAAGAAGCATACACGATGTTTTGGGTAATAGTTCGTTTGTTAAACAGCCACCAAAGAGTTAGAAGCGGCGCTAGTCAGTTGGACATAGACGGTCAATCCCTAATCACATGGTATCGCTTGATAGCTCAATATTTGCGACTTATCGCTGATTGGTCCCATCAAACCGCAGAGAAAGTCATTGCCCTAAACCAATCCAAGGAAAGGGTTGGAGAAGAATTAATAAAAAAAATAATTGAAATTAATGAACGTGCCTACGGAATGTGCCACGAAGCAATAAACAGCTTCTTCTCAATGGACATCCAACTAGCAAACAAAGCAATAGAAACATACCATGAAATTCAACGAACAGAAGAAATGCTACAAGAAAGAGTGTGTAGTTCTGCATACTTGCATGGAAAAAATTTCTCGGTAAGCAAATACTTCAAGGGCAAAAAACCGATAGAAGCATGCGCCGTCGCTCAAATTAGCTTTCTTATTTGGGGTGCACGAAGAATTGCAGAAATAGGAGCAGAAATTGCTGAAACAGCAATACATAGAGTTCTTTGTAAAGATACGAAAATGTGTAAAGCCGTAAAATAATTGGCGTAAAACCTGTTCATCATTTAAGGGGTCCGCGATAATAGCTCAAAGTTGGACATCCAACACATTTGTTGTTCTGAAAGGAAGGACAACAGTTACATTGGACACCACAGGGAGTAATGTCCTCGTTCTCCCGTAAGGCGCTCGCCTTTAAAGGTAAGAAGGGAGTGTGATGGACTTTGCCTATGAGATAAAACTCGGATCTCCTGATGCCTTCACCGCTTCGTAACGCGCATCTTTCCATAGATTCACTCTCAAGAGTAGTTTGATTCTCCGCCATCACCAAAGCGATTAGGTTGTAGCCACCCATTGTTGTAAAGACGTTAATGACTCTGGGACATTTGCTGTAGCGTTCAATAATTTTTCTCATTGCTTCTGCGTTTTCAATTTCAAGAAGAATCAACGCTAAGCATAGTTCTAATGCATCAGTGTTCACAAGTGCTGAAATGTTGATGATTCCTTTGTCAAGCAGTTTATCAACTCTTTTTTTTGCACCCAGACTTGTGAAACCAATCTTTTCGCCTAATTCCTTGAAGGTTTTTCTCCCATCTGATTGGAGCTGCATGATTAGTTTCCAGTCAATGTCATCTAGCGTCAATTTTAATCAGCTGTTATTTTAATAAACGAAATGTTTATTATATGTTGTGTTTTGTAAACAAGACAAGGTTCAAGAATTTAGTATGAGTGATTAAGATGGAAAAACAAGCTGCTACTGAAAAAAGAATTGCAGAGTTCACTGAAAAAGACCAAAAACTCAAGAACAACATGAGTCGCATCAAACATAAAATTGCTGTAATCAGCGGAAAAGGCGGCGTAGGAAAAAGTATAGTGGCAGCGAATCTTGCAATGGCTTTTTCGTTGCACGGTTACAAGGACCGTGTTGGAATATTAGATGTTGACATCCATGGTCCATGCATACCCAAATTGCTTGGTGCAAAAGGAAAAAAGTGTCAAATTACACCTTTAGGCGCTTTACCAGTAACCAGCCCTGAAGGAATAAAAGTGGTATCCATGGACTTTCTAGTACAAAGCCAAGAAACGCCCATAGTATGGCGTGGTCCACTAAAGATGCAAGTAATTAGGCAGTTCCTATCAGACTTCATGTGGGGTGAACTTGATTTTCTCTTTATCGATGCCCCTCCAGGCACTGGCGATGAACCCCTAAGCGTCATGCAACTAATGCCAGAAATGGACGGCACTATCATAGTTACAATACCCTCAGAAGTTTCTGAAGATGTCGTAAAGAAGGCGGTGACGTTCTCCAGACAAATGGGAATCCCAGTTATAGGCATAGTAGAGAACATGAGTGGGTTTGTTTGCCCAAAATGTGGCGAAGCTATAAACATCCTAGGGGCTGGCGGTGGAAAACGAATATCTGAAGAATTAGGTGTTCCATTTCTGGGACAAATCCCGATGGATCAAAAAATCTGTGAAGAAGCAGACAAAGGCATATCATTCATAAAGGGACACGTTGACTCGCCTGCAGCTAAAGCGTTCACAGAGATTGTTAATAAAGTAGAAGCTTTTTTGGAGACAAAAAAAGCGGATCACAATTCAAACAAAAAAGAATCAAAATAAAACAGGAGGAAAAATATCAAAAATGAAAATATGTGTATCAGCCTCTTCAGGCAGTCTTGATGCAAATGTGGATTCAAGGTTCGGTAGATGTCCATACTTTGTCATAGTCGATTCAGAAACAATGGAGTTCAACGCCATTTCAAATGATTCTACGAATGCAGCACACGGAGCTGGAATTCAAGCCGCACAGACAGTAGTAAATATGGGCGCTAATGTAGTTATAACAGGCAATGTTGGACCCAACGCATTTAATGTATTATCAGCATCAGGAATAAAGATCGTTATAGGCGCTTCGGGCAGTATTAACGAGGCGATTGAGAAATTCAAGAGTGGCCAACTCAAAGAGGTAACCAATCCAACTGTTGGCGGTCATTTTGGCATGGGAAAAGGAATGGGTAGAGGACGATAAATAGGTAAAAGGAGGTGTGCATGAAATGAACGTAAGACTAGTTATTCCAGTTTCGGAAGAAAAAGGTGTTGACTCTCAGCTTTCACAGCATTTTGGAAGGGCTCCTTTCTATGCTATCATCGATTTAGATGATAAAGGGCAGGTTATCGGTCAAGGGACGATAGCTAACACAAGTGAACATTTCGGCGGTGTAGGTCTTCCACCTGACAGAATACTGCAATTAAGACCAAAAGCACTAGTTACATACGGGTTAGGCTCAAAAGCGTTAAAGATGTTCCAAGATGCGAGTGTTGCGGTATTGAGGACTGAAGCAAACACTGTAAAAGAAGTCGTTAACGCATACAATAACAACGAACTGCAAGAACTAACACAAGGCTGCCATCATGCCCATCACCAATAAAAAAGTGGTTTAGCAAAATTGTGATTACTCAAAAGAAGAGGATAACAATTGATTATAACGGTTGCCAGTGGAAAAGGCGGCACAGGAAAAACAACAGTTGCCGTCAACATGGCACTGTCCCTAGACAATGTGCAGTTGCTCGATTGTGATGTCGAGGAACCTAATTCCCATATTCTATTACAGCCTAAAATTGATGAAACAGAACCAGTATATACCAAGTTTCCAGTGATTTCTGAGGAACTATGTGTTTACTGCGGAAAATGCTCCAAGTTCTGTGCGTACAATGCTCTGTTTGTGGCGCCAAAAACGGTTATGGTCTTTCCAGAACTATGTCACAGTTGCGGTGGCTGTACACTGGTCTGTCCCAAGAATGCAATAACTGAAAAAGAAAGACAAATAGGCGTTATCAAAAAAGGAGAAGCGAATGGTGTTGAGATAATTTATGGCGAACTTAACGTCGGAGAAGCAATGGCTGTTCCTCTAATAAAGGCAGTTAAAAATCAAATGAAAAGCGACAAAAATGTTGTGATAGATGCTCCACCCGGAACTGCTTGTTCTTTGGTTGCTTCAGTGCACAAAACTGACTACTGTATCCTTGTAACAGAGCCAACACCCTTTGGCTTGCACGATCTAAAGATAACGGTTCAGGTCTTAAGGAACCTTGGAGTTCCGATGGGTGTAGTGATAAACCGTGCAGGATTAGGCGACAACAAAGTCTACGAATACTGCGAAAAAGAAAACATACCACTTTTGTTGGAAATTCCTTTTGACAAGAAAATTGCAGAACTATATTCCCGTGGAGTTCCATTCGTGGCAGAGATGACTGAGTGGAAAAAGAAGTTTCTGAAAATGCGGGATAAAATAAAGAGTTGAGTATTATGGTGAAAGAAATTACAGTGTTGAGTGGAAAAGGAGGAACAGGGAAAACAACTGTGACTGCTGCGCTTGCAGTATTAACCAAAAAAACTGTATTGACTGACTGTGACGTGGATGCACCCGACCTTCATATGCTGCTAAAACCTGAAATTTTGGAGACACAGGAATTTAAAGCATCTAGAGTTGCTGTGATTAATCAAGATGCGTGCGTTCAATGTGGAAAATGTGAAGAACATTGCCGATTTGGTGCCATAACAAAACAGGTAGTTGATTCAATCCTGTGCGAGGGCTGCGGAGTATGTGTTTACATTTGTCCAGTAGCTGCAATAGAGCTTGAAAAACGAGTCTCGGGGTACGCGTTCATCTCAAAGACAAAATATGGTCCAATGTCTCATGCCCTATTGAATCCTGGAGAAGAAAACTCGGGTAAACTTGTGAGCTTAGTAAGGAAGAATGCTAAAATGGTTGCTGAAAAAGAAAACTGTGAGCTAATCATTAACGATGGACCGCCTGGAATTGGTTGCCCAGTGATAGCTTCTGTTGGCGGAGCCGATATAGGTCTAATAGTTGTGGAGCCAACATTGTCAGGCATCCATGACATGGAAAGAGCCTTAGGTTTGCTCAATCACTTTAAGATACCTGCGCTTGTTTGTGTGAACAAATATGACATAAACGAAGAAAACACACAACGAATCGTCAACTTTTGTGCGTCCAATGGCGTGGAAGTTGTTGGAAAGATACCTTTTGATTCTATAGTTACAGAATCGATGGTTGCAGGAAAGCCCATTGTGGAATATGCATCAAAAAGCAAGGTCTCACAAGCCATTAAAGAACTGTGGGAACTTGCATTGGAAAAGATTCAGTTAACGGGGTTAGCTAAGGTCTAGACTATAATCTAACTAACGACAAACTCCAGTATGGCTGCCACAGAATCTAACTTTAGTTTTGGGTTATTGTTGGAGAAAGAACTAGCTGTTCATTGGCTATGTTGACTTCTGCAATTGCATAATTGCTGAACTCTTTTAATTCACCCATTATTCCTTTGACAACTACTTTGTTTCCAACTGTTTTTGCGTAAACTGCGTTTTCAAAAACTAATTTTTGGTCGATTACTACTTTGAGTTCACACATTTTGTGTCTATATTAAAGTGTTAGTGTATCAGCTTATATTGTTGGCGACGGTTAGGGGTCTTCCTTCGGTTAGGGCTTGGGCTACTTTTCTTCTTGCACTTTTGACTAGTCTCCAGATGGTTCCTCTTGATACGCCCATTTTTGTGCCTGCTTGTTCTTGAGATAAGCCTTCAAGGTCGACTAGTCTTATTGCTTCCAGTTCTGCGTGTTCAATTGTGATAGTGTTTGCGGTTGTTGTTGGTTGTGGGATAAATTTTTGTGTTTTCACGGGGTTGGGTATGGTTACTTGTTTGGGGAGTCTTCCTCGTCTTCCTCTTCTGTGTCTTCGTCCGCATGACATTGTGATCAGTTATTGTGTATTTGTGGCGTAATACTTATATATTTTTGTGCATTATCTAATAATTGTAAATTGTGCATAAACACAAAATAGAGGTGAAAAATACATGCCAAAAGGAGATAAAACAGGACCAACGGGCGCAGGACCCATGACCGGAAGAGGGGCAGGATACTGTGCAGGTTACTCAGTTCCAGGATACATGAACCCCGTAGGCGGATATGGACGAATGTGGGGCAGAGGACGAGGAAGAGGTTTCGGACGAGGATGGCGTAGAGGACGATTCGCTTACCCAGCACCTGCAGTAGTTCAACAAGTTTACCAACCAGCATATCAACCAGTAGCACAACCGCAAGCTCCAGAACAGGAGATTGCAGCATTAGAAAACTATCAAAAAAGTTTGGAATTAGAAAAATCAGACCTTGAACAAGAAATGGGCGGCGTCAAATCCAGAATCGAAGAACTAAAAGCAAAACTCGAAAAATAAACACCCAACAAAGAGGAACATGAACAATGTCCATTAGACAACCTTCAGGGGGAGGTGAATTCTTTGGTAAATCTAAGAATAGCAGTTGCAACAAATGGAAAAGATGGCGTAGAGGACATTGTATCAAACGTTTTTGGTAGAGCCAAAACGTTTACCATAATAGATGCTCAAAACGAAAAAGTAGCGAATGTAAGAATTTTAGAGAACACTGCAATAACATACCACCATGGAGCTGGACCAATAGCAGTTAAAACATTAGTTGATGAAGGCGTTAATGTTGTGCTTGCTAACGAATTGGGATATGGCGCAGCTGAATTGCTAAAGCAGCATAATGTAAAATTCATATCAGTTAAACCAGGCACGAATGTTAAGGACGCAACTAAAAAGGTCTTACATACACACAAGTAACGCCATGGTTCAAATCAGAAACAAAAAAGGGCATCATTGTTTACTGCAGTTTTTTCTGCCGCGAATCTGATTCTCTCTTAACTCTTTTTGATGTCTTCCACGATTTTCTTACAAAATCAGGGTAGGAGCCAAACTTTCTGATCCAATCACCTAGAAACTTTATTGTTTTTGAATCGCTTGGGTAACCACAGCCAATATCACCGTGTTTTTTTTGCAGACTTGAAATAACCATATCACGTTCCACTTTTGCTATTATGGAAGCAGCAGATACAATAGGATATGTTAAGTCTGCCTTGTGTTCAGAAACAATTTTGAGCGAAAAATCGAGGTTCTCTGCGATGTGCTCTCCAAATCGTTCTGCACTAACATCTGATGCATCAACATAGACCACATCGGGTTTAAGAATAGTTATCACTTTAGCCATTGCCTGAGCTTCGAAACGATTCAATCGATGAAGTCTCTTTCCAGTCTCAACAACATGATCAATCTCAGCAGGTGACAAAAACACGACATGACAATTTAGAGCCAACTCTTTTATCTGCTTGGCAAGTGTTTCGCGTTTCTGTGCAGATAGAAGCTTAGAGTCTTTCACGCCAAGGTCCACTAGCTTTGGCAAATCTTTCTCATCAAGTGAAACGCCGGCTACGACTAATGGACCAATAACGGGTCCTCGACCGGCTTCGTCAACTCCAGACATAATCATGTTAAAAACCTTTGTTAAACGCTACATTGGCGTCAAATATTTCTTTATTGGCTTTGAGCTTTGATTTACTTAAAAATAGCACTTATCTATAGTCTTTTTGGGAGAACTTATGTCATACAATATTGTGATTATGACAGCATCAAACAAAGAAGAAACCGTGAATATCGTTCGCACTCTGCTGGAAGAACGGTTAATTGCCTGTGCTAACATCGTGGAACATGTTTCTTCTTTTTTTTGGTGGCAAGGAAAAATAGAGCAAGAAACAGAGACAGTAGCAATCATGAAGTCCCATGAAAACCTCTTTGAAAAGCTCTCGAAAAGAGTGACGGAACTTCACAGCTACGATACTCCGGAGATTTTGGCGCTTCCTATAGTAAATGGCTCACCGGGTTACTTGGACTGGATGAAAGATTTACTTGAACCGGTGAAGTGAAATGGCTAAGCCGATGAAACGTGCAGAACAAGTAGAAATTATCTATGATAAGAAACGTTGGGAACTTTTGAAACAATTAAGGTTACAAACTATTCAGATAATGGAGGCTTTGAATAAATGTCATCTACGACCTATTGTTAATGGAAGCATTGCTAGGGGTGATGTTTCGGAAACAAGTGACATAGATGTGTTCTTGCCAGAACCTCCTTCTTCATTTATTGTAGAAACGGTGCTTGAGCGGTCTGGTTTTCAGGGTTATCAAAGAAAAATTATACAGGCCACACCATTATACGCCTTGAAAGGATACATTGAATTGAACCATCAAACTAGTCTCTCGTTTCCTTTGGTGAAGCTGCGTCCAGTCGAAAAGGAGTTTTATAGGTTTGGGGGCGAAGCCACACTTTCCACCCTAAAAGAGGAAAAAAGGGTTTTAGGAGTAGACAAGCGACTCATGCTTATAGAACCCACAACACATGGGCATACAGAGAGCACAGTCGTAGGTCGCGAAAAAGAGTCTGCTAACCGTTTGGGAGTCTCTTTGAACACAGTATTGGACCGTACACGTGCACTTCTACGCCGTGATGAGGTGGGAAGAACAGGAGTTTTTATTGAAAGAGAATTAGATTTCGACGAAACGTTTGAGCAGGCAATGAAGAAACTTGCGGACCATAATCCTGCTGTTCGCAGGCGCATAAGATTTTACAGAAAATAATTGACTAGCGGCTAGGGCAACGGAAACCGCAGAAGGGCTGCAATACCACCAAGTGAAAGTAGTTTGGTTCCTGCTTCGTGTTCGGTACTTAGGACCATGACGTCTCCACGAGCTTCTTCAACATTTTTCATTACATTTTCTAGGGCTATTCTCTTTTCGTCTGTGGTTTCTCTTAGGGTTGAATCGGCAACTAGAAGTTTTTCAACTGCGCCATAATTTGTTGCTTTTTTAACATCATCAAGTCCGTAAGTTATTGTGTTCTTGCCTTTTCCAAGTCGTGCTAAGAACTCTTCCATAGCATTCATTTCGTCAGTTACTCTCAGGTGTTGTAGCATGTTAGCAAGAATGCCTGAGCGAAGTGATTCTTGTATTCCAGATAAACCTGCACTGTTTACTCCTTTTATGCCAATAATGGATGCTGCAAGGTCTTTAGATTCACTCTTAACATAATCACCAAAATCATCCTTGATGAATCCGGGTCCAATAATAACTATCGGACTCTTAATTGGAGCCCATGCTTCCCGCAAAGACTTAAGTGCACCCTTAAAAAACAGCTGTTTTGCTTTTACTCTTTTTTCTGCCTCAAACTTTCCTGGAAGTTTAGTTCGCTCTCCAGTTTTCACGTCGATACCATATTGACGCAAGATAGCGACACAATATTCTTCGTCGTCTATCGAGATTATGGTGAGGGGTGCAGCTGTGAGTTTGCTTGCTCGCTTTAAGCGGTCCAGATGGTGTTTTAGCCAGCGCTTTTTAACAATAGTTAGAGGCGTATTAACAGAAATACTAATTGTGTGCCGAGAACCATTTATGCTCAATTTTTCAGGTGCATCAACTACGATTCCTGTTATTCTCAATCTATTGAGAACTCTGTCCCAGTACATTTTTTCAACTTGCACGCCCAGATTGACGGGGACTCTTTTTGCTTTGGTTGGTCTTGCATACTGATCATCCGGCTTCACTTGTCTAGTTGTACGGGCGTGAACCTCATCCTTTGTGAGAATTATGTTGTACAAGTGCCACAGGTCGTCTAGACTCTCTGGCATGAGCTTAACGAATCTTTTCTTGAGGTCTATTCGAAAAATTTTCAAAAAAACTCTATCCTTTCCAAACGAGAACAATGTACTAGTGATTGCTAAAACCGTTAAAAGCGTATTGGAGTATTGTTTCCTCAGTTTGCTGTTAAGATTCTGTTTAGTTTGTGAGAAATAAAAAATGCATAAAATAACATCATTTGTAAGAAAAAGGCAAGAGATTAGGTTCCAAAAATAGATTTTATCTAGTCTGGAAGACTAATCAAACCAAATGTAAGGAGACTCTGTTTGCCTCCATAACACATTTACTTTTCTCGATTTTTGCGGTCTAAGCTAAGATTTCCTCGAACGTCATTAGTTTTAGTTTTAATGGCTGTTTCATTGCAGCTGAAACACGGGCAGCTACAAGATAGTTAACGTTTCGTTCTGCAGCGATATCCACGAGCCTCTGAGTTATTACACCATCAAAGACTACGGTATCGATATCTTTCATTTGCTGAAGTTTCTCTGCAAGTTCTCTTACGGGCATACGACCCACCTGCTTCATTTGTGCGTCAAGGAGAACAGCTTCCAAAGTTCCACCTAACTCTTTTGCGGTTTCAGCGATTTGCTTTGGAACTATTTTCTTTCGGCGTTCCTTCTTTTTGACCACTTTGACTTTTTCGACTGCAACTTTGGATTTTAGGGCTTTTTCAATCTCTTTGAAGGTTAGGTCTTCTACTTCTTTGCCTCTAGGTGCTCTAGCAACATACTTTAGAGTGGTTACTTGTTGAAGTTCCTTGAGAATAAGGTCTCCGCCTCGGTCACCATCTAGAAACGCAGTGGCTTCTCGTTCATTGCATAGTTTGATTATACTTTGTGGGATTTTAGCGCCTTCTACTGCTATTGTGTTTTGTATTCCAGCTCTTAGAAGATTAATTACGTCTGCTCGTCCTTCCACGACAATTATCTGTTTTGCACGATTAAGTTCTGGTCCCGCAGTTAATCCTTCAGGTCCATATTTTTCAACCCGTGCGAGCCTCAACATTTCTGAGACTTCCCTGAAAATTTCGTCCGTGCCGGGCATTGTTTCGACGGTCCATTTCTGAAGAACGTCTTTGGCGCGGTCTATAATGATTCTTCGTCTAGCGTCACGTATATCCTCTATTTTGTTTAGAATAACAGACGCTTTGCAGGGTCCTACCCGGTCTATGCTTTCAATGCTAGCTGCGATAATTGCAGTTGAGACACGGTCTAGGCTTGTTGGGATGTTTATTTTTCCTGTTGTTTTATCTTGTTTTGAGTCTAAACTAATTTCTATTCTGCCGATTCTACCTGATTTTTGGAGTTCACGGAGGTCGAGTTCTGGTCCAAACAATCCTTCAGTTTGTCCAAAAAGTGCCCCGATCACATCCGGCTTTTCAACTACTCCCTCCACTTCGAATCGGGCGCGAATAACATACTTTATCGTAACAGTTTGTGCTGATTTCGTTTCTAGTCACCTCAATCATAATATTGTCCCCGTGAAAACTGAGACAAATCTGTTTTAGGTCTTCAGTGTCTATTATACTTTACGACATTAAGCGTTTATTTTTCAAAGTTTCAATATAACTTGCTAAACCTTCGATGTCTTTAACATCATGACCTACCAAACCTAAAATCAGCCTCCAAAAAATGAGGTTTGGAGTTATTTTCAGCCTTTCCAAGCTGCTAGACAAGCGCTGAGTCCATTCTTTGCCACGTCGGTCAAAATCAAAAAGGAGAATAACTTCGCGGCTTTCTTTTTGCTCGATTTCACAAAGAACATCAAGAAAAGATTTTCCCGAACTTTTTGCCAAGATTATGTCGCCAGATATCCCCAATTTGTGAAGAGAGTGAACGTCGTTTTTTCCTTCTACAACAATTGGAGTGCCTTTAGCAGATTGTTTTTCTAGTCGTTCTAAGATTTCGTAGATTCGTTCTAGTCGTTTCTCTGTTTTTGTTGACAACTCTTTTACCTAGTTATCTCTATCTTCAACATTTTTTCTAGCGTCTCTGGATTTTTTTTGAAGTGTTCGCGGACTGGTCTGAGTATTTCAGTTAAAGATTCAGTGACGCCGTTCTTCAGGTCTAGGGGATGTATTTTTCCTGCACTGTAAACGTTTGCAAGACTTTCGAAGCTTTCAAAGGTTTCAGGACCACCATATTTGGCTGGGCGTGGAATGGTCAATTTGTCTGTTTCTGGATAAATTATTAGTTTAGCTAACTCAAGTATGGGATTGTTTTTCACAACTTTGGGAGGACAATATGCATTCTTTATTTTTGAGGCGATATCCTCTACGGAGTCGTGAACTAGTATGCTGCTTTGTGGAATGCTTTTGGACATTTTTGAGCTGATTTCAACATTTAATTCCGCATTTTCGTCAAACATTTTTTCTGCTGTTTGGGGACCTTGAAGTCCAATAAGTAAGGGAGTGTGAATGCAAACGGGCTTGTTCCATTTGAGCTTCTCTGCGGCGTCTCTTGCTAGCATGTGGGCTTTTCTTTGGTCTATGCCTGAGCAGGCTACGTCCATGTCCATCTCAAAGATGTCTGCAGCTTGCATACAGGGATAAAATACCCAAGCTGTTTCGATGTCGGTCATGCTTGTTTCGCGCCCCATAACAGGCAGGGCACGCCATGTTCGCTTAACTGAAACGCTTTTGGCTATGCGGACGACTTTTTCCCAAAATTCAACGTTTTCGGTTATCTCTGATGCCCAACGGAAATCTACTTTGTCTGGTGTTAATCCTAAGGCAATAAAGATTTGCTTGAGGTACTCTCCACAGGTGCGGATGTTTTCCATGTCTCCGCCTAATTTGTTGTTTATCCACGAGTGCCAGTCAGCTAGAAAGATTGTGAACTTGAATCCAGCGTTTACTAAATGTTTTATTTTTGCTGAGCACACCAACCCTATGCCTATGTGCAATAGTCCAGAGCATTCAAAACCCCAGTAAGCGTTGGGGCTGTTGTTTGTTTCTAGTAATGTGCGGACTTCTTGGGGGGTTACAACTTCCGCAGTGTTTCTCATGACAAGATCGATTCTTTTTTGCAGGTCCAAGTGAGATGCCCTCTTCCTCACTCATTTTAGTTTATCAACTTAAAAGTTCTTGTCACAAGCATATATCTTTACGAGAAAAGACGGGTTAGCTGCGTATTTTGATGTTAGTCATCAAACAAAAACAGGTCATCTATTGTTGTTTTTAGAACTTTAGCAACATCATGTGCAAGATTTAGAGATGGATTGTATTTTCCTTTTTCCATGTAAAGTATTGTTTCTCTTCTTACTCCAACCTTTTTTGCAAGGTCTTCTTGGGTCAGGTTGTGTCTTGCTCGCAGCTCTTTGATTTTTGTTCTCATCATAGGTCGCCTTTTCTGCTGTAATACCAACTTAACAGGGCATTTGAGATACCAGAAACGAGCATTATTGCAATTATAGCCCATCCAGCGTCAAGTTCTGGCAAATCTAGAAACTCGGTTCCGAATATTATGAACAACGCTAGTGATACCATGAAAGCTAAACTGATGTAGTAAGTTCCAATAGCTGCTCTTCCAGTGATCTTTATGGTGCGTTCATCTTTAGTAGGATAACCTGCTTTTTTGTCTTTATGAATTTTCCATAAAACAAGCACTCCAACAAGGAGCACAAGTACTGCGTTCACGAGTAAGATTGTTGGCCACACAAAATCGGTCATTTTTTATGGTTCCTCCTTTTTCTTTCCTGCAAACGATACTGTGTTGCCAGTGCTTATCAGGCCTATTCCGGTTATGCCCACAACTGTTGCGATGCCTGTGTGGTCTGCGCCTATGATTGGTTCTCCAAAAGCCATCAAGTATGCGCCGACTAGACAGGTTGCTATTCCCAAGATGCGAATTATGTTGCTCCATTTTTTCACAGTTTTTCCTCCATTATTTATTTCTCACATTTTATGAGTTATTTCTAACTTCATGTTAGATATAGATAACATTTAGGTATTTAAGGTTAACGGAAAACAACGCATCAAATGCATGTGTAAACTTTTTTTGAAAACAGGTGCAGTGCAGAAAAATTCAGAAAAAAGCTAGTTTTCAACAATCTACTGCTATTAGACTCCTAATAGACTACAAATAGACAGCATGAAAGTGTGAAATTTTACACGTACCAAAGAAGTGAATGTCGCGGGCGTGTGTCCCACGCAACTAACTCTGCATCCTCACAGCCGGAGCTAAAACGCTCTTCTCAGATGAGCTCTCTCAAACGTGGGTTAAGTTTTGCCCGCGCCCACCGTGTCCCATGCCTGGGTAAACCCTCCGTCAACGGTTAGGTGTAAAACACCATCCTCTGTCGAGTCCGTCGGCATGAGCCCGCATAAGGTTCCGGCAGGATTATGCTCCAGCCAACTATCATCGCAACTAAAAAGACGTCTTAGGGGGACATTAAACGTTTCTATTCAAGCACTACTTGTTTTTGTCTATAATTTTTTGGAGGTCTATCTCGAATGCGCCTGTTGGATTTTCCAACTCGAAGTTGTTAAGTAATTCTGGGTGAATTTCGCCAACAACACCAAGCGTCATATCATTTAATGAAATGGTGGCGGCTCTTCCCTGTAGAAAACTTGGATTATTTGTCTCGGTTACGGTCCAGTTTTCAAAGCCTAAATTAGTCAGCAATGATTCGAGAACAGATTTTATTTCCGTGAAGTTGGCTGTTGGATGGGATGAAACTGCTGCAAGGTGTATTCTTCGTTCAGTATATGTTTCAGAGTTGTCATCGAGCTTGATTACGTCGGAGACTTCGAACATTCTTTGTGGAAAGACATGGTGTTTACTGACTGCCAAGTTTTTCATTAGGCTAGGCAACAAATCGTTTCTTATTATGGAGTAATCTGTAGAAACAGGGTTCGCCAAAGTCACAAGCCCTTCAGGTTTTTGTAGCATCTTGTAGTAGTTGTCATCCTCGTTGGTGAGAACAAAGTTTAGGGCTTCTGTAAATCCTAAACCAATCATTATCTGACGCACAGCAGTGGTTATCTCGGTAACTATGTGCTTTTTGCCTGTCGTTACTGTTGCTGGTTTTGTGGGTTCCAACCTGAAAATTCCGTAGCCAACAGCAACTTCTTCAACAAGGTCAATCTCGTGCAGTATATCTGTGCGGTAGGCGGGAATTGTGACATCTAAAACTCCTTTTTCAACAATTTTTGCGTCTAGCCTAGACTTTTGCAATGCATCTATGGTTTGTTTTTCTGAAAAATCTAGCCCTAAGCGCATGTTAGAGAAATCTACATTCAAAGTCATTTTTTGAGGCGTAAGGTCTGGAGTAACCAAAACATGGTCAGAGTATGTTACATTAACAGTTTCTATGGTGCCGCCCATGTCTGCAAGCGCTGTAACTAGAACGTTTAAACTTCGTTGCACAGCATTTAGGTCTGTTCCTGTAACTTCAATGAAAAGGTCGTGTGTATTTTCGTCTACTTTTGTTAATTCACCATTAATTATTGGGGGAAACGAAAGAATTTGACCTTTACAATCAACAACCAATGGATATCTTGGTGCCCAATCAACTTGACTTTTGTAAGCTATACCTTTTTCGTGCTTTTCCAAAACGTCCTGTGGGGTCATTTCTTCTGTTTTGTCTAAGGGCACAAACTTAACACCATCTGGAGCGCACGTAACGTACGAGAATGGGGGCGTGACTGCGTCAAGTTTGTGAACTCCAATTGAGGCTTTTTTTCGGTCTCTGCCAATCATCCAATGCAGAGCCTCTTGTAGCTCCATAAGCTCGCGGATAGTATCAGAGTCAATTTTTAGTCCACGAACAGTAGCACAAACAATGTAGGGGCGCACTTGTGCTACGCTTTTGTCCACTGTTAATGTGATATTTCCTTGTTTGACATCATATTTGGGTAATCCAGTTTCCCAGCCCATAAGCCCACAGAACGCTCTGGCAACTCCAGCAATGCTAGAAAAATCTACACGATTTGGGTTATACTCAATTTTCACGGAATCTTGTGCAACATCTTCTATGTCTGTTCCCAGCCACGGAAGCTGTTTTGCCATATCTTCCACTGATATGTTACGTCCAACATAGGACGAGAAACGTTCTTTGTCTAAGGTTATTGTTGGCACACTGGATTCCTCCTTATCCAACCTAAATCGTTCTTGTACAACAATCTAATGTCTTCAATTCCAAGCTTTAGAAGAATCAAACGCTCCAAGCCTCCACCCCACGCCAAAACAGGATGCTTCACGCCAAGAGGCGCCAAAACTTCTGGACGAAATATTCCCATACCACAAAGCTCAACCCAATTTTTCAGTTCTGGAACATAAACAGTAGACTGCAACGAGGGCTCGGTATACGGGAAGTAGCTAGGCCAGAACTGAACCTTTTCTAACCCAAGTTTTTTGTAAAACTCTTTAAGGGTTCCCATAAGGTCACGCAGGGTCACCTTACAGTCCATAATTATTCCTTCAATTTGATGGAACTCTGCAAGATGCTTGTAATCCAATTTTTCGTTGCGGTAAACGCGGTCAACAGAGAATACTTTAACGGGAGGCTCCTTGTGTTCTGTCAAGTAACGAATTGTTGTAGCTGTTGTGTGAGTTCTGAGCACAAGTTTCTTGGCTTCCTGTGGACTCCATTTATATTCCCATCCTCTAGAACCAGTAGTCCAGCCATTTTCATGAGTCGCTGCAACCGCATCAACAACACCTTTTTTGGGTAACTTACCCTGTTTTGGGTTAGCCAAATAAAAAGTGTCCACCATGTCCCGTGCTGGGTGGTCCTGAGGCTGAAACAGTGCATCAAAATTCCAGAATGCAGTTTCAACCATATCACCTCGAATCTCAGTGAAGCCCATCTCTAGGAATATTTCTTTGACCTGCTGAATTATCTGCTGAACAGGATGAATCTTCCCAGGAAAACTTACTGGACCGGGCGCAGTCACGTCGAAGCGTCTTAGTTTTACGTTTCGCCAGTTTCCTGTTCGGATAAGCTCTGGGGTTAGCTGGCTAACTTCTTGCTGAACAATGATTCCTTGTTTAACAAGAGCCCAGCCATCGTCAGTTAATTCTAGTTCACGAAGGGTTTTCTCTTCGATTTCGACTAGTTTTCGGCCTTTCAAGTTTGGTATGCTTTTTTGTAGTTCTAAACTTAAGTCCTCGACGATTAGAGGAGTTTTTTTGGTTAAAAGTTGAATGAGTTTTTCATCATCTCCAAACGGGGGAGTCTTTAGAGGGTTTAGGTTTCCCTGTTTTATGGTTGCCCAGCCTTTGCGGTTAAGCCAACCTAAAGCAACGGAAACAAACTTTTTTTCTAAACCTGCGTCTTCGATAACACTATTAACGGCAGCGTCTCCACCAAGCTTTGCCAAAGAGTCTATCAGGCGTCTTTCTGGAAGACCGTGCTGTGCATGGTAGCTGCCTTCTTCACTTAATGAAACTAGGGTCTGTTTTTGTTCATGAGTTACGATTAACTTATCTTCTGTTAGAGAAAGCACACCTCTCATAACAGCAGCGTGAGCCAACCCGCTAACGTCAACTATCTGCTCAACAGATGCTTTTCCTTTCAACTGTTCTAGGGCAAGTAATGTTTTTTGTTCATTTTCCCGAAGTTCAGGCACCTACTTCTCCTCCGCATCTCCAGATTGTAACATGAAACAGAGTTGGTTTAGATTTATGACAAATAGGGCTTTAAAGGTTTTAACGAGTAAATGCAAACACAGCCGTTTTTGACTTAGTTGACGCCTAAGATTTCTCTTGCTTGGTCTACAAGTTTCTCCCGTTTTCTTTGATGCTCCTCAACAAACTTCATAACAATCTGTTTTGTTCGAGCTTTATGTTCTCCACACAGTAGACTTCCACATTTGCAGCACTTGTATGTCTCGACTACATCGTTGTCGTCTTCGACAAAATGGCACATCTCAATCTCGTAGATGGGACAAATTTCTGGAACGCCCCCTAGCTTCTTTTGCTCATCCACCGTAGCTCTTCCACCAGTAAAGGCACATGCAATCTTTTTGCCAATAGCTTTCGGGGTCTCGTTTAGAGTGAAGTAGCTCATGGGATTCCGTTTAGACATTTTTGGAGAACCATCAAGCCCCTTCAAAATCTTATGATACGTAGATGAAGGCGCAATAAATTTGAATTTACGACGAAACTTGTTGGCTAAATCTCTAGTCAACCGCAAATGCGCATCTTGGTCTACACCCACAGGAACAACAGTTGGTTTGGGACCTCCAAAATCTTTGAGCTGAGGCAAAAGTATGTCTCCAGCCTGAATAAGTGCTGAAAGATAAAGACCAATGTGGCGTTCACCATAAATTGCTTTCATGGTTGCTAATGTTACGCCAGCACCAAAATGAACAGCCAAATCGCGGACACGTAACTCTTTGTATTGCCTGTAAATGTGACCCCGTTTAGGGTCAAATCCTAGTGCCAACAGGTCTGCAACGTTTCCGACCGCAATTTTTTCAGTTTCATCAAAGGACAGCCTGTTATCTTCGTAGGCTTCTATATCTGCTATTGAATAGAATGCTTGGGCGCCCTGCTGCTGAAAATAAATAATTTCTTTGGCGGTCATGAGGGTTCCCAAATGGAATTCTCCAGTTGGTTTAATTCCGCTCATCACTGCAAAGTCGTCGCCCTGTTTCATTGTTTCTAGAACACGGTCAAAGTCGCGGTGACCAAAAATTACGCCACGTCGCATGTACATGTTTGGGTTTGGTACTTTAGAACACAGGTCATCAAATTTTTGTATACCAAATTCTTCATACAGGTGATTGTAGTCGTCAACCACCGTTGCTCCCCAAGGGTCAAGAACAGACTTTTTGTCAGCTGCAGCAGCCAAGTTTTGCTCCACCTTTGCTAAACCGTAGAGTTTACATGTTTAAAGGTTTTCGAAAGAAAACATCCATCCAAAACATAAACACAATATCCTTAACTCTTTTAACTTGCAAATAGGTTTAATGAAGCACGTGTATGGTCATGTCAGTTCCTGAAGAAGATTTACAAAAATATCAGCGTGCAGGCAAAATTGCCAGGGAAGTTCGGACAGAAATCAAAAGAACCGTCACAGAAGGAATGCCAATAATCGACATTTGTGAAAAGGTAGAGGGCTTAACAAGAGAAAAAGGAGGCAAACCAGCTTTTCCATGTAATGTCTCTGTTAACGAGATTGCTGCCCATTACACGTCACCTCCAAACGACAAACAAACCATACCAGAAAAAGCCGTAGTTAAAGTGGACATCGGCGTTCACGTTGACGGATACATAGCAGACACAGCAACAACAATCTGCTTCAACCCAGAATACGATGACATGGTTAACACAGCAGAAGAAGCTTTAGCACATGCTGTAGAAATACTTCGACCCGGACTTTCTATTACCCGTTTTGGCTCAGAAATTCAAAAAACCATCAAAACACGGGGATACAAACCCGTTTCAAACCTCACAGGACACCTTATCAGAAGGTACATAATACACGCAGGAAAATCCTTGCCTAACGTCTTTAATCTCTCCACATCCAGACTAAAAGAGGGGGAAATATACGGAGTTGAACCGTTCGTAACAGTCGCAAACGCCGCGGGCAGAGTTGACAACCTAAAAGAAGAATACATTTTCCGTTTCCAAAAAAACAAGTCCCTGAAAAACCCTTACGCCAAACAAATTCTAAGTTACATCAAAAAGAATTTTCTGACCCTACCATTCACAGAAAGGTGGCTGACTAAATTTGCTTCCTCTAACAACTACAAAAGCGCATTCTCTGAGCTTCTTTCATCTAAAGCTGTAATAGGATACCCAGTTTTTGTTGAAGAGCAAAGAAAAACAGTGGCTCAAGCAGAATACACGATTCTGATTGAGAAAGACGGCTGCGCTGTCTTAACATGACTTGACTAAATTTTAGTTCTTTTTCTTCTCAGGTTCCCGATACACTGCAGTTATAGTCATTGTTTCATTGCATTTTTGGCAAGACCCAACCTTTTTGAAGATATAATCTTCTCGTTGGAAGTCGCGGATGCTCTTGAAATCACATTTTGGACACTCTAACGTTGTTATCACACGGGGCAACTCAAGGGATGCACGCACAGGTGTTCTTCGGGTCTGCAACAGCCAATACACAGAAAGAGCTAATCCACCAAAACCAATAACCAAGAAAGAGTAGCCATCAAGGGCTTCACTTTGATTAACTAACGAATCAGCTGCAACGTAAAGCGCACTCAACGACAAAATAAAGGCTATCACAATCATCATTAGAATAAATGGAGAAACTTTTTTAACAGAACTATTACTAGCCATCTTTTTCACCTATTGCCCAATACCTATTGTATTTCCAATTCCCGCGATTATCACAGTATCGCCCTTCTTAGTTCGCTCCAGAATCAAACGCTTAATTCGTTCAATCACAGGGTCAGCTGCGTCAAAAATTTCTTTACGCATTGGAGAAACCGCATCTCCAAGGTCCTGCTTGACAATGATTGCATTTAATGGAATCTTGTTTTTCATTATTGCCTCTTCTATCTTGAACTGTTCGACTCCAGGTCCGCCGATTGCAGCACCAACACCCTCAGCTACTTCTCCAGGTTTTTCTCCTTCCAGTTTCAGCGCTGCATCTATCATGATGATTGAGGCAATTTTTCCTTTTTTCTCTTTTATAATCTGGCTTATACCTTCTCCAGGTTTGCCTACATTTCCTCCTGGACCTTTAGCCTTCAAAACATAAGCTGTTCGACCTTCGATGGGCACTTTAGCTACAACCACATCACGAGCTATGTCTTTTGTTTCATACCCCTGCATTAGTTTGGCTGCAACAAGCGGTCCAGCGCCGTCACCTATTGGTTGTCCAACAGAGAAAGCATGTAACGCCTGAGCATAAGCGTCTGCCTGTTGCATTATTAGCGGTAGTACCATCTGGATTTGCATGATTACATAGAGGCTTAGAGTTTTTTTGCCAAGCAAATAGAAGTGTCGAATAATCTTGTAGATCATGTGTAGTGCCATTGCAGCTTCCAGTGTGTTCTCTAGGTTGTTTAGTTGGGTTTCATCTGCTTCGGGTGCCATGAGTTTTACTTCGTCTTTGAAGCGGGCATCTCTAACATCAAGAACATGTTCTAGTTTCCAGACAATTCCTGAAGGATCCATGTTTTGTGGGCTTATTGATATGTATTCCATGAATTGATCGATTCGATCAGATGGGTCTCCAACAGGTTTCCCGATCTCTTTTATTGTCTCTAGAGCTACCTTTCGGCCATCGTCTCTCATGGACTTGAGACGACGTAGATGTGTTTCAACATCTCTGATCATAACCATCATTTGAATTCGTTGACTGTAAAACATGAAAACAACAAAAACGATGATGTATCCAAATTGGAAAACCCAAGAAATAATATTGTCTCCGCCACCTAGTAAACTTGCGAGTTGTATGTTCATTAACAGTCACACACCTCAAAGGTCACATAGTTGGTAATAAATTTTGAGTATTTCCAAGAAATGTTCGCTGAGCATGTTAGGTAGAATTAAAAGAAATGTTTGAAAATAGCAGAGAGGTGCTGTTTTTAAATAAAAAATTGGCACTGTAAGGCTATTTTGTTATGAAAGAAGTGTACAAAGAATTGGATGCTAATTAGGTTTAAGTGATTGCCAGCTTTCCCGGCTTCACATGGCCGAAGACCACACTAGCACCGGAAA
>JAOZIF010000163.1 GCA_026014495.1 Candidatus Bathyarchaeum sp.
TTCAATTTAAACATACGCAGGTTTTTGGACAATGCACCACCTCCTGAACCGCAAGATGTGCATGCCCATTTACAGGGCGGGATTCCAGAAAGTGAAGTAAAAGCATTAACCGATTACTTCAACTGCTATGCAGGTTTGGAAGCTAAACTTTTTGAGCCGTTAAAACCGAACTACCTAAAATTTTCGGACAGCATTGCACACAAAGACGACATCAAAAAACTGTTTGACGAAAGCGAAGAAATAAACACCGCTTTTACCCAATATACCGAAGCCATTGCCGAGTGGTGGCAACAGCAAATTCTTGCTATTGAGAAATTACCCGAAGGACAAGCCAATGTGTTTGACCTTTACCATGATTTTTCAAGAACGCTGACCGAGAAGCTAAATACACTCCCGATTTTAGACGAATTTAAAAGCCGTGGTTCGTTTGCGGCCTATTGGAGCAGTATTACCAATGACATAAAAAGTGTGATTGCCAGCGGATGGAATGCCGAACTGATACCCGATGATGAAATTTTGCAAAGCCAGTTTCCTGAAGTGCTGAAAGAACTGAAGGACAATGAAGCAAGGCGTGACGAACTGCAAGCCAAATTTGACGAAGTAAACGAACTGGAAGATGATGTTTGGAATGAAGAAGATTACGAAGTATGGCGCAGCAAGGAACTGAAAGAACAAAAAGACAGCATTAAAGAACTGAAAGGTGAACGTAAAGAAGCTGACAAGGAATATAAGTTGCTGCTCAAACGATTAAAAGCCAATGAAAAAGCATTGAAAAAACAACCCGAATTGACGGAAGAAGTTGCTGCTTTAGCCAAAGAAGCAGAAAAACTGCTTGCAGAAGTGCAACGATTGGATGCACGGCTTAAAACGGAAGAAAGCCGAATAGCCAAACACAGCGAATTGGAAGAAGAACTGAAAGTGTGCAAACGAAAAATTAAAGAAATAAAAGACCGCAAACAGGTATTGGTGGACCAGGCACGCCTGCTCATTAGCCCCGAAGAAGCCAAAGACCTGATAATGCAACGCTGGCTGCAAACCTTGCAACAAACTGTGAACGATTATTTGCAAGCCCACCAACGCCAATTGTTGCAGGCAATTGTAAATGTTTGGGAGAAATATACAACAACTCTGCACGGGATATTGAATTCAAGAGAAGCCGATACAGAAACGCTTTCAAACTTCTTAATCGAACTAGGATATGAGTGAGTGGATTGAAAAACAGATAGGAGAAATTGGCTACTTTAAAACAAGTGGAGTAGATAAAGTAATTAAGCCAGATGAACATGTGGTTCGATTAGTGAACTATATGGACGTTTATAACTCTGTTCGAATTGACAAAGGCTTTTATTTATCAGAGACATCCGCTACACAACATGAAATTGATTCCTTTGACTTAAAAAAGGGTGATGTATTATTTACTCCAACTTCTGAAACTCCAGACGATATTGGACATTCTTCAGTTGTAATTGAGGATTTAGATAATACTCTTTATAGTTATCACTTAACAAGGTTTCGTGAGTTTGAAGAAAAGCAACTTGATGATGAGTTTAAAGCATATTGCTTTAACCAATATTATGTATTGCATCAATTTGAGAAAAAAGCCGCAGGGACTACTCGGTTTACGCTTACAAGAGGCAGTTTTGAGACAACTTATCTGAGATTTCCGAAAGACAAGGGTGTTCAAAATAAAATCGCCAAAATCCTCTCCACAGCCGATGCGGTAATAGAAAAAACCCAAGCCGCCATTGCCAAATACAAAGCCATTAAGCAAGGCATGTTGCAGGATTTATTTACCCGTGGCATAGACCTGAACACCAACAAACTCCGCCCCCGCTACGAAGATGCACCAGATTTGTATAAAGAAAGTAAGTTGGGGATGATACCGAGGGAGTGGGAAGAGAAGATTGTAGATGATATTGCAAAGGTGAATGGAAGGGTTGGATGGAAAGGCTACACAGTAGCTGATTTGAGAGATTTTGGACCATTAGCACTTGGAGCAACACACATTGACAAGGAAAACAAATTGGATTTATCGAATCCAATACACTTATCAATGGAAAAATATATTGAGTCACCAGAAATAATTGTTCAATTTGGCGACTTACTTATTGTTCAAAGAGGAACAATTGGAAAAATTGTTGTCATTGATAGGCAAATAGGTGAAGCGACAATTAATCCAAGTATGGTTCTATTAAACAACATCAAAATCAATAATTTTTTCCTGTATTATCAGCTATGTAGTTTCATTGGACAACTGCAAATTGAACTTTTGACCACACAAACAGGTGTCCCAATGATTAGTCAAGAGCAAATCAAAAATATCAATCTAATAATCCCAAAGAATCCGAAAGAAACAGATGCTATTGCTGAAAGGCTTAAAAATATTGACGCAATATTAGACAATGAGAAATCCTACTTACAGAAAATGCAAAGCCTTAAAAAGGGATTAATGGAAGATTTGCTAAGTGGGAAGAAACAGGTGAAAGTTGCAGAAGAAGTATTAACCCAAAGCGAGAACTACAATGGCAGAATATATCAATGTAGAAAAACCGTTTTTAGATAAACTTCGCCAGTTAG
>JAOZIF010000101.1 GCA_026014495.1 Candidatus Bathyarchaeum sp.
GTTCGTATGTTTTTACTCCCTCAAGAGCGTATTCTTTCATATTTCAACCTCCGAGTAGTCGCCAACATGAAGCTTTAAGCAACCATTTCGATGGTTCTTAGTTACTTTTGCGTTTTTTCCTATCAAGCTTTCTTCTAGGCGGTCAACACCGGTTATTTGTGCATGATCCAAAATAACACTATAGTCTATAACGCTGTCAACAATTTTTGACCCATCGCCAATACTGGTATATGGACCAATGAAAGAGTTTTCAATAACACAACAATCTCCTATAACACAAGGTCCACGAAGAGTGGAATTAACAACTTTTGCCCTTTTTTGGATATCCACTCTTCCTTCAATTTTGGTATCAATTACAGTTCCAAAAATTTGTTGTTTGGCATATTGATCTAAAACTTTGGCGTTGGCTGTTAATATGTCGTCTTTTTTTCCAGTGTCAAGCCACCAAGTGTTAAGAGCCTCAGCTTTTACATTATAGCCCATATCAACCATCTTTTGTATGGCATCAGTAATTTCAAGTTCACCTCTCCACGAAGGCTTGATTTGATCTATTGCATCAAAAATTTTGCTAGAAAAAATGTAAGTTCCAACTATAGCAAGGTTTGATTGAGTGTTTTTCGGTTTTTCAACAAGTTGTATAATGTTGTTGTTATCATCAAGTGTTGCGACACCAAATTTTGTTGGATCTTCAACAGGCTTTAGCAGTATTAACGCATCCATGTTTTTTGCTTTGAATTTTTTAACATATGTAGTTAATCCGAGGCCTTGTAAGTTGTCACCAAGGCACATTATGAAGTCGTCTGATCCCAAGAATTTTTTTGCAGTTTTGACGGCATGTGCTAAGCCCAACGGCTCTTGGGTGATGTAAGTGACTTTGAAGCCCCACTCGTTTCCATCTTTTACGTATTCTTTTACATAGTGACCAGTTTCAGGAGCGATTATTAACCCAATTTGATTTATCCCAGTTTCAGCCACTTGATCTAAAACATAACCAAGAACAGGTTTATTGGCTAAAGGAATTAGTTGTTTTGCTAAAGTAAAAGTTAAGGGTCTAAGTCTAGTTCCTTTACCTCCGCTTAAAACTAGAGCCTTCAAACTCAACACCAACGAAGAAAGTTAATTCTTACGATTAGCTTTAAATTTTTGTTAACATCCAACAAAAAGTGCAGTTGAAATGCATTAGACAAAATTTCAATATTTTTGTAGGTTTCAACGAACATTATATTAAACCGCTCTTTCGATGGTTTTCTACATAATCTAGGGATCTTCTCACACAGGCATCCATGTTTAGATACGCAAACTCTGAAAATCGTCCCAGAAGGTCCACACCAAGAGCATTCAAATAATTTTTTATCAAAGTTATATTTTGTTCATAATCCAAATCATTGATCACATACGCAAATTCTGTCTTTTTAACAGCTGTAAAACAGATGCTTTTCTTGTCTAAAATTTTGAGAGAATGCAAATCATCTATAACGTGTTCAATTAACCTTGATTCACTCATTCTCCATATTTTGTCGCATTTACTGCAAGTAACTTCTGCTAAGACCGAAGATTTGCCTTTTGGAACAACATCTGGACTATAGTTTGATGGAAAACTAACTCTATGAGGCATCACGTTTTTGTCTGGAATATAAAGCCAAGATAAATTGTTAATCGTATTAGTGTTCAACCCAAGCATTACAGTTATTAACGAAGCATATTTCAAATCCCGTCCAGCTTTTCTGATTTCTTTAGGAGTATCTAAGGCGCCAAGAAATTTTTGCACCGGAATTGTTGAAACAATTTTGTCATAAAACTTCTCTTCAACCCCATTTGAAATAATCCATTTTTCGTTTTCTTTAGTCACACGTGTTACTTCAAAGTTTGTTGTTATCTTATCATCTATTTTTTGTTTCAAACTGTTTCCTAGAGCCTGAATTCCATCAACCTTCGGGTAATAAAAAAACAGTTGATGCGTGTATCCTTCAGTTTCGATTCCCAAAGACGACTTCACTATGTCCGCGACAGGAGGATTAGGGATACGGTCAACCCATTTCAAACTAGTTTTTGATGGCGGATATTTCCATATTTTTTCGTTATATGGAATCAAATATTTTTCTGAAATTCCTTTACCAAAAGTGTAGTAACACCATTCTTGGAGATTACGCGGTTTTTGCAGTTTATTTTGCGCTTTTTTAAGTGTTGTCTGGAAAAAAGTATACAAACATTCAAAGTTTTCTTGTTGGGAAAGGTTTGCTAAACCATTTTCGAACGGATACTTAACATAACGGTTGTTATATAACACTTTGGTGTTACGCATTCTTTTCAATTTGTTGTAGCCCAGAAGATCTAGAATGAAATTTTGGGCAATATTATCTTTTGAAAAAATTACATGTGAACCGCAATAATCAAAAGTAAATCCGTCTTTCTTCAGACTTCGAATAAGTCCACCACATTCGGCTTCTTTCTCAAGGACTTCTAGACAATACCCTTCTTTGTTCATCAGGTAGCCCAAGGTAAGACCAGTTAATCCTGCACCAAGAACCGCAGTCGTCCCAGATTCCAAATTCAACCCGCCTAGTCACTAATATCTAGTCAGTTATAGAAGCATGTGTGTAACATTTCTTTGCATGTTGAAACCAAAACGTAAACGTTTGATAAACAATCAAGCAACCTTTCTAACCAGCTTTTGCGCTTGTTTCAAATCTTGTTTGGTGTCTATTTCTAAACAAATTTCGTTATCAAAGTATAGTGGATGGAGTAAAAATTTATCCGACATTGTGTTGAAAACAGTTTCAGCATAAATTTTGGTTTTTCGTTGTTTGATAGCATTTTCAATTGCAGTTAACCATTTCAGATAATCAAATTTTGAAAGTTTGTACATAGGAGCTAAGAAATAGGCGTTTTCACCAAAACAATCAACACCAATTCGAATTATTGCCCCATTTTTGATTATGGCTTTAAAGTCTTTTTCAGGAGGAGACATAACTGATTTTTTAACTGGTACACAAGTTGGATATTCTGAGTTTACCAAGTTAACAAGCAATTGTTTTTCAAAAAATAAATCACCGTGCATCAAGATGATGTCATCATCTACGAACTCTCTTGTTAACCACATTGAATAGATATAGTTAGTTGTTCGATATTTTTGGTTCTTCACGTAAGTGATGCGCACATCAGGATATTGCTTTTTTACATAGCTTTTTATTTGATTACCAAACGGCCCAGTTGTTAAGATAAAGGAATTAAAGCCACAATCAATTAACATTTCAAGTTGATAACCAAGAAGAGGCTTAGAATCTATATTCAAAAGAGCTTTAGGTCGATATCTAGTCATCGGGTATAACCGTGTACCCCGTCCAGAATTCAGTATTATTGCTTTCATGGGTGATCACAAGTTACAAAATTCTACTTAAAATTGCTCGTAACTCATCTGGAGTTACTTCACGTGGATTATTCGCGGCTCTGTCGGGCCTAAACCCTTCATTAATTATCAAATCTATATCTTCACGTTTAATTCCAACTTCACTTAACAGGGTAGGCAAAGCTACATCTAAAATAAGCTGTTTAACTTTTTGTACAAAAATATCAATCGTATCCGTACCAACCATTTTAGCCAGACGCAACATTCGTTCTTCCAACACTTCAGAATTAAACTGAATAAAAGAAGGCAATGTAAAAGAACAGGCTAATCCGTGAGGAACATCAAAAAAAACAGTCAAAGGATAAGAAACCGCGTGAACAATTGTAGTTTTTGTTATACTAATAGCAAGCCCTGAAAAAAGACTAGCAAGTGCCATATTACGTCTAAAGGTTAGGTCTTCAGGAAAATTACATGCTCCAACAAGATTCTCGAAAACCAACTTGACACCTTCAATTGCAAAAAGATCACTTACAGGGGTCCGATTTTTGGACCAATAAGACTCAATGCATTGTGAAAGAGCATCTAATCCAGTGGTTGCAGTAACAAATTTTGGCATAGTTAGAGTAAGATTTGGATCAATTATAGCCACTTCTGGACGTATGAAATCACTAGTTAATGATAACTTTTTTTTCAAATTAGCATCTACAATTGAAGCATATTGTGTAACTTCGCTTCCAGTCCCAGAAGTAGTGGGAATTGCTATAACGGGAATTCCCTTGTTAGCTATTTTTGCAACACAATGAAGATAATTTGACAGAAAAACAGTGTTATTTGCCAAGATGGCTATCGCTTTGGCAAAGTCAATAACACTTCCGCCACCTAACGCGATCACCAAATCTGCTTCCTCTTTTTCCAAAAAAATTTTTCCATCTTCAACATCATCAACGGTGGGGTTGTGTGTTGCGTTATCATAAACAACAACTGAACGATTTCCCAGTTGATCTAGAATGTTCTTTGTTACACCAGACTGTTTCATGCTTTGTTTTCCTGTGACTAGCAGGATTTTTTTGGGATTAAAAGATTCAGTTATTTCAGCGAGTTTTCCAATTGAGTTTACACCAAAGAGTATCTTTGTCGGTAAGTAGCAGCTCCAAAGATTCATCATGTGTATCGAAGAGTTCAATGATTAATATACCACCTTTTTTGCCATTTCATAGTCTTTCTTATTATGAATTTCCATCCAGCCCTTGTTAGTCTCGATGTAATTAACAGTAAATCCCCTATCGATCATTTCTTGAATCATATCAACTATTGAAGCTTTACCAAAACTTTCGCTTTCATGAAATCTTCCGCTATGATTCTTTAAACAATCGGAATACAATTCTTTTAGATTTTTTGCACCATATTCAGAAAATTTGGCTATACCAATAAATTCATGAGTTGCAATATCTTTTTTGATTTTCTTGCCGATGTATGTTACCTCTTTTTCAAGAGCAATAGATGGTTGCCGATAGTACCCACCTTCTTGCTTACCAATTAACAAGTCGAGCTCTTTGTCGATTTCATGCCGATGATAAGGATATGACGCATCAGCAATTAGAACTATATCCGCCGTGCTCTTAAGAAGACTGACGATAATAGATTCGTCAAACAAAATATCAGAAAATATTAAGAAAAATCCATGATCCATTTCGGCTTGAGCAGAAAACAGGGAGTGAAGTGAACCTGTAGTGTAATCAGGTGCATCATAATATTTTACCCCATTGTAACTAAATTTCTCTTTGGCATAACCTCGTACAACTGTTACATCAGCTATTCCACAATGTCTTAACACATCAAGCTGACGCTGCATAACCGTTTTTCCGTTTACGTCAAGCATTGCCGAGGGCATACATTCAATAATTGTTTCTTTGGGTTTTCCAGCAGCAGGAATAATTACTTTAGCTTTGCTTTTGTCGAGTAATAGTTGGAGGTCTCTTTCCTTTATTTTTTCAAAACCAACCATATGCATTATGGTGGTTATTGGAGTGCAGTATGGTTCACTTTCGAAGGCACGCCCTTTAAGCAGAATATTTTTGCAGACAGCTTGCATCGATTTTACTGAGGCACGCAACAGGTGATTGGCGTATATGACAATTTTGAACCCATGTTCACAAAGTTCTTCTTCCTTGATAGTGTTATAAGTTGTAGGCACACAAATGAGTGGTCTATAAAAACCGATTTTTTCTAATAGCTTCGAATACTCCTTAGCAAATTTAAGTACACGCACGGGGTCAGTTTCTCTCGAGTGAATTAGTATTCCATCTGCTCCTGCTTGCAAATATTTTTCTGCACGTAACAACGCATCTTCAACATCGAATCCTGCAATCAGGCTCTCTATCCGGGCGAAAATCATGAAATCTTTTGAGAGCAAAGCTTCTTTTCCAAGCCTAATTTTATTTGCAAATACTTCTGGGGCCTCAAGATTTTGTATTGAACCATCATCCAGACTATTACGTTTAGGATATGTTTTATCTTCTATTACAACAGCTGAAACGCCTAAAAGTTCGAGTCTATTTAGAAAATACTCGAAATTAGCGATTTCTCCTCCAGTATCACCATCAACTATCAAGGGCTTGTCAGTAACATTCATTATTCGTTCTATGGTACTAAGTCTTGAGTCGGGACTAACAAGCTCAATATCTGGAAGTCCTTTTGATGTTGAATCAGTAAAACCACTGCCCCATAAAGCGTCAAATTCTAAAAAGTTGTTCTCGCCACCGTTTCCTAACTCAAGTTTTACATTATTTGCAACTAATGCGCTGATTCCATCATGAACCTCAATTGCACGTACAAGTTGTTTGTTTTCAAGTAGAGTTCTCAGTTTGCCGCGTAATTCTTCAGGTGAATGTCGCCGTCTTGCACTCATTGATAGAACATCCAAAATAAGGTTATCTAGGCAATGCAATTAAAGCATTGACAAACCTTTTTGTAATTTCAGTCGGCTCAATTGAAACCCGTGGTACATCCACACGAACATTATCAACTTTGACATGTAAAAACGAGGGGCCTTCTGAACTAAGGGCTTCAACAAAGTGTTTCTTTAATGTAGTAACAGAATTGACATATTTGCTGTTTTTAATACCAGAAGAACGTGCTATAATGTGAAGCTCGGTTATGGAACTTGATGTTTGTTGCCCACCAGTGGATTCATGGCATTCGTTATCCAGAACTACGAATATGAAGTTTTTAGGAGATGTTTTCCCAATCGTTGCAAGAGTACCAAGAGACATTAGAGTGTTTCCGTCACCAGCAAGAATCACGATTTTAGCGTTTGGTTTTGCCAAACTTACACCTAATCCTATTGCAGGAGCCAAACCCATCGACCCTAGCATATAGAAGTTCTTTTCTTGATCTTTTATTGTAAAAAGTTCCCTGCTTATCATTCCATTACACGAAATGACGAATTCGTTGGTCAGGCAGGTGGCAATTACTTTGATGGCATCGTATCTTCTCATGTGATTACCCCCTTTTTTAGGATTAATGCAACAGGAGTTTTTTGTTTACACATTTTTTTTGAAAGCTGGTTCAACTGCTCAGTTAATCGTGTAGTTTCGGCTATTTCAGCAGGAATTTTCATGATATCTAAAAAGTTCATCATGCATTTTCCCATATACAAGTGCTCAGGAGCATCTTTCCCTTCAAAGCCACGCCATGAAATTAGCAGCAACATAGGAATCTTGTATAACAAAGCAAGAGAAGTAAGGGCATTCACAGACTGCCCTAATCCAGAGTTCTGCATAAGAACAACAGGCTGTTTTCCAGCCATATATGCACCAACTGCGAGGCCAATTGCTTCATCTTCGCGGGTTGCTGAAACGTAACTAAAAACATTGTCTTCAGACATGTATTTGATTATTGAGCTTAAAATGGAACAAGGTACACCAGTATAGAAATCGAAACCTCGTGTTTTCAAAAGCTGACAAAAATGTTCATGATTCATTTTATTACGCCCTTTAAGTTGTCACCCAATATTTTTATTCCAATCGAGTTTTTAAAGCAATATACTGAGTTACTAGAACAACAAAAGAATATGGTACAAGAAATAAATAAGGTAACAAGAATAGATGCATCATTGTTACTTGGTGGTTCCACAAAATGAAGCTAGGAACAAACAAGTCTACCAGAGCCAAGAATAAAAACAGAATCACCATATATCCGCTAAAAGTGATCACCGAAGCAATTCTAGCAATCAATTTCCCGATTTGAATAGTATATCGGTTAACTAACAAAGAACTACCATTAAAACGGTTTTCAACCTGATCGTTAGTAAGACCAGATTCCGTCTTTGACACATTTTTAGAGGATTTATACAATGTCCAACAGTAATTAGCCATTATAAATTCGCAAACTATCAGAACCAGACAATCTATGAAACCTAGAAACAGCACAGATGTCTGACTGAAAACGTTAAACAAATAAAAGGCTACACCAAAAGGTACCATAGCCACGATTAGATAATCAAAAGTGATTTCTAAGAAAAAACCAGTTGGGGTTTTCATGTTTTTATATCTGGCGACTTCCCCGTCAACATGGTCAAATACGCTCCAAAGGAAAAGGACAACAGCCGCAACAAAGATATCAACAGGCGTTTGCGCAATAAGCAACAACAAAACACTAAGTATCCCAATACCAAAATCAATCACAGTAATGTGATTAGGAGTAACAGAATCCCACTTCTGTAGAATTATCCAACTCAAACGAGCAGATATTGGCCTAGCAATATATTTAGCGTATAACCTATCGTCGTTTTTAACAACCTTTTTCACGTATTCTGAGTAGCTTTCCATTGTTTTATCATTCCATAATTGTAATATCTATGCTTTTGATAACAAACTACGATATTTTTTGACAGTTACACTATAACGTCGCAAATAAGCCACAATAGGCGCAAGTCCCAGCAGAACCCATGATTTACCGTACGTCAATTTGGGACTGATCAATAAAACATTCAATTTAGTATTCTCCGAAATATCTGTTCAACATTATCAACAGTCTTATCCCATGTAAACTGGTTTGCAGTTTTTGGTCCTTCTTTTCTGAAATATTCACTTAAGTGCTCATCTTTGAGCAAACGAATTATTGCATCTGCAAGCGACTTGGGACTTCGTGGAGGAACCACCAAAGCATTTTTCCCATCAAAGGCATAGTCTTCAGTTCCAAATCTTGTTGTAACAGTAGGACTTCCACAGGCCATAGCCTCTAATGGTGGCAAAGGAAAACTTTCAAACCAAGATGGACAAATGGTAACATCAGCTGTGCGGTATAAGTCTGCTAACTCTTCATCACTTGGGTTTGTATAGAAGATGTGTGGAAACGGTTCGTGTAATTGAATTGGTTTTCGGCCATAAACCCAAAATTCAACATTATCCATGTGTTTGTTTACAAGTTTCATTGCGTGGATTGCATCGTTAAAACCCTTCCAAGGCAACTGTCGCCCCCCAAAACACAGAACTATTCGTTTGTCACTTTTTTTGTTAACACCTCGTGGAAAGAAGATTTTATGGTTAATTGCAGGGTTTACTACAGGTAAATCATAACCATATCGTTCTTTCATGTTGTTATGCAACCAAATACTATTTACCAATCTTTTGATTGGGAGATTATATGCCTCATCACACACAGCTTTAGCCGCTGGGTCAGAAGATATTACTAACTCGTCATGCTGCATATAATGAAACGGAACACCCATATTTGACTCAAAAATAGGAAAAACATCCCCATACGAGTGTGCTATGTTCAAATCACATTCGGGAAGCCATTTAGAAACAGATGTTCTAATTGCAGCATATCCATCTAAATCGTAAGCAGAAAACTTCCGTAACATACGGCAAAGCCCTAGTACAAACAGGTTCCTTTTTGCAAACTTTGCCTGATTAAAAGCAATTTTTTTGTCCAACATGAATGGTGAACGGCTTGGCAACATTGAGGTAATAGTCACGTCATGACCTTTTGCGACTAAACCATTCAGAACGTTAGTGATTACTCTGAAGCCCCCATTGCCCTCGTCAAAAGTTAAAGTCAGATAATGTATGTTCATTTCATTTACTCACTTCGAGTTTGTCAATTAGTAGAGACATGTCCCCAGTTACATCGGTAAATTGAATGCTTATATGTGTAACAGCAGACAGATCAGGATTGCCTCGAACAGTCACAAAAGCCATAAGAGGAATTTTGATAAATCGCCAACCATCCCAATCAAAAGTAAAACTAATTTTTGTTGAATCATCAGGAGTTGGAGCCATCATATATATTATAAATTTTGCTGCAGAACCGTCGCCATGAAGGTAGAAACTGATGTAATTTTCTGAGCTTAAATCTAAGGCATCCTCAAAAGTTCTGTAAAAACCAACTCGACCATTCGTTCCGTTGCTAATTCGGGCTTCTGTAGAATAGTTTCCACTAATTTTATTATCTCTTTGAGAAGAGAGAACGGGTATTCCTAAAGTCCCATCTAATTCTCCAAAAGTGGACCAAAAGGTTGCTTGCTCATCATCAGCGATTAACGTTGGATTTTGAATGTCGTACTCGTCAACGTTGTAGGTGTACTTGTATACTGTACCAGAGATTGTTGCTAAATCAAATTTAAAAAAGTAAAACTTGTAATCAGTTCCTATAACGGTATAGTCTGCCGCGAATTCTTTCAGTTTTTCAAAATTATCAAGCACCAAAGAGCTCCCTTTAACATACCAATCTTCGGTAACGAAAAAGGCAATAGTGGAATTGGTTGCAACCATACTTTTTGTGATTAAAAAGGGGTCGGGGTTAAGAAGTAATAAACTTGTTGAATCACGTACAGTTCCAGCAGCAAGAGCTAAATTAGGTTCATCATCAACATATCGGTAACCCAAATTTCCTGCAACAAGTTTAGGAATAAATCCATTGGCTAAAATACAGTAATTTTCTGTTCCTGATGATGAATTTATAAGTTGAACAATTTTCATCTCATCAGCGGATACAGTTCGCCATGTTGGGCGACCAGGTTCAGCAGGAACATTTTTGTCAAATAACGGAATGGAATAAGCCAGATAAAAAGACGATAACATTCCAAATATGCTTAAAGTCAACAAAATAAATGCAAATATTTTTTTCTGTGAAAACAGTATTGGAAGTTTTTTTGCCAAATTTAATTTGAAGTTGTTAATTTTATCCAAGGAAGCATTGTTTATGTCAACAAAGAACCGGTCTACTGTTGAGAATATATACAAAATGAAAGCAGCAAAAGGAATCAGGGAAATGTCAACAACTCTAGCAAACCTGTGAGTCCCATAAGGAAGATTTGTTATTCCACTTACAACGATGAACCAACTAAACAAGAAAACCAGCACTGTAAAAAAAAGCCACATACCAGTTCGCTTTTTCGCATCATTTTTGATCAATTTTATTGAACAAAATCCGCCAAACAACAAAACGTACCTAATCCAATTAAAGCTCTCAGAACAAATTGAATCAGCTGTCAACTCGTTAGTTAACCAATGCGTCGATAACCAAAAGTCTTTGATAGATTCTAGACTTGGAAGTTGTATTTGAAATGGGTTGTTATTAAAGAGCAAACCTTGCACAACTGTAAATTGTATTGGAAACAGTAATAACCCTAAAAATATAACAAGCAATAATAGAATATAACGACCATTTTTCATACGCCAGATTTTAAAGTGAAAAGGCAGGGCAAGTAAATCGGCAATCAATGCAAAAGTTCCAGAAAATGGATGAATAAGAACAGTAGCGATAGTTGTCAAACTAACTAAGAATAACCCACGATAGGGCGTATTATCGGAAATAAAGAAAGTTATGAAAAAAAGATTGACATAAAGGAATATAACACCAACCATCTCTGCTACTGACACACTAATAAGCCAAAAAGTTGGAAATACCATAAACCCAATTAAACCAAGTAAGAAAACGTGACTATTGTTAACACTAAAGAACAGTTTTTTCAAGAAATGATATGTCACCAAAGGAATGAAAATACTTGCAAACAGAGGACTCCATAACCAAGTAACGTTTTTCATCACAGTTAAATTGAAACTTGTTCCTTCAAACACAGCAATTGTCGCAAGAAACGATTGATACCCACTGTAAGGGATTACAAGACTGGAACCAGTTGGGTCTCGACCACCCAGTTCAAATATGACTCTAACACCCGACAGCAAGCCCCAAACGTCTGGGTCAAAAGATATTTTTACAACTAAAACAAGCAAACCAAAATACAAAAATGCAATTAAGAAACTCGAAATAATGGATATCTCAAAACAAAACGCTTTGTTTTGAATTCTTTTTTGAAGGAAAACAAAGGCAAAAATGTTCACACCCATGAACAGCCAGAAATATGACGGCAAAACTTCCCAAACAGAAAAGAACATCGCGTCAGTTCGTGAGCTTATAATTATAACTAATAAGCTTAGAAAACTAGCACCAAAAATTATTACTGCACTAAAATCAACAGCGGTCCAAACATCTTTTGGCGAGATAGAAATAGATTCATTCTCTGTATTGCGGTTATAACATGTTTTGATTTTTTGTGCTAATATAAGAAACAAGGGTAAAAACAGCATAGGTAATATTGCATGCACACGGTCGAACATTTTAAGAATTGTAATCAAACCTTCAAAAGCTATTATCCAGCAGACCACAATAAATGCTCCAAAAAGGAGTTGACTAATTTTAGGTTCTTCTTTGAAAAATAGGTTTCCAGACCATAAGCCACAGCATATTATGTATGCAAGTAGTGTAAGTGTGCCCAAATAAGGCGATGGAAAACAGAAAAGGCTCAAAGCAAGTGGAAGTAACAGTATGACAGATGCTATAGGGTATTTCAAGCGCAAAATAGTGCGTGAGTCGAATTCAGTCAACATGTGCCATCTTTGATTCAGTAAAAAAGCTGTAATAGAAACGGTCTGTGCAAGTTAACATTCGGAACACAGAATGCACAAGTTGTTTGATTCTTTTGAAATAAACAGTTCATCTAAATCTTTCCAGACTTGTTTAGGGTTACGAAAGACTTGGGCAAAACTGCTTGCCCGTAGCTGTTTGTTGTGAAATCATAGAACCCTTTTAACATTGCCCGTGCTAAGATGATGTTTCTATACTTTGCCAAGTAATTGAAAAGTCTAAAACCAAAACGGGGAATCCATAAAACAAAGAATAGTGGGTTGAGGTGTTTCCTTGCGAAGAGGAGCTCATTTCTTGTCGAGTAGTATAAAACAGACGGATTAACTCGCCCACTAAATGAATATGATACTTTGTGGTATGTTTTAGCAGATGGAACGTGCAGTATTTTGTATCCAGCCACTCTTACACGGTGACATAAATCAGCCTCATCAAAATAAAGAAAAAATTTTGTGTCCATTAAACCTATTTTCTGGATAACACTTTTTTTGATTAGAATACAAGCTCCAGGGATTAAGTTGACTTCTTCGGGTTTTCGAATGTTAATTAATGGTGTATAGCCAACACCCAAGTAAAAGTTGTAATTGCCATATTTTGTATAAAGGCTGTCTGGTTTTTCAAAAAAGAATAGTCTGGGACTTGTTATTCCAATTTTTGGGTCAGTTTCAGACGCAGCAACTAACTCATTTAAGAAAGAGGGGTCAACATCCATATCATCATTTAGAATTAAAATATAATCACTTTGCAGTTTTTCAAGGGCATAATGTATCCCTACATTATTACCGCCCGTGTATCCCAAGTTCTGTGAAGTTTCTAGCAATACAACAGAAGGAAAATGTGAGTTAACCATGGATGCAGTTCCATCGGTTGAGTTGTTGTCGACAACAACGATTTTGTAGTTTGAGTAGCTGATATTAAGAACAGACTCTATACAACTTTGCAAAACTTTCTTTTTGTTATAAGTAACAATAATGACCGAAACAGATGGCTCCATTTAATTGCTCACACTTAGATTTTTAGAAAGGTTGCCGCCATTGTGGTAAAAATCAGAATATAACGTAGAATAAAAATTCAAAAGCCGCTGCCTCATTTTATCCCACCCATAAAGTGCATCATACGCAGTTCTGCCGTTAAAACCGAGTTCTTTACATAACGACGGCTGATTTTTTAAACGCAATACAGCATTTTTTACATCATCAGTGTTTTGGGCATCAACAACAAGCCCACAGTTATGCTTTACAACTTTGATAGCAGTTGATGTGCCTTTGTTAACAATTATGGGTTTGGCACACATTAGTGCTTCCAGAAATTTGCTTCCACAAATATATTTTTGTACCAGTGGAACAGGGTCGCGTAACGAAAACAATAAATCGGCTTGACTGGACAGTTTCAACACTTCGCTGTAAGGAACACGCCCAAGATACTTAACTTTGTTCGGCATCGTGCGAGCCTTAGTTTTGATTTCATCCATCAGGTCCCCATCGCCAACGAATACAACAGTTACGCCGTCAAAGGAATCAATCACGTTCAACATAGAATCAAGGTTCAAGTTTCGGTTTCTACTAAGGTAACCTGCATAGAAAACTACAAAGTTATCATGAGTTTTCGGAGCAATAGACACGTTCTCAACAATTGAAGATGGCGAATCATAGATAACTGTTAGATTAGGGTTTGGAATACCACCAAATTCGTCTACTTGTAATTCATCAACTAATACAACACCATTTGCGAGAGTGATACATAATTTCTCGACATGAATGCCAATGAACCGTAACAATTGAGGCAAAACAGTCAATTGGTCGATATACGTGTCTTCAATATCGTAAATTAGCAGTTTTCTTTTTAGTTTTGTAGCAATGATAGCAGGCATAATAGATGGAAAATTAACGACATGAACAACGTCGTAGTCCATTCGTAGCAACCACAAAAACTCAAACACCCACCACAAGGGAAGCGCAAACACACTAGCAATACCAGTAGATGCTTTTTTACACAATATTTTAGATTGATATTGCTTTTTCTCAAATTGCTTATGAGAATCTGAAGACGAGCTATCATCTCGGTTCCACCCCAAAAAAGTGACATGATAATTGTCACTTAGAAAAATTGACAATAATTTGAGCAAACGTGGGTCATTTTCTAACGGAAAAAAATTTTTAACAAAAACTAATTTCTTCATTTAAGGGTAATCCAACCTAATTGAACAAAAAAAGAACTATGGTAGCATGTAACAATAACAAAATGATATCTAAAAAGGATAGTTTCTTGTTAGAGTACATATTATTACTAAAATGAAAGTTCATTTGAAAAATCACCAAAACAATAACAAAATGGAAATCTTCAGGTTTTACTCCAATATCAAACGTTTTTTGACCATTTGACTCAAAACAGAAGATAGCCTATGAGAGATCTTCTGTTCACAATGATTGCTTTTCACGTAGAGGTACCCATTTTTTCCAACACTTTTTGCAAAGTCATCGTGCTTTAATATTTTAATGGTATTCTTTGCAAACTGATTAATTTCTGAGTATATTATGCCGTGTTCTGGACCAAAAAGTAAGGAAACCATTCCTGGCAGAGGTGTAGCCAAAACTGGTTTAGCACAAGCAAGATATTGTATTACTTTTCCAGGGATAATATCCTGAGTGGTTGAATTAATTAAGAATGGGTTGATACAAACATCCGCTATGTTGATGAACTGAGGCATCAATTCAAACGGTTCAAACCCAGTAAGAATTACATTTTCTTTGAGGTTTAGTTCAGTAACAAGTTCCTTGAGTTTATTCAACAGAATGCCGCCTCCAACTATTACCAATTTCACGTTAGGAACTTCTTTCACAACTTTTGGGAACTGTTTGATATACAAATCTAGACCTGAGAACTCAAATAAAGTTCCGATGAAAACTACGATTTTATGTTCTTTTGTTAGTCCTAATCTTTGCTTGAGTTTTTGAGTACCAACACCAGAATTGAAAGCATTTGTATCAACACAAAAGGGAAGCATTTCTACGTTGTCTTTTTCAGCACCCAATCGTATCACATATTCTGAAAGTTTTGGAGATAACGTCAAAATTTTATCTACGTGTTTGTATACCCATTTTTCAAGAGAAAAAGTGATTGGTCTTAAAGCCTTAGTGGGAACCAACATGTGTAAAGTGTCTATTGATCTAAAAAGTACAGGAACATTATATTTCCCAGCAAGTTTTACAGTCTGATAACCATTGGTAGGAACTGAATACAAAATTATTATGTCAATTTCCTTTTCGTTGATAACCCGTTCGATTTCAAAGTAGTGAGTAAACAACGCAGTTGCTCGGTCAACAAAAGGTGTTTTAATAAAACCCGGTCGAATCAAAGTTGTTGAAGACCCATTAGTTGTTCTACTAATGTTATCAAAGACCTTTGTTTTTAAAGAACCAATATCAAGTACATTTTCTTTACTCCATTCATGCTCAAAATCAATAACATACACGTTGTGCCCTAAACTAGACAACATCTCTGACCAGCTATGAATCTCAAAAACAACTTTTTTGAGCAAATCAACTTCATGAATAAAAAGAATATTCAAGAGGCAACTCACTTAACCAGATCAATAAGCATACGTAAACCTGCAACATTTGTCTTCATGTCCGTTATTGAACCCAATTTTTTTATCCGCTTCCACAGATATGCGCCCCTAAAGTAAAAAGAAGAATAAGCTTTTTTGTTCCATTTCCTTAATTCTTCTGGGCTTAAGGTTGCTGTTTTGAATGTTGGGTAATCCATAGACTTCAAATCGGCATAAACATACTTTTTCCACTCAGTAGGCACATAACCATCTTTTACTGCGAGGTCATAAAGGTCAGTTCCAGGATATGGAGTGGTCAAAGAAAACTGAACGAAATCAGGATCAATCTTTTTAGCAAATTCAATTGTGTCCCTGATAGTGTTGGGTGTTTCTCCGGGAGCACCGATCATGAAATATGCCACAGTGTCAATTCCTGCGGCTTTTGTATTTTTGAAAGCATCAACTATCTGGTTAAGAGTTATATCTTTTCTAAGGTTGTTAAGAATTGTTTGGTTACCAGATTCGATGCCATATTCAATCATGTAACAACCAGATTCTTTCATAAGATTTAGCAGGCGTGAATTTACTAAATTAACTCTAGTTTCACATGTCCAAGGAATGTCTAAACCAAGTTCTTTCATTTTATTGCAAAGAGCAACAATTCGTTTCTTGTCTAAGGTGAATACATCGTCATAGAATTTTATTTCTTTAATACCAAATTTTTCAATTAACAACTGAATCTCAGCGATCACGTAATCTGCACTGTTTCCACAATATTTCCTGCCAAAAACAGATTTTGAACAAAAAATACACCGGTAAGGACATCCTCGACTAGTAATAATTGGCATAGCAGGTGATCGGCGCCCAAAAGGAGGGTGTAAACGGTATTTATCCATTAATAATAAATCAAAAGCAGGATAAGGTAAAGAATCAAGATCCAAAATGGGCATTCTTTCTGGGTTACTTTTGATAATGTTTCCCGACCGATAAGTTATTCCAGAAACATCCTTAAGACCAGACATCTGATTTGCACCGAAAACTTTGACCAACTCAAGCATGGTCTGTTCACCCTCTCCACGCACAACTACATCTATTGCAGAAGTGTTACGCAATGTCTCTTCAGGAAGTATCGTGCCATGAGCACCACCAAGAACAACCGGAATATCACTGTTAGATGCTTTCACTATCTCAGCTGTCTTAATTGCCGAATCAATCTCAGGAGTAAGAGCGGTTATTCCAACAACATCAGGTTGTTCTTTTGCTACTGTTGATGAAATCACCTTTTCAGACAAACCCAAAGCAGGCAAATCCAATACATCTATGTCGTATCCGTTTTTCAACAAAACTGCTCCAATCATAGCCAAACCAAGAGGCGGCTGCGGATATTTTGTCGAGTGGAAAGGATTAATTAGTAAAATTTTCTGCATTAGTTCAACCAAAAAGAGGCACTAAATTACTTTTGTTTAACACAATCTGCGATAAGCGCCTACAAAAAACTAGAAGCTTTGTAAGCATTATCCTAAACTTAATAAAATTGGGAGCTACAACAACAAACAACATGTTACTAAAATTCCGCAGAATTTTTGATGCACATCCAGTTGTCCACAAACCAATCATGAGTAGACTTCAACCCATCGTGGAACTTCATTTTTGGTTCATACCCCAAAGTTTTTTTTGCTTTTTCGATTGAAGCAAGCAAACGTGTTTTTTTGTCCCAGTTCCGGCGCTCTTTGAAAATTATTCCAGCATCATTTCCGGTTATTTCGTTGACCCATTTGGCTAAGTCTTTTATTCGTATTTCTCGCGAAGTAGCAAGGTTAAACGCTTCACCAACAGCTTCTTTGTGGTATGCCATCGCCAGCAATCCGCTGACTATATCGCCAACGTAAGTGAAATCGCGTGTTTCTTCTCCAGTTCCAGTGATTGTTAAAGCTTGTTTGTTCATTGAAAGATACATAAAGTTAGGAATAACGTTGCGGTATTTCCCTGGAACTTCCCCTGGACCGTAAGAATTGAAGAACCGAGCGTTGACAATTGGTAAATGATAAAGGTTGTAGTAGTAGTTGGTGTATAGTTCTCCAAGCATTTTGGTAACCTGATAAGGTGTATACAGCTTCAGTGATGCATCATGTTCCTCGAAGGGTATCTTTGAGTCTGAACCGTAGATTCCACACCCAGAAGAAGCATAAATTAATCTGTCAACACCAACAAGATGGGAGTATTCAAGAATTTTCAGGGTCCCCATTCCATTTACCATCAGGTCTGTTTCAGGGTTGTCAACTGAATTTTGATTTGCAAAATGAGCAGCTAAGTGATATACGATGTTGGGTTTTTGTTTGAATGCCCAGTTCAGTGTTTCATCGTCCAAAATACTTCCGTTGACAAAAGAGATGTTTGAAGCTCTTGGGATATTCCAAGGGTATGAAGATGAAAGGTCGTCAAGAATAATGATTTTGTTTGGTTCGTATTCCTTGATTTTTTTGACCAGATTAGACCCGATTGCTCCTGCACCACCGGTCACTAACACTGTTTTTCCTTTGAAGTTTTCAGTTATTTCTTGTTTCAAACGTTTTTACCTCAATTCATAGACAGATTTTTTGTAGTCAGCGAAGAAATCATTTTTTGTAGTAACTTTTGAACCATTCAACAGTTCGTTTTATTCCTTCGTCAACAGGGATTGTTAATTTAAAGCCTAAATCACGTTCAGCTTTCGAAGCGTCTGGTGTTTTAATTCTAGTCGTAAAGGGTTCATCGTCTTCATAAGTAACCATCGAATCGTCGGTTCCAACGTGTTTTAGTATAAGGTCTGAAACATATTTTATTGTATACTGCTCACCGCCACCAAAGTTGTAAACTTCACCAGATTTGAAGTTATCAACTATGTTTGCAAAAGCTCTACAAAGGTCTTCAACGTATTCAAGGGTTCGTTTATGCCCAAGATAAACAGTGTAAGGCTCGTTTTCGATTGCACTGTAAATAAACTTAGGTATCCAACCACGATAAGGAGTGTACGTGTCACCTGGACCATAAACATTGAACAAACGCATCCGAACAGTTTCAGTACCAAACATTGCCGCAGAATTCAGTATCTGCATCTCGTTAACCCACTTTGATATTGCATAATCGTTCATCTGTTTAATCGGTATTTTCTCCATCACATCTTCGCTCATTAGACCATCGTAGTCTCCGTAAACTTCTGCGCTTCCAAAAAAGATCATACGAAACCGTTTTTTTTCTTGCACCCGCAAAATGTTTTTTGTGCCCACAGCATTTGTTGGCCAAAGGTTCTCATAATAGTCTTCACCGTTCCACCGACCATATTCTGCAGCAGCATGGTAGACGTAATCGAAATTGTATTTTTCAAGCATATGTTCAACTTGCCGGTATTTGCTTACATCACATCGAACATAGTTACGGCGCTCGGAATGGATTAAGTCGCATGCCCAAACTTTGTGCCCTCGACTTTCAAGCTCACGAATTAGATTGGTTCCGATGAAACCCAATCCGCCTGTCACTAGTATCTTGGTTTTTTTACTCATGTGTATTCCTCACTTTTTCCATGTTTGTGACCAAAATTTATGTTCCAAAACTAGTTTCCCAGAGAAAAATTGATTTTCATTTAGATACATTTTTAGTAATTCTTGTAATTTTGAAAATCACTGTACCACCGTCGGTGTATGGTTGCCCTGGATCAACACATTGAATGTAAGCATGCTCTTTATCTATTGACTTTGTCAAACCTAGTTTTACTGGATCAGCACCAGATTCTAAAATCAACACATAATGCAACAACGATGAAAGTGCGTGTGTACAAAGAGCATCAGTTCTATGCAACAAAATTTTTGGGTCATCAATAATTATTTTGTCTCCAACGTTGTGAACTGGGCACTTGCCTTTAATCGCACATACTTCAATTTCTAACATTCGTAACACACAACTTTAGCCTAAGTTCGGTTCCCATTCTTTTGGGTATGTCTAGAAATTGCGTAAAGTGTAATTGCGGTAAATACCATGAACATTCCTATAATAGTAAAAGCGATTGAAGCCAAAGCAATATTTGTTATTATTTGCTGTTGTTCAATAAACACTTTTAACATCCAAGTTCCAAAACCAATTCCCGCAAACAAGAAAAACAATCCTGGCAAACCCAACAATGTTAGAGGCTTCTTTTCTACAACCAATTGAATAATGGACATAAACACGCTTGCGCCATGCCCAATTGGATTATGAGTAGATGTTTGCTCTAACTTGTCATATTTGCATGCTGCGGAAACCTCAATAACTCTTAAATCCTGATTCTTGGCTTTCACTAGAATTTCGACACTGGACCCCATACCGTTTTCAACAAGGTTTAGACCACCCAGAGCCCTTTGTCCGTATACTCTGAAGCCACACTGAGCGTCTTTGAATTCATGATTAGCCGCAGCTCCAGTTAATTTTGAAATGAATTTTATACCCAAGCTTCTGTATCTTGGAACACCATTGGTTTTTTTGTCAGCATCCAAAAAACGTGACCCTAAAACGATATCTGCCTCATTTTCCAAGATGGGTTTTATCAATTTTGGAATTTCTCGCGGGTCATGTTGGCCATCCCCATCAAGAGTAATTAAAACATCAGCTTTTAGTTCTCTTGCTGTTGTGAACAAAGTTTTGATTGCGGCACCATATCCCATATTTTTGTCATGTCTAACTACGTCAGCACCTAATCTTTTTGCGATTTCTGCGGTCATGTCTGTTGAGCCGTCGTCACAGACTAAAACAACGTCAGCATATTTTTGTGTCTCTAACACT
>JAOZIF010000034.1 GCA_026014495.1 Candidatus Bathyarchaeum sp.
TCCTGCTTTACATCACCTACAATACTCATTCTTGTATTCTCATCAATTTTCAACGAAGTAACCATAAATGGTTGTTCAGCCTCATCTCTGGCTTCGCGCTCAGCAATAACGAAATCTTGTACTTCGTCAACTGTTGCGAATTGATCGTTCAACTGAATACGTGGTGCCTTACCAAACGTTTTTTGGAACGATGGAAGAGGTTCACCAATATAAATGTAACTTACTAAAGATTTCTTTTCCAGTTTGCTCAATTCAGTAGCTTCCGGAATACGCATTTTTACCTTTAGTGTTACCTCACGCATTGTTGTACTAACCATAAAGAAGAACAGAAGCATGAACACAATGTCAGGCAACGAGGCCGTTGAAATAGGAGGTAATTCCTTACCATCATCTTTTCTAAACTTGCTCATAATCTATTCTTTTAAATTTTACCTTTTGGTTCAGCTTCAGAAATTTTCTGCGGATAGATCTTTCTGATGGCGTCTTGTTTGTCATCTTCAAGATCTTCGTATGCTTTACCAAACTGTTGTTTAGCCAACTCGTCTCTTAATTCATTAATGGCAGCAACCAGTTCGTTTTGAACAGCGAGATAGGTTCCATATTGAGTATCCAGGTCATTTCGTAGCGAAATTACCCCTTTGGTTACCATAACTTGTCCGAAGTATGGTACCTCCGTTGGTTCTTTCTCAGGCAAATTTTCAGCATTATATGGGTTCGCCATAAATTCTTTTGCCCTTTCACGTAGGTTCTCAATTTGTTCGTAGTCACCTTCTACTAACAGGTCATTATTTTTGTTAACGAGCACAACGAAAATGTTTCTTTCATTGATTTCGTTATTCTGATCCTTTAATTCTGCAGGATCAACCCATTGCGGAAGTTTTCTTCGAAGACCGCTGTCAACGTCCATCGTGGTTGTTACCAGGAAGAAGATCAGCAACATAAATGCAATATCTGCTAAAGATGCTGCCGGTATTTCAGGTATTTTCTTAGCCATAACTTTTTCCTGTTTAAATTACCACGATTAAACTTATCTAAACAAACGCATTACTGCTGATGATGCAACCGACAATACTGCCAATCCTAAAAGGATATATGTTGCATACAGCCCAGTGTCTGTTAATTTTGCTACTCTCTCATTTAAGGTTCCGTCTGCCAAAAACTTGTCAACTCCTATAAATTGTGGAATTTCAGGAGAAGCCAATAAGTAGGCTACAAGAACCACTACTGCCATGAATCCCAGGGAAATAAGCCCTGATCTTGTTGCTTTTTTGTCGGTGAACATGTGGAACAGTCCTGAAAGAACTGCAACACCGGCACCAACAGCTACAAGTATGTAGCTCCATACCAAGTTGGAATTAATCCAACGCCCCATAGTAGGGTCTGTATCTACATCACTTATGTTTACAAATAAAGAAACAAGAAGAATAGTAGAAACAATGATAAGAGCCCATAGTACAATCGTAACTATTTTTGCTGTTTTACCCATTTTTCTATTCCTTATTTTTTCATGTTATGTTTTACCAATAAGTCTAACAACGAGATAGAAGCATCTTCCATGTTGTTGATGATGCTATCGATTTTAGCTACACAATAGTTGTAGAAAATCTGAAGAATAATAGCAACTACAAGACCTGATACAGTTGTAATCAAAGCTACTTTAATACCACCAGCCACAAGAGAAGGGCTAATGTCACCAGCTACCTCAATAGCATCGAAAGCACCAATCATACCGATTACAGTACCCATGAAACCAAGCATCGGAGCTAAAGCGATAAAAAGTGCGATCCAGCTTAATCCTTTTTCCAAAAGACCGGCTTGAACACCACCGTAAGAAATAACTGTTTTTTCAACTACATCGATACCATGATCGAAACGATCAAGCCCCTGGTAGAAGATACTGGCAACAGGTCCGCGAGTAGTACGACATACTTCTTTTGCAGCCTCTACACCACCACTTTCTAATGCTTCTTCAACACTCGCCAACAATTTTTTAGTGTTGCTGGTTGCAAGGTTAAGGTAAAGAACTCTTTCAATTGCAAAGGCAAGACCTAAAATAAGGGCTACCAATACGAAGCTCATGAAAGCAGGATCACCTTCAATAAATTTTTGTTTCATCTGGCTGTGAAGTGATTTTCCTTCTTCTGCAGCGGCTGCAGCATCTTCTTCAGCTATTGCAGCAGATGTTTGCTCTACTTGTTCAGTAGCAGTTTCCGTGGCGGCTGCTTCTTCCTCCTGAGCAAGCGCTACATTCGATGCCATAAAAAACAGCATCCCAAATACGGCTATTAACGCGAATAGTCTTTTCATAATTGATTTGAATTTTTAATTAATAATCTCTTTGAATTTGTTTTTGTATTGATTTTTAAAATATTAATCCATTTTCCACAAAAAACATGCCTCTATTCAAAACTTGTTTTAATTTTTAATGAACGTCTCATTTTTGCGGAGAGAGAGGGATTCGAACCCTCGGTACCCTTTCGGGGTACACACGCTTTCCAGGCGTGCCAGTTCAGCCACTCCTGCACCTCTCCAA
>JAOZIF010000162.1 GCA_026014495.1 Candidatus Bathyarchaeum sp.
GAGGCATGAGATACAGGCTTTTTTTTTTTTTTTTGTTTTTTTTTTTTTTTGTCGCAGTTTATAGCCGTGTTCAGGCTCTTGAGTGAAAATCAAGATATTGCGTCACTCACCTGCTCAGATATGCCCCGAAACATTCGATAGGCATTGCAGGAAATGCAGTCAGAAATAGACCCGACATTGTGGCCTCGGCACCGTTCAAGAAAGTCGGTATACAGCAAAGGCACATCAGTCCAAAGTCCTGTAGATCGCAACATTTCTGCTTTTGTGACGTAACACCTAAAAACGAGTTCACGATAGTCTTCCACTTCTAGACAATTGGCGCATTCACTGTTTATCCCTTTACCATGAAGAGAACATTTCGGAACTTTAGGCCCATTAATTGATTTCCACATTGCGATATCAGACGCACAGTTAATGACCGCTTTTCGTGCAGAAGCCATCTTTTTTTGACGATCCCTAACCTCCGCAACAAGTGCCCCAATGTTAGCAACATCGCTCATTTTGAACGGCGAATCGGGAACACGAAACATCGATGAGTTGAAACTGTGTTTATAACCAACAATTTGCATTTTGACGCACACATCGCTAATGTGACAAAGGTCTATTTCGACAAGACACTTACGAAACTTGTCACCCATCTCAGTAGCATAAAAAACCGGAACAGAACCATTTATGCGATCAAATATGTCTTCACCGATGACATTACCTTTAACGGTCGTGGAAGTGCTCTTAATTTTGACATTTTTCGCCGTGACTATCACTAAAGGAGCCAAGGAAGGTTGGCAGATTATTCCTTCTTCACTAGCATAAGGAACATCAGAATATTTCTGCAACGGAATGCCGAAATAAGAACCAAATCTTTTAAGAATAGACAACCTACTTTCAAAACAAGACATGGACACATTGAACCAATTAAATCTGCCACCGATTTTTGACATTGCGAATACGACATCAACTAGAACCAACTCAGAATACCGTTCAGACCCGTGCTCGCTAATGAGAGGCCCTCCAGTCGCGAGGTACTCACATTGCAAAACGGCAAGTGGAGTCAACTTTGCATAATGTCCAAAATTAGGAACATCACGCATGCGTTTACCAGTAAAAGTATAATAACTGCATTCCATATTAGGGTACTGCAATATCACCGCGTCATCAAACACATATAACAGCGCATTGACACCATCCATTTTGGGGGCAAAATAGACATGTTCTCGAGTAAGAAAGATGTGCTTGTAATCGTCAACAGTCATAAACTCAGGCTTATTATGGTGCGGCCTGGGAAGATCCAAATTTATTTGGTTGCGAGAAAGTTTGCTTTTTGCTCCAAACAACAAAGAACCGTCGATCTTTGAAAAAGCCTGTATCTCATGCCTCCAACCGACGTACACGCTGAAAGGACTAGAAGCTTTTATGGCAGCAAAATCATTATATGGATTATTTATGCCATCAGCACGAAAACGCGGGAACGGCATCTGAATGTTGGAACCGTGCTGAACATTTACCAAAAATCCATTAGCACCGAGATCAGCTACCCAGTTCGTAGCAGACCATGCAACGTCTGAAAATATTTGATTGGTAACGTTGTCAAAAACGACAGACGTTTCCCTACCACGGAAATCAGTTCCAGAACCTAAAGGAACGAACCCAGACTGAGCAGCATAAACGGGATCAGTATAAACGCTAGGATTGGTAGCGGTGACGATAAAACAGCCATCTAACGCTAAACAACTATCGACAAAAACATTAAATTTGTCCAAGTCACAGGAATTAACAAAATTTTCATAACTAATCACCAAGTCAAAATTTTTGTAGCGCTTGTCATCATATGATTGCAACCACGGCAGCAAAATTGACATTTTCTCCTGAAATTGCAACATCTCCTTGGCTTCTTGTGTGACACCAATGGGATAAATAAGCTCCAAATCCGGATAATTAGTTACATGCGGCAACCAAGCTTCCGGGTGTTTCAAAGTAACATAATGAGAAAGAAAAGCATCAATTGACTCTTCGCGTATCAATGAAATTTTAATGTTGAATTCTTTAAGCTTCTCTAGGATTGGAGCTTCTAGACGATGATGAGCATTGCGATTCGATAAGACAATCGTAATATCTTTTATTTGACTAATACCAGAACCTGTCTTCAATATTCGCCTACAAGTAACATTAGGATTAACGTCACTAATGTCGCAAATATTAATTTTACGAAGGTGACCATACGATAAAATTGCCGATTCGACATTGCGAAAAAGACGCTCACGCCTAGCGCCCTTAATTTGGTTTATATTAGCATCGTCCAAAACTCTTGGGATGTCAGTTAGCTTGGTAGTGATGTCTTCAACATCAGCCGGAGTGCAAGGGAACAAAACATTTCCGCTACCCTCAAAGGCAGAAGTTACCAAATCAAACCCGCCATGAAAGTAAATAGGAACCGGAGTAACTTTCTCTGGAACAGCAGTAGCATGAAGCTCGGAAGAAAAGAATTTTGGAACGGCATCGTAGCTTTTAAGCTCTTTTATCAA
>JAOZIF010000186.1 GCA_026014495.1 Candidatus Bathyarchaeum sp.
ACTGTCTTCCAGTATGGCGATTCCAAGGAACAGGAAGAATATCGGCGGTATGAAGGTCAGTATGAATCCTAGTCCACTGAAGATTCCGTCACCCACAAAGGATGCAAGAATTTCGTTTGGAATAACTGCTGATGCTTCAGCAAGGGATTCAAACACCAAACCAATTATCTCCATAAACGGAGCGGAAGCATCGTAGGCAAACCTGAACATAGCCCAAAACAGGGTTATGAAAACAGGGATTCCCAAATGCTTGTGAATGAACACTTTGTCCAGCATGTCAGTTATGGTATACTTTTTTGCGCCCTTGACTAAACTTGATGAGAGCATTTCACTGACTAGGTCATAGCGCTTGTCGGCAAGAACAATCTCAAGGTCATCTTCGAGAGCTTTTTGTACTTGTTTGATTGCATCTTGAATTTCAGTTTCAATTTTGCTTCCTTTGATTTTGGCAAGGGCATCTTCGTCCTTTTCTAGCAGTTTGATGGCCAGCCACCGTTGCGGATACTTCGTTGTTAATGCATTATCTTTTGCAACAACCTGTGCAATAGAATCTACCTTGTTTTCTAGGTCTTTTCCATAGTCCAGTTTAGGCTTAGTTATCCAGACCTGTTTTTGGGTAGCATACACAATTTCGTCTTTGAGTTTGTCTAAGCCCTCTTTGGCTGTGGCCACAGTTGGAACTACAGGCACTCCAAGATGTTTGGAAAGGTTCTTCGCGTTGATTGTGTAGCCTTTTTCTTTGGCAATGTCAGACATGTTCAATGCGACAACTACGTTTGCTTCTAGTTCCATCAACAGGAAAGTGAAGTACAGGTTTCGTTCGATATTGGATGCGTCGATTATGTGAACTACGACGTCGGGTTTTTCTTCTACGATGTAGTTGCGTGATACTAGTTCGTCTACGGCTCGTGCAGTTAGGCTGTATGTTCCGGGCAGGTCAACAATTTTGAGTTCAGTTCCTTTGTGAACAAATTTGCCTTCTTTTTTCTCGACAGTTTTTCCGGGCCAGTTTCCAACGTGTTGCCGAGCACCAGGGACAAGGCTGTTGAATATTACCGATTTTCCAACATTTGGGTTTCCGATCAAAGCAACCGTTTTTGGCATCAGTCTTCAACCTCCTGAACCATTATTTTTGCGGCAACACCCCTGCCAAATGCAACTCGAGATTCTTTGACTTCAACTACTAATGGTCCACCATGTCCAGGGTTTGGGCAAGAATGGGAACATATCACCGTTACTTCTGAGTCGCGGGTGAGTCCCATGTCGTTTAGTCGCCTGATTAGGCATTTTCCGCCCCGGATTCGGGTGATTTTTCCTTTAGATCCGGCAGAAAGAAAAGCAAGAGGAACTTCCATCATTGTTTTTCCTCCAAGGAAACGTAGATGCATTCTGCTTCTTTTTTGCGCAGGGTTAAATTGTAGTCGCGGATTTCAAATTCCACAGGGTCACCTAAAGGTGCTCTGCGGATTACTTTGATTTTTGAGCCTCGAACAATTCCCATGTCCATGATTCGGCGCCTGATGGTGCCGCTTCCTTTGATGGTAACGACGGTGGCGTTTTGTCCGGGTTCTAGTTTGTTTAGTTGTAATTGCATTTTAAACACCAAATTTTAGGTCAATCTAATTTTTCGTTTTACTACACTAAACACAGTTAGGTGAACCTAAATCTTGCCCGAATAAAAATAGGACACATCCAAAAAACCGAGAAAAATTAGGTTTTAATTCAATTAACCTAAAATAAGTACTCACACGAGAATTGACAAAAATTTTGTTATTTTTTCTTCGCTTTGTTTTCTCTGGTTTCGCAGTATTTTTGGAATTCTTGCATCCATCGTTTCATGAACATTGGTCGCTCAGAATGTTCTGTTATGAAATTAACAAATCGAGAAAACTGCTGTATAGTTTCAGAAGTTAGTTCATGCTCAAGGATGTGTGCATCTTTTAGGGCGTTGTCTTTTGGGACCAACAATATTTCTAAAAAGTTTTTGAAAGTTTCATGGCGATTCTCGATAAGTTCAGCTATTTGTTTTCCACGTTCAGTTAAGGTTATTCCACCATATTTTTCGTAGACTACAAGTTTCTTAGCGTCTAGTTTTTTCATCATTTCTACTACTGTCGGAGGTTTGACATCTAATTCTCGTGCAATGTCTTTGATGCGAACAAAGCCCTTTTGATTCAGTATTTCATAGATTGCTCTCAGATAGTCTTCGGCTTTACTAGAAATTCCTGCATCACTAACCATTAAGATTGCCCTAAAAAGATTAGGTAAACTTAACATTTAAAGTAAACGAAAAAAGCAAAAAACAAAGCCCGTTAAGATTTTCGGGCAACACACAAATAACAACCGGGCTCGTCTTTGATACTGATTTCTGTGAAACCAGATGATTCAAGCAATTTTTTCATGTCATCCATTTTTGGTATCAGGTCATGGGCTACTTGTTTTGAAACTTTTTGGTGGTGATGTTTGAGTTCTTCACTGCTAAGGGCGTGAGAAATTACAAGT